>NZ_CAJPGY010000019.1:0-146442 GCF_905339915.1 Burkholderia sp. BCC1985
ATGCCTCCCGGTACAAATCGCCGAGCCGTTGGGGATGCGGCGAGAGCATTTGCACACGAGACTTTCGGCGATGGGCGGCCATACGTCTTCGCGGTACACGATGATGAAGCACATCCTCATGTACACCTAAGTATCCATATACGTGGTCCTGACGGACAGCGTCTCAATCCGCGCAAACAGGATTTGCATCAGTGGCGAGAATCCTTCGCGCGGCAATTGCGAGAAAATGGCGTCGACGCGAACGCGACACCCAGAATAGTGCGCGGCCAAACTCAACGCTTTCCGAAACAAGCCGCTATTTGGATGGCAGCACAAGGCATTCCTCTCCGCTTTTACTCGCCAGTGATCAACGAAGAGACACGTCGGGTTCTATGGGAGGCACATCTCGACACCTTAAGCACCTGGCACGAAATCGCACACGCACTAGCCCATTCCAACGTCCCCGAGGATCGAGCAATGGCAATCGACATAACAAATTTTGTGTCACGCATGCCCATCCGAGCGTTGAGTCCCGTGCACACCCCGCAACATCGCTGCCCGGCGCCACAGCGCGACCATTCAGTCAATCGGGCGCACGCGGCATACAGCCCGGGTTTGCAATCAAATGAGCATTGCCCGCCATCGTTCGACATGGACATCTAATTGAGCTCGAGCGGTGCACGCCGGATATCGCGGCGCTGGTGACGCCGTCGTCGCGCACCAAATGGTGCAAGCGAATAGTCGATCGTAGTCGCCGGTGCTCGCGTCGATCTCTATGAAGTCGATCGAGCGGCCGGCGAGCACGGCGATTTGCGCGCATGCGTCTGCGGGCAACCCGTCGTGCGCGATGATCCATTGCGCGAGTTGCGCATGCGGCATGGCCTGGCCCGACAGCACCCGCGCAAGACGCTTAAAGCTATCGCCAGTCTTCGCTCTTGCTAGGGCCTCCCGCACGAGCACGCCCCAGCTCTCCACGGATCGTGGCGGGTGCGCACCTCTCGTGCGCGGTTGCATATCGTCTGGCACCCGGAGTGTCTCCATCGTCACGCGCGGCGGCGCTGATGAAACGGAGGATGGGAAGCCAGCTGTGCTGCCGACGCTTTCAGATCGCGGCTACCGTCGTCGCGCGTGGGCTCATTCCATCACGGACGGCGCGGAATCCGCGTCGGTGAAGCGCGGCCTGGCGCTCTGCATGTCGCGCGTATTCTTCTGCACGGTCACAGCACCGAACAGCGCGAGCACGAATGACATCGCGTAGAAGCCCTTCTCGCCCAGTTGCAGCGTCGCATTGAAGAGGCCGACGACCAGCAGCGCGATCGCAAGCAACAGCGCGACCCAGCTGATCCCGTAGTAGATGTCGGTGACGGGAATGGCTTCCGCGCTATCCCGCACGCTCTGCTGCAGCGAGATCGCCGCATACAGACCGAACGCGAGCACGGTGAAGTAGCCGCTCTTCTCGTTGAGCAGCACGCCGGCGTTCACATGTCCGATCAGGAATGCCGCGAAACCGGCGATCAGTGCGGCCCACGACGACGCGACGAATGCGTACGACGGCTGCTGGATAGTGGTCCGGTTCATTGCATTTGCCCTCTCTTGCTTGTCGTGTCTTGTTCGGAATCGCGTTCGTTGGAATACGTTTCGCGCGTGGTAGCCGCTTTGCCGCACCACGCGACGATCGCACTGCTGGTCTTACGTGCCGCGCTGTGCGCGCCGCCAGCGCCCCGGCGTCGTGCCGAGCACCGCACGAAACGCCTTGCCGAATGCCGCCTCGGACTGATAGCCAACCGCCTGCCCGATCTCCGCCTGGCCGCGCTGCGTGTCCTGCAGCAGCGCGCATGCATGCATCATCCGAATCTGCGCGACGAACGCGCCGACGCTCATCCCGGCCTTCTCGCGGAAATGCCGCGCATAGGTCGCGCGCGACATCGCGGATGCCGCGCCGAGCGATTCGACCGTCCACGCTTGCGCCGGCGCCTGCAGCACTGCCTGGACCGACGGGCCGAGCCGCGCATCGGCAGCCAGCGCGAGCCAGCCGGCCGGCACGCGCGCATCGCGGCCGTACGCACGCAACGCGTAGGCGAGCAATGCCTGCCCCAGCGCATTCACGATCGCGCGCGCACCCGGCTGCGCGCTCGATGCCTCGGCACGCAGCACGCTCGTCAGCAGTTGCAGCGACGCGGGCCCCGACGCCGCGCGCAGCCCGACATGCAGCACGCGCGGTAACGTACGCATCAGCAATTCACCGGCGCCGCGCGCATAAATGAAGCGCCCGCAAAGCAGGTCGACGCTCGCATCGGCCGGATCCGCGGGATCGCGATTCGACTTGACCGGCAGCACCTCACCGCCGGCCACGCCCGGCTCGCGCAGCGACGCGACCGGCGGCCGCGCGCCGCCACCCCCGACATCGGACAAATCGTGCGCGTCGCCCGCCGGCAGCAGCACGAAGTCGCCGTCGGCCAGCCGCAGCGTGCGCCCGTCGGCCGTGCGCAGCCGGCACGTTCCGGACAGCAGCAGGTGAAACGCCGCCTCGCCGGGCGGCAACGGATCGTGCGGCATCGCGAACGGGCCGTCGAGCAGGCAGCGCACATCGAGCTCGACATGGCTGCGGCCCAGCGACAACAGTTGACTCAATGCGTCCATGAGACGTTTGCGCTAAAAATTGACACTCTAGCGTATCGAAACCCTCAGCGCGAACGCTCAGAATAAGTCCTGCATCGCCCGAGATCGCGGCATCCGCCGCCTGATCCACCTCTTCTCGAAAGGACGCATCATGCTGAACTGGAACGAATACCGGAAGGAACTCTCGACGCGCATCGGCGACATCGCGAAGCTCTCGCCCGACACGCTGGCCGGCTACAAGGCGCTGTCCGGCGCCGGCGCCAAGACAGGCCATCTCGACGCGAAGACGCGCGAACTGATCGCGCTCGCAGTGGCCGTCACGACGCGCTGCGACGGCTGTATCGCAGTGCACACGGCCGAAGCCACGAAGCATGGCGCAACCAAGGAGGAAGTGGCCGAGGCGCTCGGCGTCGCGATCGCGCTGAATGCGGGCGCGGCGCTCGTCTATTCGGCCCGCGTGATGGACGCGCTCGGCGAGTGACGCGCACCTGAAGGGTGCGGCGCCCGCCGCATCCTTCGCGGACGATCGCCGGCGCAGCCGGCCAGCCGGCGGACGCGCCGCGGTCGCATACGCCGGCGCCGCGAAGTCGGCTACCATGCGCGAGAAGATTCATCGCGAAGGAGCGCTCCATGTGCCGCTGGCTCGCCTATACGGGTAATCCGATCCATCTCGAGACCGTCCTGTTTCGCGCGAAGCATTCGCTGATCGACCAGAGCCTGCATTCGGAGCTGGGCGCCACGACCACCAACGGCGACGGGTTCGGCATCGGCTGGTACGGCCGCCCCGAGGAACTGCCGTTCCGCTATCGCTCCGTGCATCCCGCATGGAACGACCGCAACCTACGCGAAGCCGCGCGCGCGATCCGCTCGCGGATGTTCATCGCACATATCCGCGCAGCAACCGACACGCCCGTCCAGGAAACCAACTGCCATCCGTTCCGCCACGGCCGCTGGCTGTTCGCGCACAACGGGCTGATTCGCGATTTCCACAAGCTGCGCCGCGACCTGACGATGAAGGTCGACCCGGCACTGTTCCCGACGATCGAAGGGACGACCGACTCCGAGCTGATGTTCCGTCTCGCGCTGACCTTCGGCCTGGAGCAGACGCCGCTGCCGGCGCTCGAGCGGATGGTCGGCATGGTCGAGGAAACCGCCGCGCGATACCGCGTAGCCGAGCCGCTCAACATGACGATCTGCGCGACGGACGGTGAGCGGATCATCGCGGTGCGCTACTCGAGCGAACGGCAATCGCGCTCGCTGTTCCACAGCACGTCGTTCAAGCATCTGCACGAACTCTATCCGCACAATCCGCGCATCGCGGAAGCGGGCGACGACGCGTTCATGGTCGTGTCGGAGCCGCTCGTCGACTTGCGCGGCGCATGGGAGGAAGTGCCGGAAAGCATGGCGATCGTCGCGCAGGGGGCGGATGTGCAGCAGCGGCCGTTCAATCCGCGGCATAAGTAGGTTGAAGCTGCGTTTCAACTCCTGCCGCCACGGCGAAATGTGTCCGAATCAAACCGGATTTAGCGAATAAACTGACAGGCGTGCCAACGACCACGGCACCACCAGCCGTGACGGCAAAGCAAAGACACGGCAATACTAAATCACGATATAAAACGAGTGATTCGCACCGACTGAATCGAGCATGGTATAGTTACCGCCGATTTCAAGTATCGCAAAAACCATCACCGCATTCGACATCAACTCCCGCTTGCCGTTTCTTTGCTGCGGTTCGCGCAAATGTTTGCGCGAGATTGCATGTCTGATGAATTCCCCGCAAGAGCACGGGAAATCGTGATACCCCGTACGCAACCGGCACCGGCCGGGTCCCGCGTTATAGAGAATTAATAGTCTTTCAACGCAGACTGTCCGGTTGGCACATGCGTCGCCCCCGAGGAATATCCTAGAATATGCGTGCAATCCAGCCCGCCAGGTCCGCCAGGCTCGCACGATTTCTTGATATTCTTCAACGCGCGTCAACCGAGGGCAGCGCGCGAACGAGAACAAGGCAGGATTCACTGCCATTAACGTAATGAGAGAGGCTACATGATATTGGTTACAGGTGGCGCCGGCTTTATCGGTGCCAACTTTGTGCTTGACTGGCTGCGTCAATCGGACGAATCGGTTCTGAACGTCGACAAATTGACCTATGCGGGCAATCTCGGAACGCTAAAATCGCTGCACGGAAACCCGAAGCACGTGTTCGCGCACGCCGATATCTGCGACCGTGCAGCACTCGACGCGCTGTTCGCGGAATACAAGCCTCGGGCGGTCCTGCATTTCGCTGCGGAAAGCCACGTCGATCGCTCGATTCACGGGCCGGCGGATTTTGTTCAGACCAATGTCGTCGGGACATTTACGCTGCTCGAAGCCGCACGCCAGTACTGGAATACGCTGCCGGAGGCGGACAAGGCCGCATTCCGTTTTCTGCACGTTTCCACGGACGAAGTATTCGGTTCGCTGTCGCCTACCGATCCGCAATTCTCCGAAACGACTCCGTACGCACCGAACAGCCCCTATTCGGCGACCAAGGCCGGTTCCGATCATCTCGTGCGCGCGTATCAGCATACGTACGGCCTGCCGACGCTGACCACGAACTGCTCGAACAACTATGGCCAGTACCAGTTCCCCGAGAAGCTCATTCCGCTGATGATCGCCAACGCGCTCGCCGGCAAGCCGCTGCCCGTGTATGGCGATGGCCAGAACGTACGAGACTGGCTGTATGTCGGCGACCACTGCAGTGCGATCCGCGAGGTGCTCGCGCGCGGCCAGACCGGCGAAACGTACAACATCGGCGGGTGGAACGAGAAAACGAATCTCGAGGTCGTGCACACGCTGTGCGACCTGCTGGACGAACTGCGACCGAAATCGGCGGGCTCGTACCGCGACCAGATCACTTACGTGACCGACCGGCCGGGCCATGACCGACGCTACGCGATCGATGCGCGCAAGCTCGAGCGCGAACTCGGCTGGAAGCCCGCCGAAACGTTCGAAACCGGTCTCGCGAAAACGGTGCGCTGGTATCTCGACCATCAGGAATGGGTCGACGAAGTCGCTTCGGGCGAGTACCGCAAGTGGGTCGCAACGAACTACGCGCACCGCGCGTAAGGGGAACGGACATGGCGCGCAAGGGCATCATTCTCGCCGGCGGTTCCGGCACACGGCTCTATCCGATCACGCATTCGGTCTCGAAGCAGTTGCTTCCTGTCTACGACAAGCCGATGATCTATTACCCGCTGTCGACGCTGATGGTAGCGGGCATTCGCGACGTGCTGATCATCTCGACGCCGCAGGACACCCCGCGCTTCGAAGCCATGCTCGGCGACGGTAGCCAGTGGGGGATGAACATCCGGTATGCGGTGCAGCCGTCACCGGACGGTCTTGCGCAGGCGTTCGTCATCGGCCGCGAATTCGTGGGCAACGACCCGTCGGCGCTTATCCTCGGCGACAACATCTTCTATGGTCACGACCTGGCCAAGCAGCTCGAGCACGCAGACGCGCAGGACGCGGGCGCAACGGTGTTCGCCTATCACGTACACGATCCGGAGCGTTACGGCGTCGTCGAGTTCGACCAGCACTTCCGTGCCGTATCGATCGAAGAGAAGCCGGCCAAGCCGCGTTCGCACTACGCCGTGACCGGCCTCTACTTCTACGACAACCGCGTGTGCGACATCGCAGCCGACATCGAGCCGTCGCCGCGCGGCGAACTCGAAATCACCGACGTCAATTCCCGCTATCTCGCCGACGGCGCGTTGAACGTCGAGATCATGGGCCGCGGCTATGCATGGCTCGACACCGGCACCCACGATTCGCTGATCGAGGCCGCCAGCTTCATCGCGACGCTGCAGAAGCGGCAAGGTCTGGTCGTCGCCTGCCCCGAGGAGATCGCGTACCGCAGGCACTGGATCGATGCCGAACAGGTACAGAAGCTCGCGCAGCCGCTGTCGAAAAACGGCTACGGCAAATATTTGCTGAACATTCTTACGGATCAGGTTGCATGGCCATCACGGTAACTGCTACGGCGCTCCCCGAAGTCAAGATCGTCGAGCCGAAAGTATTCGGCGACGCGCGTGGCTATTTCTACGAGAGCTTCAACGGGCGCGAATTCGCGGCGCTCGTCGAGGCCGACGTCGAGTTCGTCCAGGACAACCACTCGCGTTCCGCGAAGGGTGTGCTGCGCGGGCTCCACTACCAGATCGAGCACGCGCAGGGCAAGCTCGTGCGCGTGGTCGAAGGCGAGGTGTTCGACGTCGCAGTCGACATCCGGCGCAGTTCGCCGAATTTCGGCAAATGGGTCGGTGTGACGCTGTCGGCCGACAACCATCGCCAGCTGTGGGTGCCGCCCGGCTTCGCGCACGGCTTCGTGGTGCTGTCGGAGTCCGCACAATTCCTCTACAAAACCACCGACTACTGGTTCCCGGAGCACGAGCGCAGCCTGCTGTGGAACGATCCGGAGATCGGCATCGAATGGCCGCTTGACGGCGAACCGCTGCTGGCCGCGAAAGACGCGGCGGGCAAGCGGCTCGCCGAAGCCGAGTGCTTCCAGTGAGGGCCGCCGTGCAAACGCCCGAACCGCGAACCATCCTGCTCACCGGAATCAACGGCCAGGTGGGATTCGAGCTGGCGCGCACGCTGCAAGGGCTCGGTAACGTGGTCGCGCTCGACCGCAACCGGCTCGACCTGTCGCGCCTCGACCAGGTGCGCGAGGTCGTGCGTGAAGTGAAGCCCGACCTGATCGTGAATCCGGCCGCGTACACGGCGGTGGATCAGGCGCAGACCGACGTCGCGCTTGCCACGCGCCTGAACGCCGAGGCGCCCGCGGTGCTGGCCGAAGAGGCGAAGCGCATCGGCGCGGCGCTGATTCACTACTCGACCGATTACGTCTTTGCCGGGACGAAGGACGGCCCGTACGTCGAGGACGATCCCGTCGATCCGCAAAACGTCTATGGCAAGACCAAGCTCGCGGGCGAACAGGCGATCGCGGCCGCCGGCTGCGCGCATCTGATCTTCCGCACGAGCTGGGTGTACGGCGCGCGCGGCAAGAACTTTCTGCTGACGATGCTGCGCCTGGGCGCCGAGCGCGACGAACTGAAGATCGTCGCGGACCAGATCGGTGCGCCGACTTGGTCGAACACGATCGCAACGCTGACCGCCCATGTCGTCGCACAGGCCGCCGCCGCCGGCGCGGCCGGTCGGGAAGCATGGTGGAACGCGCATTCAGGCATCTATCACCTGTGCGCGGCGGGTTCGACTTCGTGGCACGGCTTCGCCGAGGCGATTTTCCGTCTCTCGAATCTACCAAGGAAGCCTGCGGTCATGCCGATTCCCGCCAGCGCCTATCCGACACCCGCCAGCCGCCCGGCCAATTCGCGGATGTCGAACGAGAAACTGGCCGAGCACTTCGGCGTGCGCGCGCCGCATTGGGAAGCTGCGCTCGAGCTGTGCATGAACGGGATGTAACGCCAGCCGCCGCCGTGCTTCCAGAAGCGCGGCGGCAATCTTATTCCCGCCGTCATGCAACCGGCGGCCTGAAGGCGGTTAAAACATACTAGTTCTTGTCAAGCCATTACCCCTTCTTTCCTGCTGAACACCGCCTCGAAATACGCGGACCCGTGCGGTACTTTAAATCCTCATACATGATTCCGATACACCGAAAAATACTTCGGAGCAAGAGATGAAAACGCCCGTTTGCAGTATCACCGCCATCTCGGAAAAGCAAATATTACTGGCGTAACATTGCCTTCATCCCGTCGAGCACGTCTGCGCCCCACTTGCAGACAATCAGTAAGGTTGTGAGCAAAACATAACGTCCTGCGAATCAGTGTCGGCAAACGGAAACCCGGTCTGTCAAGGTCGCGCACCGGACCAGGATTCGCGGACAATAAGAGCGAATTTACGTTTCAGCCAGCTTTCGGGATAAAATCGCGGGTCGCGCCCATGTCCCAAGGCTGGCGGACACGGCAATTCCTACTCCCATACGCGTACATCCGGGCCATCTAGCAATTCCACGCATTAACAGGGAAACACACAGTCAGCCAGTCACAAAGAAAAGAAGCTCATGAGCAAACGCGTCGCTTTAGTCGGATTGGCATTTCGATTTCCGGGAACAGATAGTCGTCACTACTGGAGCGATCTGCTCAACGGCAAGGACTGCGTGACCGAAGTCGAGGCTGCCAGATGGTCAAAGGATGCGTACCTGCATCCGGCCAAGGAACATCCGGGCACCGCGTACACATTCGCTGCCGGTTCGATCGGCGATGTCTCGGGCTTCGACGCCGACTTCTTCGGGATCTCGCCGCGCGAAGCCGCGCTGATGGATCCTCAGCAACGGCTGTTGCTGGAACTCTGCTGGGAAAGCATCGAAAACGCCGGCGTCAAACCGTCGTCGCTGCGCGGCAGCGATTGCGGCGTCTTCGTCGGCATCGCCAGCGCCGACTACTCGTACCGGATGGCCGACGATCTCGCCACGGTCGACGCGTCGATGGCGACCGGCAACACCGCCAGCATCGCCGCCAACCGCCTGTCTTACGTCTTCGACCTGCGCGGCCCGAGCCTCGCCATCGATACCGCGTGCTCGTCGGCGATGGTGGCGTTTCACCTCGCGTGCCGCGCGATCGTCAACGGCGAAATCAGTCACGCGATCGCGGGCGGCGTCAGCCTGCACCTGCATCCTTATGGTTTCATCACCTTCTCGAAGGCATCGATGCTGTCGCCGAACGGGCGCTGCAAGGTCTTCGACGCGTCGGGCGACGGTTACGTGCGCTCGGAAGGCGGCGGCCTGTTCCTGCTGAAGGACTACGACCAGGCGGTGGCCGATGGCGATCGGATCCTCGCCGTCGTGGCGGGTACCGCGGTCAACACCGACGGCCGCAAGTCAGGCCTCACCGTGCCGAGCGTCGACGCGCAGACCGCGCTGATGCGCCGGGCCTACGAAGAGGCGGGCATTCCGCCTGAAGCCATCGATTACCTGGAAGCGCACGGCACCGGAACGCCGGTGGGCGATCCGATCGAAACCCGTGCGATCGGGCAGGCGCTCGGCCAGCAACGCCCCACCGACGCGCCGTTGCCGATCGGTTCGGTCAAGAGCAACCTTGGCCACCTCGAAGCAGCATCGGGCGTCGCTGGGCTGGTCAAGGCCATCTACAGCCTGCGGCATCGCGTGGTGCCGGCCACGATCGGCATCCAGGAATTCAACCCGAACATCCGCTTCGACGACTGGAACATCGCGGTCGTGACCAAGCCGCATCCGCTGCGCGAGACCGGCACGCTGACCATCGGCGTGAACTCGTTCGGTTTCGGCGGCGCGAACGCGCACGTGATCCTGCAGACGCCGACGCAAACCGGCCGTGCTGCCCATGCGCTGCCGAACCCGCCGGCCGCCGTGCCGATGATCGTGAGCGGCCGCAGCGCGGAAGCACTGCAGGCCAATGCCCGCAAGCTCGCCGACACGCTGCGCGGCCCGTGGGCGCCGGCGCTGTACGACGTCGCCTATGAAGCCGCGCTGCGCCGCGACTGGCACGACAAGCGTGCTGTCGTATTCGGCGCCGACAACGACAGCGTAGCGGAACTGCTCGACCAGATCGGCGCGGACGAAGCATCAAACCCGGCCGTACACAACGGTGTGGCCGTGCGGGACGCGCAGGGCCCGGTATTCGTCTATTCCGGCAACGGTTCGCAATGGGCCGGCATGGGCGGCAAGCTGCTCACGCATCCCGTGTTCGCCGAGTCGGTGGCCGAGATCGACCGCCTGTTCACCGGGCTCGCCGGCTGGTCACTCAAGGAGCTGTTCGAGCGCGAAGCACAGGGCGGTGTCTACGAGCGCACCGAAGTCGCGCAACCCGCCCTCTTCGCCATCCAGGTCGGCATCACACGCATGCTCGCGGCGCAAGGCGTGCAGCCTGCCGCCGTCACCGGCCACAGCGTCGGCGAAGTCGCTGCCGCCTGGACGTGCGGTGCGCTCACGCTGGCCGATGCGATCACGGTGATCTACCACCGCAGCCAGCAGCAAGGGCGCACGAAGGGCCAGGGACGCATGGCGGCAGTCGGCATGGACGGCCTCGCCGCCGCCGCGCTGCTGGACGAACTCGGCCTTCGGCACACGCTGTGCGTCGCCGGCTACAACAGCATCAAGGGCGCGACGCTCGCGGGCGCCGTGGACGCACTGGAACAGGTCGGCCACGTGCTGGCCGAGCGGCGCGTCTTCTACAAGCAGCTCGATCTCGATTACGCGTTCCACAGCAGCGCAATGGATCCGATCGAAGCCCCCCTCAAACAGGCGCTCGCGCATATCCGTCCGCAACGCGGCAACGTGCCGTTCTTCTCGACCGTGGCCGGCTCGCTGCTCGACGGCGCGGCGCTCGACGCCGATTACTGGTGGCGCAACATCCGCGTGCCGGTACGCTTCGAGCAGGCACTCGACAGCCTCGTCGCGCAAGGCAGCAACGTGCTGATCGAAGTCGGCCCCGCGCCGGTGCTGCGCAGCTACGTCAACGAGATGCTCAAGCATCACGGCAAGACCGGGCACTGCATCCCGACCGGCCGTCGCAACGACGACGCGCCAGAGCGCGTGCAAGCCGCCGTTGCCCAGACTCTCATCAGCGGCGCGCCGGTCGACTGGGCCCACTTCTTCCCGACCGGTGCGGCACGCACCGAACTGCCGTCGTACGCATGGCAGCGCGAGCGCTACTGGCACCCCGTCACGACCGAATCGCTGAACCAGCTCGGACGCCGCCGCGTGCATCGGCTGCTCGGCTACAAGATGAGCCAGCAGACGCAGCCGGCGTGGGAAAACCAGCTCGATACGCAGCTCGAGCCGTGGCTGGCCGATCACGTCGTCGGCCACGCGACCGTGTTCCCGGGCTCCGGCTTCGCGGAAATCGCGCTCGCCGCCGCGCTGCAATGGCACCCCGGCGACAACGCGGACATCGAGGAGCTCGAAATTCATGCGCCGCTGCTGCTGTCCGCCGCCCCGAGCAAGATCACGCGACTGTCGCTCGACGACAGCGACGGCCGCTTCCGGCTGCGCAGCAAGCAGGTCGGCGGCACCGACCCGTGGACCGTACACGCGAGCGGCCGCCTGCTGTCGGGCGCGAATCGGCAGCAGCTGGCCGAAACCGCGCCCGCGCTGCCCGCGCGCGAGCCCGACTTCACGGGCGCGACGCACCTCGCGCTGACGCGCGCGGCCGAACTGGACTACGGCCCGGCCTTCCAGGCGGTGTCGCACGGCTGGCTCGAATCGCCGCGCGACGTGGTGGCCGTGCTGCACGCGCCGCAAGCGCTCGCCGAGAGCCTGCCGCACAGCCTGCTGCACCCGGCGCTGCTCGACTGCACATTCCAGCTCATCATCGAGATGCTGAAGGACGATCCGTCGCTCGGCCAGGGTGTCGCGTTCGTGCCGACCCGCATCGGCCGGCTGCGCTGGCGCGCGGGTCTCGGCACGCCGCATCGGGTGCGTGCGCGCCTGTTGAAGCGCGCGCCGCATTCGCTCACCGCCGAGTTCGCGCTGTTCGACGAACAAGGACAGCAGATCGCGGCCATCAGCGAAGCGCGCTTCCGTAGCGTGCGGCTGTCGAAGGCGCAAGCCGAGCCGCTCGCGTTCCTCGACTACGCCGCGATTCCGAGCCCGCATCCGCAAAGCCCGCAACAGGCGAGCCCCGCGCTGCGACGCAATGCGCTGCAGCCTGCGCTGCGCGCGATGGTCCGCGCCATCGTGACGGACGGCCTGCTCGAACGCTATGCGCAGGAAGTCGATCCGCTGCTGGAAACGCTGTGCGACCGCTACGCCACCGAGGCACTGCTGACGTTGTCGACGAATGGCAACCTCGACGCGAGCGCGCTCACCGCCTGTCGCGATGCCGCACCGCATGCGGCACCGCTGCTCGACTGGCTGCTCGGCCGCAACGCGCGCCGACTTCCCGATTCGCAGGACTGGCAGATCGACGCGTCGCAGGATGACGGCGCAAGCACGGCCGACATCTGGAACAGCCTGCTGCGCGAATACCCCGACTACTTCACGCTGGTGCACGCGACCGGCCGCATCGGCCTGCACCTGCCGGCGTTGCTGAGCGGCGAAACCGAGTGGGCGAACATCTGCCCGCGCGACATCTCGCCCGTCGAACTGGCGCACTACGTGCTCGGCGACACGGCAACCCGGCGGCTGTCCGACACGCTGGGCGCCCATCTCGAGAAAGCACTGCTTGCCCGCGCGCCCGACCAGCGCATCGGCATTCTGGAAATCGGCGCCGGCGCATCGCGCGTCGCAGCCGACCTGTGCCGCCGCCTGGATTTCGCCGTCGCCGACTTCGGCTACGCAAGCACCGAGGACGCCGCGCTCGAACAGGCGGAACGCCTGCGCGAGCACTGCCCCGAGCTGTCGGTCCAGCGGATCGACCCAAGCGCGGCGAGCACGAGCCGCGACGCCGACCTGATCATCTTCCATTGCGACTTCGGCAGCCTGGAAGCCGCGCAGCAGGCGCTGCAATATGGCGCGAACCGCCTGAAGCCCGGCGGCACGCTGCTGCTGTGGGGCACGCAACCCGCCGCGTGGATGGACTTCATCTTCGGCGGCAACGCCGCTTGGTGGACCAAGCGCGCCGACGGCACGTCCGGCACCCCGCAACGCACCGCGGCCTACTGGCAAACCGAACTGGCCCAGTTCGGCCTCGACTGCGACGAACCGTTGGAACTCGCGCCGGAAAGCGCGTCCGGCCCCTATCTGCTCGCTGCCGGCCTGCCGGTAGAAGCGCCCGCCGTCGCGCAGCCGCAGCTGCCGCAAGGCGGCTGGCTGATTCTCGCCGACGCGCACACGGCAGGCGAATCCGGCGCCGCACGCAAGCTGGCCGACTATCTGTCGAACCGCCGCCGCTTGCCGGTGCGCGTGGAGACGGACGTCGCGCCCGAACAGCTGGATGCGCTGCTCCAGCGCGCACAAGCCGAGCTCGGCGACATCCGCGGCATTGTGCATCTTGCTGGCCTCGCCTGCGGCGCCAACCTGGACACCGGCGATCCGCAACGCCTGCTGCTGGCTCAGGTGCAGCGCTGCTCGCTGGCCGCCGGGCTCGCGTCGGCCAGCGAGCGCGCCGGCCTGAAGACCACGCTGTGGCTGCTGACCGCCGGCGCCGCGCCGTTCCTGCCTGCCGCGCATACCGACGGATATGCGACGCTGAACGACGCTTCGCTGTGGCTCTACGGCCGCACGATGATCAACGAGGCCGCCGGCTTCGACGTGCGTCTCGTCGACCTGCCGCAGGCCGCCCCGTTGCCACTGGAAGCGCTCGCACGCGAACTGCTGTGGCCGGACGGCGAACAGGAAGTGGCGCTGGGTGCGTCAGGCGAGCGTTACGCGCCACGCCTGCGCAAGAACCCACGCCCGCATCCCGAAGCGCCGGCGATGCCCGCATCCGCCACGGACACCGCGCTGCGCCTCGGCTTCGAGGTACCGGGCCAGCTGCGCAACCTGCGCTGGGAAGCCCATACGCTGCCCGACATGCGCGAGGACGAGCTGCAAATCCGCGTCGAGGCCACCGGCCTGAATTTCCGTGACGTGATGTACACGCTCGGCCTGTTGTCCGACGAAGCGATCGAAAACGGCTTTGCCGGCCCGACGCTGGGCCTCGAGTTCTCCGGCGTCGTCGAGCGCGTGGGCCGCAAGGTCACCGGATACAAGCCGGGCGACGCCGTGGTCGGCTTCGGGCCGGCCAGCTTCGGCAACGTCGTCGTGACGCAGTCGAGCGCGCTGTCGCACATTCCGCGCAGCCTGTCGTTCGAGGCCGCGGCCACCATCCCGAGCACGTTCTTCACCGTCTACTACGCGTTCCATCACCTGGCCCGGCTCGAGCCCGGCGAACGCGTGCTGATCCATGGCGCCGCCGGCGGTGTCGGCATCGCGGCCATCCAGTTCGCACAATGGATCGGCGCGGAGATTCACGCGAGCGCCGGCTCGGACGAAAAACGCGATTTCCTGCGCCTGATGGGCGTGAAGCACATCTACGATTCGCGCTCGCTCGACTTCGCCGACGAAATCCTCGCGGCCACCCATGGCGAAGGCGTCGACGTCGTGCTCAATTCGCTCGCGGGCGAAGCCATCAACCGCAACCTGCGCGCGCTGAAGCCGTTCGGCCGGTTCCTGGAACTCGGCAAACGCGACTTCTACGAGAACACGCGCATCGGGTTGCGCCCGTTCCGGAACAACATCAGCTACTTCGGCATCGACGCCGACCAGTTGATGTCGAAGCGACCCGACCTGACCCGGCGCCTGTACGGCGAGATGATGGCGCTGTTCGAGGAAGGCGTGCTGCGCCCGCTGCCGTATCACGCGTTCGACGCGAACGACATCGTCGATGCGTTCCGCCACATGCAGCAGGCGCGCCAGATCGGCAAGATCGTCATCACCTATCGTCGCGGCTTGCACGCCAGCGCCCCGGCGCAAGCGGCCGTGGCCGACGGCGAACTGCAGTTGCGCGGCGACGCCAGCTACCTCGTCACCGGCGGCCTCTCCGGGTTCGGCCTGCGCACCGCGCAATGGCTCGCCGACAAGGGCGCACGCCATCTGGTGCTCGTGAGCCGCAGCGGCCCGGCGTCGGAAGAGGCTCAGGAAGCGATCGCCGCGCTGCGCGAACGCGGCGTCGCCGTGCATGCCGCGCCGTGCGACGTGACCGACCGCGCGGCGCTCGCCGCACTGCTCGCGCACGTGGATGCGCAGATGCCGCCGCTGCGCGGGATCGTGCATGCCGCGATGGTCATCGACGACGGTCTCGTGCGTGGCGCAACCGCCGCACAGATCGAACGCGTGATGGCGCCCAAAATCATCGGCGCGCTGCACCTCGACGAGCTGACCCGCGCGCTGCCGCTGGACTTTTTCGTGTTCCATTCGTCGGGCACCACGCTGTTCGGCAACCCCGGCCAATCGAACTATGTGGCCGCAAACGGCTGGCTCGAAGCGCTCGCCCGCCACCGGCGCGCGCGCGGCCTGCCCGCCACGAGCCCGCGCTGGGGCGCGATTGCCGATGCGGGCTTCCTCGCGCGCAACCAGAAGGTCAAGGACGCGCTGCAAAACCGCATGGGCGGCAGCGCGCTTCCCGCCGCGACGGCACTCGACGCACTGGAGGACATGTTGCTCGCCAACACCGGCGACCTCGGCGTGCTCGAACTCGACTGGCGCTCGCTCGCCCGCTTCCTGCCCAGCGCGCAGACGCCCAAGTTCGCGTGGGTGGCGCGCGATGCGGCCACCTCGCACCAGGACGAAGACGGCAGCGACGACGTCGCCGAATTGCTGGCCACGCTGAACGACGAGGAACTTCACCCGGCGGTGGTCGACATGATCAAGCACGAGGTGAGCGAGATCCTGCGCGTGCCGGCCGACAAGATCGACCCCGACCGCTCCGTCTACGACATGGGGCTTGACTCGCTGATGGGCGTGGAACTGGTGGTGGCGCTCGAAAGCCGTTTCGGCGTCCGGCTGCCGGTCATGGCGCTATCCGAGAGCCCTACCCTGACCAAGCTGGCGACGCGACTGATCGAGGTGCTGCGCGGCGACGAGCCGGCCGAGCCCGACACCGTCGCCCAGCAGGTGGCCCACGTGGTGGCCCAGCACACCGAGGATGTTTCCAGCGAAGCGATTGCCGAATTCACCGACGAAATCAAGGCCGCACAAGAAGCGGGCCACAAGCCGCAACGCATGATCCGATAGGCGCGACGACATGAGCAAGACCAAGACCACTGGCCTGCCGGGCCTGACCTCGGCCCTGAAGAACAAGCTCATCCAGCAGGCACTCGAACGCAAGCTGCGCGAAGCCGGGCGCGACCAGCCCGCGGCCTCGCCCGTCGCGGGCCGGAAAAAGGCTTCGTCCGTGCCGGAAGCGTACACGCGCTTCGACCAGTATCCGGGCTACCGCCAGTTGCGCATCATGAACGACGGCGCCGTCCGGCTCGGCGTGCGCAGCCCGTTCTTCAAGCTGCACGAAGGCACTGCCGGCGCGCAGACCGACATCGCCGGCAACACGTACATCAATTACGCCAGCTACAACTACCTCGACATGTCGGGAGATCCGGTTGTCTCGCAGGCCGCCAAGGACGCGATCGACCGGTACGGCACGTCCGTGTCGGCAAGCCGCCTGGTATCGGGCGAACGCCCGATCCACCGCGAGCTCGAACGCGCGCTCGCCGATCTGTACGGCGTCGACGACGCCATCACGTTCGTGAGCGGCCATGCGGCCAACGTGACCACGATCGGCTATCTGTTCGGACCGCGCGATCTGGTGATCCACGACGAGCTGATCCACAACAGCGTGCTGCAGGGGATCCAGCTTTCCGGCGCGAAGCGCTTTTCGTTCGCGCACAACGACGCCGATGCGCTCGAACGGTTGTTGACAGAACAGCGGCACCATTTCGAGCGCGTGCTGATCGTGCTCGAAGGCATCTACAGCATGGACGGCGACTACCCCGACCTGCCGCGCTTTGTCGACATCAAACGCCGCCATCGGGCTTTCCTGATGGTGGACGAAGCACATTCGATGGGCGTGATGGGCAAGACGGGGCGCGGGATTCGCGAGCACTTCGGCCTCGCCGGCGATGCCGTCGATATCTGGATGGGCACGCTCAGCAAATCGCTGGCCGGCTGTGGCGGCTATATCGCCGGTGAAACCGCGCTCGTCGAGCACCTGAAGTTTCTGGCGCCCGGGTTCCTGTACAGCGTGGGGATGCCGCCGCCGGTGGCCGCGGCTTCGCTCGCGGCGCTGCGGCGCATGCTGGAGTTGCCGGAACGCGTGGCGACGTTGCAGGCACGCGGGCAGTATTTTCTTGCGCAGGCCAAGGCCGCGGGGATCGATACGGGAAGCAGCGCGGGGATTGCCGTGATTCCCGCGATTCTCGGGAGTTCGCTGCGGGCGACCAAATGGTCGGACGCGCTCTTCGAGCAAGGGATCAATGTGCAGCCCATTCTTTATCCAGCCGTTCCGGAGCAGTCGGCGCGGCTGCGGTTCTTCATCGCTTGTACGCATAGTGAAGCGCAGATCGACAGGACGGTTGAGGCGATGAAGGTGTTGCTCGAAAAACGGTAGTCGCAGTACGTTCGGGGTCGAGGGCCACTCTTGTTCAAATTCAATAAACGATAACTCATGAAAATCGCTATCGCCGGCACCGGCTATGTAGGGCTTTCCAACGGGATTTTGCTCGCCCAGCACCACGAAGTCGTCGCGTTGGACATCGTTCCCGAGAAAGTGGAGATGCTCAATCGCAAGCAGTCTCCGATCATCGATGCCGAGATCGAAGACTATCTCGTGAACAAGCGTCTAAACTTCCGCGCGACACTCGACAAGCACGATGCGTATGAAGGGGCGGACTACGTCATCATCGCTACGCCGACGGACTACGATCCGGAGACCAACTATTTCAACACGCGCTCGATCGAAGCTGTGATCAACGACGTCAAGGCGATCAATCCGAAGGCCGTGATGGTGATCAAGTCGACCGTGCCGGTCGGGTATACCGAGAAGGTTCGACGGGAGCTGGATTGCGATCGCGTGATCTTCTCGCCTGAATTCCTGCGCGAAGGCCGCGCGCTGCACGATAACCTGCATCCGTCGCGTATCATCGTCGGCGAACAATCTGAACGCGCCCGCGTGTTCGCCGAATTGCTGCAGGAAGGTGCGATCAAGAAGGATATCCCGGTTCTTTTCGCCGATTCGACCGAAGCCGAGGCGATTAAACTCTTCGCCAATACGTATCTCGCGATGCGTGTATCCTACTTCAACGAGCTCGATACGTACGCAGTGACGCACGGCCTGGATACACGCCAGATCATCGACGGCGTGTGTCTCGATCCACGGATCGGCGATCATTACAACAATCCGTCGTTCGGTTATGGCGGATATTGCCTGCCCAAGGATACAAAGCAGCTTCTCGCTAACTACAAGGCGGTGCCTCAGAACCTAATCCAGGCGATCGTTGCGTCCAACACCACACGCAAGGATTTCATCGCCGAAGACGTGCTGCGGCGCAAGCCCAAGGTCGTCGGGATCTATCGGCTGATCATGAAGAGCGGCTCGGACAACTTCCGGGCGTCAAGTATTCAGGGGGTGATGAAGCGGATCAAGGCGAAGGGGGTCGAGGTAATCGTGTATGAACCGGCGCTGAAGGAGTCGCGGTTCTTTCATTCGAGGGTAGTAGAGGATATCGAGGCGTTCAAGAAGGAATCGGATGTGATCATCAGCAATCGGATTGCCGACGCGTTGGAAGATGTTGCAGAAAAGGTTTATACGCGGGATCTGTTTAGCAACGATTAAACCGCCGTAGTATTCGATCAGACTAGGCCTGCGGGGTAAAGCGCGTGCTCAAATCGTCCCCCGCAGGTTGACTTAAAAAAGCGACACCTCCTTGAGTCCTGACACTCCCGATACAAAGTCTCTTCCCCTACTACTCAACCATACTCAATAGCATTAGGACGCATGCTTCGCGAGCCATAGTGCAACGCCCAGTATGGTCTCCTGGTCGTCCTCGCTCCCAACCCGATTCGCGTAAAAAGCATTCGCCTTCGGGTCGTAATTTTCGACAATCCATGCTTTCGGGAGCGCGCCATTCTTATGCAGAAATTCCACGGTACGTTTTGTATCATCCAGGAAATTATCGCCGGAGCTTGCGGGAGAAACGATAAAGGTTGAATGCAGTCCAGCCTCATTTGCCCAGCTCAACTCGTCGACAATAAATTGCCGGTAAGCGGATGGTTGCCCCCAAAAAAATTGCGGTGGCGAATCCGTAGTTATAGCTCCACCATATTTAGCTCCATCCCTCATATTATCCCAACTTGACGAAGAGAACGGCGCTGTCTTATATTGTCCGTGATTCGGAGAGAAAATAGGCGCAATTGTCTCCAGACCACATGCCTGACCTGCCTTTACGAAGCGCCGCCACAAATCCAGGTGCTGTGGATTGAAACCATTCACGTGAGAATGTCTGGCACGAACACCGGCGTCTATGAATTTCGTTCGATATGCATCACGAAACCAAGATTCCGGTGTGTTGACCATGCCAAGTTCAACATCCATCGGCTGATCTGCAAACGCTGCAAGAATGGCCTCGTTTTCCTCCGGAGGCGTTCTAGTCCATATATAGCCATGAATATAAAGACCAGTCCGACATATCTTTCTGAAATTTTTACTGTTCATCGGGTTCGCCAGGGAATCGAACCCGACCACCCCTCCAACGTAAACAGCAGATTCATGTGTCGAACAGGATTTGGACAGCGCTGGCCCTGCCCATGGAATCAATGTCGCTGACGCACTAATCTTCAAGAAATTTCGACGACTTGTTTTCATTTCACCCCCATCCACGCTTCATCACAAATATCGCCCGAAATCAACCAAATGGCTATCCAAGCATATCCATTTTCCATCTTCGAAGATATTTCAGCCAGATAGGCAACGCAACCTCATTACATGAAGGCACAGAATAGCATGCGCCAAGAGTCATTTCACATTCTTCTCTCAAATCTCTCGCGAGATTCAATAGTGCAGCCATTCCTGACCGTTGCAACTAGTCTTACAGGCCGATCACTCTCAACCCGATGGCCCCTCCAAGCGCGGAACAACCCAGCAAATTGGAACTGACCACAATTGTCAGAGCGTTGAAATTGGCTCCCGCGTATGACGGGAGCTTGGTTTCCCTTGCATTAATACGACATGAGGGACTTTTCCTCGCTAGCATTGAACATTCGACTAGTTGCCGATCACTCTACCGCTACCCAATTTCATCTTTTTGACGATATATACGTTTCGCGCGCGCACGATCGTGACCTCCACGCTCCATCTACACTCGAGTGCTAGCGACTTTCAAACACGGCTAGAACGTTACCATTCTCAGCCAATGGCGCGCCCACATCTAGTCCGATATGAATCGAAACGCCGTGTCGAGGCTTATTTGCACCAATTTCAGTCGATCTCGCGTCACCCATATCAAAAATTTGATCAAGAATTACCTCACTTCAAAATAGCAATCAAAAATCAATTAAACACAAAATCTTTCCCAATCCTCACCCATTATTCTTTTAATTCCATAGAAATCTGGAGGAGCATGCCCAATCTTCTCGTCAACGAAATTTACAAATTTAAAATTACGAAGTCGACCAGAACTCGCAACAAATTTCCGATATGGAATCATGTGATCATTCAAATGCGAAACGTCCGCATCATTCTGAATATACGTCACCATCGAATCCGATTTCATTCTTTCAAGTCCGTAGAAGAACAAATTTGTTTGATCAAGATTCTTCTTTCTTAGACTCACAAACTCCGCCACCGCATTTCTATCCTCATAGAGGAGTGCATCCGTTTGAGGATTAATCGCGATAGCCTCATCGGCAAACCCCAATTGGGCACACAGCAACGCAGCGAATCCCCCGCCGGACGATCCAAATGTAATAATTTTTGCACCAGGGCACTTCCTCCTAACAGCCTCGATCGCGGGAACAACTAACGATGAAACCATTTCACCTTCATCTTTACCCAGATACCACGCGATAGAAACGGCGCCATTCCCCACAGTCAAAGGATCAGAAATACAGATAACGGGGTGTCTGAAATACCTTGCCCAAGACCATCGCTGGAAGATACTTCTATCCATGGAAATTTTATCTTCGGTAACTCTACCATTGAAGAATATAAGCACCCGCCGCCAATCGAATCCGTTCCTGAAATAATAATTACCCAGAACGCCGAATTTAGACTCAAGTAAGTCTTCCCACCCACCAATTTCCGGAAAAGGATTCTCCCGCATCCCCTCGACTTTCAGAAATGGCACTCTCATCTCATCCACGTCGTAGCTTACATCAAATCCGGAACCAATCGGTAAATCAAACTCGAATCCGACCTTTCGATTCGTTTCGACCCCGTACTTCTTTAGAAGATGTCTCAATACATCCGGCCGATCACGATTGGGTAGGAATTCAAAAACCCCATGAGAATTCTCAATAATCACCTTCAGTGGACCATCGCTTCGGGGATACACCCATCCTTTCACACTCAAGATGCCTTCGACAGCCTCTCGACCTTCTATCGGCTTATCGAGCGAATGAATTATTCTGGCCTCGTTGATTGGATATTTTATCAACCTCATTTAAACCTCGTTCGGAATATGCAACCCACATGTGATTCAATAGACTGCAATCAACCCCCAAGCTTCCTCACATTTCGCAAACCAGCATGTCTTCATCAGGCACCTTCAAAGTGGCGACCATCGCCAAAGCGAACATGATCTGGTAGGCGACCGATTGGGGATTAATCCATAGCAAATTGAGATTCGACAAGATGGGTTGTCTTCTGATCTCAGTGTGGAACCTCAATTCCTAGCTGCGGCGAATCGAATTGGCACTCTTCAAATCGCTGCGGACGGAGCCAGTACAACGAAAATCGCGTCGGCATCCTTGCACAAATGGCTGCCATCGCGTATGCGATGGCAGCACATCTGGATGGTGCACTGTCTCGGAGCGCACCTCCGAAGAGCGGTCAGCACTCGCTAGCGCCTCCGATCTCCTGAGATGTTCACATTTCCGCAATCGAAAGCACTAAATAGTTCCGATTCAATGCCTCGAAGAACCTCAATACTCGTCCATCGGCACGCTATTTCTGGCAGGTACCTACGACTATTCCACCACCTCATACTCGTTGGATCATCGCTCCCTGCTCCCGTATAGGCACCGATTCACAGAGCTCGTGACGCCAATCAAAATCGGACACGCGCTCAGAGTCCGATCGAAAAATTCTCTCGATCCTGAGTCAGATGCTTACTATAGTAAGGATCCGCCGCCAATGCTTCGCCCCATCTTTTCTTCATATATCCGACTTCACCGTTAAATCTTTCGATTTTCTCGGGTCGATCCTCTTTCCCCCGACTAATCGACTCATGGTGAAACAACGTCGCATATGGAGACCAAATATTCCTGTATCCACGCTCCCTGATTCGAAGGCAAAAATCAACGTCGTTGAAAGCAACCGCCAGATCAGCCTCATTCAGACCACCAACTTCGTCGAATACCTCTCGTCGCAGCAATAAACAAGCGGCGGTCACTGCCGAAAAATTTTGCACGAGTGACAATCGGCCGAAGTATCCAGTGTGGTCACCCGGAAAGTACTTATGCGAGTGTCCCGCAACGCCGCCGATGCCCAATATTACTCCAGCGTGTTGAATCGAACCGTTGCTATAAAATAATTTCGCCCCGACGCAACCGATCTCCTTGCGAGCAGCATGCCGGACCATTTCAGTAAGCCAGTCCGACGAAATCACCTCGATGTCGTTATTAATGAGCCCGATAATCTGACCTGACGCATACTTTGCACCGAAGTTATTTATCGCAGAATAGTTAAAGGGATATGGATATCGAACAACCTTAACGCGCCTACTCTCTTGCTGAATTTTCTCAAAAAAATCGAGAGTTTCTGGCTCGACACTCTCATTGTCAATAACGACAACTTCATAATTTTGATAACTCGTCTTATTCAAAATGCTCCGGACAGCAACCTCCGTCACGCTCCTATAATCCCGAGTCGGAATCAGGAGACTTACAAACGGCTGCGGCTCGACGATGGGCCATTTGACATGGTATGAGTTCGGAATAATCCCAGGCTCAACTTGTACACCTTCGACCCCAATCGCATCGAAATGATCGCGCAACGCCTTTATCCCGGCAACCTCCGTATACGATTTTTCGCCCGCAGCGAGTGCCGTTGAGCCAGGCAAAACACGCCAATGGTACAAAATCTTCGGAATATGCATAATTTCGCTGCAATCGATATGCGGCAAGCATCTCAATAGCAAATCGTAGTCTTGGCTTCCTTCTACGCCACGACGAAAACCTCCGATCGACTCCAACAGAGACCGCTTGTAAACCCCGAGATGAGAGACGTAGTTTTGCGAATAAAAAAGATCGGGGTTCCATTTGCATTTGAAATGCGGATCAAACCTCATGCCAAGCGCGTTGATTTTATCTTCGTCACTATAAACTACTTGCGCAGTTTCATTTGACTGTAGGGCTTCAACGACAAACAGGAGTGCATGCTCCGCCAACGTATCATCATGATCAAGCAACGCAACATAGTCCCCGGAGGCGATCTCGAGCGCGCTGTTGGATGCCTCAGAAATATGACCGTTCCTCTGTCGATATACGACCTTGATTCTAGGATCCTTATCCTGATACTCTGCTAACACCCGGCGGACATGACTATCGGGAGATGCGTCATCTGCGAGACAAAGCTCCCAATTCGGGTAACTCTGGCAGAGAACGGATTCAATACATTCCCGCAGAAATTTTTCGTCCGTATTGTATACTGGAACAACAACAGAAATAATCGGCTTGCTCACAAAGCCAGCAAGGATATTTACGACTTCCGCGCGGCCGGGCAAACTTGGCCGTTCGATTCTTTCTATCCAATCGTCATAATCGTCGGACGATTTATCGACAAGAAAACTTTCTTCATAGATATCAAGCACATCCGAAGGTTTCAGGTGGCTAGTCTTCAGCTCCCTCGAAAAATCTTCGGATAACTTTGAAACATCCTGATCCAGGAATTTAGGATGAGCCTGTCTTATCCGCATCAGCATCTGGCTCAACGCCGCCTCATCCGTCAACTTCCTAATCCCTAGCCATTCCACGGAAAATTCGCCACCGAGCTCCATTGGATCGAAGCGCAAGCTAACGACATTAGCTCGGATGAATACGACCTTCCCCGCGCTCAAATCCGATTTGTATCGAATTGAAAAAGCGTCATTCTCCGAAAATCCTGCACCAAAATCCATATAAAATTTCGCGAGACCGGGAATACTCTCCGATTTTATTTGCAGCGAGAAATCGTACCAGCCGGGCCCTGCAATGAAACCTAACTCACTTGCGTCGAAAAGAAAGGCTGGGTCATTCCCCAAAGATTTCCACGACGATTCTCCAAGATGTTCGAGTTCCTGACGATGGGGAGCAGAAAGAAGAAGATAGTTTCGGTTGTCAATAGCCCCGCTCGAACTGTCTCGAGCCGACTTTTGCTCATCATCCACCCAGTCTTGACACGGTTTTCGATTCAGGAGTAATCCGTAGCGACGGTAGTGTTCGATCGGAGACAAGCCGCTCAACGCGACATCAGCGTACTCCTGTGCATACCAAGCCGGGTCAAGAATTTTCAATTTACTTACGAACGTTGCCATTTTCCATCACCATATCTTTAAAGAGAATTTCGGCCTTCCGCCATTCCATGCCGAATAAAATGCAAAAAGGGCGGAATTCCGGAAACGGCAACATCCGGATACTTCCCTATATATTTGTCACAGCTAAAATTCGGCCCCGGGTCATGCCACTTCGCTATACCATAGGAGATAAAGTACTGAATCGGATCGATCCCACTGTCCAAAACCTCAGGGTGATGTCCCACATACCAATTCCGATCAAAGCATCCGGAATCCATGATCAGCTTTCGGAGAAAATGTGTGCCGCTTGGCACCTCATTCTTTCTCCGGAAAAGTGCAACGAATCGCCTTAGCGGCGCCGTCGACCTCCATGAAAATGACTCCATTAGTACATTAATTTTCCCCTCAAGCGACAAGCAAGCCGAATTCGCCAGAAAAATCTGATGATTACGTGCCTCAAGTAATTTTGTCAACGCAGCCAATTCGACAAAACGAGTTTCGATATTATTCTTTTGACTATCAATCTCGGCACGCAGCGCAGCATTCTCAGCTTTTATTTTTTTATACTGTTCAACGAGAGCGTCATGCTCTCCGTATGCGCCCGATTCCAAAAAGTCGTTCACACGGCCCCCAACAATTTATAGACCAATCAAATACAATCGCAATTTACAATTCACGAATGATCGATAGTCGAATTCACTTCATTTTGCTAGCGAGAGAAATAATCGCCCCAAGATTCTGACGCCCAACCCCGACGCACAGCTCAATAAGTGGCGCCTCCTTTTCATCTGCTGCATCAACTGCGATATCGAAGGTGCATACAAAACCGTAGCGAAATTCTGGGTCCAGCTTATATGCACTGACGACGTCGGGACGGATCATTCGGTCAACGCGAGATGCACGAACCACGTCCTTGTAGTCGACCAGCATTTTAAAATCGACATTCTCACCTCCATCACCTATAACCCAGCCCTTGCATTCAACTTTCTTTGCCGAAAGATTGACTGCATCGACGCAAATTTTCAATGCAGGATTTTTCGCTGCAAAAAAAAGATCGCTATCTGAATAATTTAAATTTCCGCAAACGTACCCCGCCCTCTCTTTCAAAGCCTTGTAAATCAAAGATTTTTCTTCTCGCACCAGCTCCAGGAAATCGGACGAGAATGCGTCATCTTCATCATTCATATCATGCTGCGAAAAAAACTCCACCGGGCGAAGTGAGCCATTTGGCCGTCCGCGAGGACGTTTCTTCGTAAAAAATTCGCTTCGCGATTTGACTACGTAGTGATTTACTCTAACAACATCCCAATTTACGTCGTCAGTAAGACCGCCCAGCTCCCCTACCTCAAGGTATCGACCTGACGGATCCGCATAAACAAATTGATCGTTTATTTCGAAGACATGTGGATTGGTTCCCACATCCTTATACGCGGACGATCTGACAATCGTTTTGTAATGGCGATTTACGCCTCTCTCACGCACACCTCGCGAGAAGAATCGCTCGATCACGCCCTTCGAATTGGCCGTCACCCAATTTGACGAACCATAGACTGCCCAATTTACGGCGACCGCACCAACTTTCTCATCGCCCAATACTCCATCGAGAGAATTGATTACATTAGTGGCACGACTAGATGGACGCATGAATTCGTCCGCGTCAATAAAGCAGAACCAATCCGCCTTATCTTTGAAGGTGTCCATCAGAAGCTGATATGCTGCTAGCTGCGGCTTCACGTCCGGGACTGTTTTGTACGTAATGCACTCAACATATCCTGCGACAGATAAAGCTTGAAGCAACTGGGCGGTACCATCGTCGCTTTCGTTGTCCGCGATAAAGAATCGAGATATCCCAAGAACGCGATGGTAGGCCAACCATTCCACAATGAACGGAAGCTCATTCTTAAAAATTGCAGCCACCGCAAATTTATTTCTATCCATACACAATCTCGAGAAGATCTATATTTTCAAAAATTGATAACCCTAGCGACCAGTCGACTCTATGCTTTCTGATATGCCGCTATCCCCTCTTCCACGTCATCAAATACGTCGATTTTTCCACCATTTAGGAGCATGACAATGTCACATAACTTTCTCACCTGCGCCATTCCGTGAGTTACCAATATCATATTGGCACGGCCAACGCGCCTCTTGAATTCAGCCTCTGCCTTTTCACGAAAATGTGCATCGCCAACCGACATGGCCTCGTCGATCATGTAGTAGTCGAAATCGAACGCCAAACTCATTCCAAACTTCAACCTTGAACTCATTCCTGAAGAATATGTCTTCACTGGCTGATTGAAATAATCCCCGAGCTCTGCGAACTCTTCAACATACGCAATTATTTTCTCCATCTCGTCGTTCTCGGCCCCAAGAGATCGACAAATGAATTTTACGTTTTGCCTGCCAGTTAGAGATCCCTGATACCCCCCACCCAAGCCAACTGGCCAAGATATTCTCTTATCCGTGATAATCTTCCCGCTATCCGGTATATCTGTACCACACAGCAATCGCATCAACGTACTCTTTCCAGCTCCGTTTCTACCGATCAATGCAATATTCTTGTCTGGAGGAATAATGAACGAAAAGTCGCGAAAGACATATTTTCTGCCTTGCTTTGTCACATACGATTTCGTCAGTTTTGATAATTCAATCATTTTACGAATTCGGCGTCCGCAGAGATTGACGGAGGCGTCTATACGCCACCATCACAAAAAATGTGGATGCGACAGTAAAATACAGCGGATATGCGGAACTCATACCCTTTACGGCCGGATAGTTTTCGAAAGTTGCCGCACGGACATTGTTGATAATCTCGACGTACGGATTCCACGATATCAGAAACATCTTATCCTGCGGCAGATTCCAGATCGGGAAAAACACGCCGGCCGTTATATACAATGGAATATATAACATCTTGCAGATGCGCCCGGAGTTCGGGATAAGATGAGCTATTAACCCAAAAGTCACGCCAATTGAAAACGACAAAAATATACCGACCGTCAACGCCCAAACCCACATTAGCGGATCATTTATAGATACGTCGTGGCCGAGCCAAAATCCAAGTGCGAAGCAGATAATTAAATAGGCGCATGAATATGTACAAAGCTCAACGATCAAGCGTGCCACGAATGTGTCAAATGGCATCAATTGGCGATATGCAAAAAGCCCTTGATTCGCCTGCAGAGAATCAGTCAACCGCCATGCGATACTGCGCATCATATGGAATGGAACGATTCCGCTTACCATGTACATGACGAAATCTATGCCTTGCATCGGAGTCGCGTGTAGGAACGAATGAAACGCCAGAATAATCACGAGAATCGCCAACGGCTCTAGCACGACCCATACAAAGCCCATTCGTCGCGCACCAAATCGCGTTTGCATTTCTCTCAGAAATAATGCAAACAACACGGACCGAAAAATCTTCCACGACGATCGATTCGCCTTGAATGGAGACTCAAAATCAGACATGAAATCACCATTAATATTGACTAATGTCACGTCCCAACAACAGCACCTGCACAATCGGGGTAATTATTTTTTGCATCTCGTATACCGGAGCATTTGTTACGTAAACAGTATCGTCAGGCTGCACCGAAAATTTCTTTGCCAGGAACATCGACACAGGTTCACGCATATCTAGACGGAATACTTTTGCTTCGGGTTTGCCACTATTGGCATTTTCGCTCAGGCGGAAAACGAATACTCCGCTGGGATTTGCCATGTGTTCATTCAGTCCACCCACGGAACCCAACACTTCCAGAAGGTTCGGGGTAGCGGAAGGAAAATCATGAAGCCCGGGCTTCGTAACAGCGCCCATAGCAACGAAACGCTTTCGGGCTCGCTCCAGAACAATCTCGGAATTTGGCGGAACCGACACATTGCCACCAGACAACAGATCCTGATAATTGTAGTTCTGTACTGCTTTCCCGGTACGAAGGGTTACCGTAGTCAAATAGGGCTCCAAAACCGGCCCTCCCGCCAGATTGATCGAATCCAGGATGGTCAGCGGGCCCTGAGAAGCGGAAAACCGTCCAGGATTCTTAACGGCCCCGGCAACCAAGACCGAACGAGACAAATCACCTTGCAACTCGACGTGCACCTGCGGTTCGATGGCTCGCCCCTTCAAGCCACGTCGGATAATATTTTCGGCCTCAGCCAAGGTGGCACCACGAACGCTCTCGGGTCCAAGATAAGGAAGCGTTATTTTTCCCTTTGAGTCCACACGAACTTGACCGAATACCGTTCCGCCCTGTGCCAGGGGAGCGAACAGCGTTTTATCCGCTCCACTATCGTCTGAAATCATTACTTTGAGGACGTCCCCCGGCATAAGACGTACCTCCGGTTCATCCGGTCGGGCAACACCACTCAGCAGGGCCGTATCTGGCGGACGCGTATAGCGCTCGATGTTGACGGGTGCAAGTTCGATTAATTGATACGGATAATCCGCATTTTGAGCATTACTCGTAGACGTGACATCGGAAAGCTGGGGGCCCGCTCCTGATAATGCGGCACACCCTCCTAGGAGAAGGCTACCGAACAACACGAGACCCAAACTATAATGTGTCCGTCTTGATGGCGTAGTAACACTTGCGTTCTTCATAAACATACCTGATACGTGAATTCTTAGTCCCGGTGATCATTGATCGTTGCTATAACAAATTTGGCGATACCAAAGATCAGCAGCAACATAATGAAAATCGTCAGCAAACTATATATGCGCCGAGGAAAGAGCGCCTCGTCAGGCATATTTGGACTCACAACGATCACAAGACTACGCAATTTCTTCGTCGACTCGATTCGCGCACTCTCTAATGCCGAAACTGATGCCTTGTAGGCGTCCTGCGCAATACCCGCATTCAATTCGAGACTTTGATAATTTGACGCCACCACGTTCAGCTGATCGTTAGAATTACGCGCGATCAGTTTTTTGCTTTCAACTGAAATCTGCTGCTGAATTGCCTGAATTTGGTACTTCTGTTGGCGTACTTGTGGCGTATCTTCCCTGAGACTTGCCCGTAAGGCACGAAGCGTAGCCTCTGCCTTGGTGAGATCCGACTGGAGCCCTGCAATTACGTCGTTGCGCGCGACTGCGGATCGCTGCGCGTCCAGCACGTTATTTGCGCCTTGAAAGTTCAACATTGCCTTGCGCTTGGCTTCGTAGTTGAGACGAGAGCGCTCCAGTTCGCCCTCTGCGAAATTAACTTGCTCGCGTGCTAACCGATGAGATATTTCGTTTACGAACTGCTCACTTTCTGAAATGATCGCCGAGACGGTGTCGTCGGCAAATTTCCTGTCAAAAGCCTGCACAGATATGGTCAGCAACCCGGTCGTGGCATCGAATTGGGCCGTTACCATTTTCTGGTAGTACTTGAGCAGTTCCTCTCTAGTAGCATCGGGCGACAAGTAATACCACGGATCACGCATCTGGCCAGCGTAGTGCTTGCTCCATTGAATTCTTTTCTGCAGTGCATTAAGCATATCCTGGGAAATCACGTACTCACGGACATAAAGAGTTTCGGCTGCATTCCCGCCCGAAATTCCTCCCCCGCCCATCAATGCTGCCAACCCCGGTATCTGCATACCCTCGCCAGCCCCTTCCGACCCAACCTTATGGACAGCTACTTGGGACGAGCTTACATAGCGATCACGCGCGAGAAAAGCGTAATACACGATCGCCATAACCATCGGCACGATAACCATACCCCAAAAAAGCCGATTTTTTTTGATATTGCCGATAAGCATTTTTACAATTATATATATTAAATCGAATCGAAAATCTTTCAGCCACTCAATTTTGCGCGCCGCCTCTCCCCTAAAGTATTCTCGCCGCCCACGGGCGAAATACATTTGGCATGGCCGCCGGCAAAAAATCCGCCTGCAGGTAATTCAGATTCGGATTGTAAAAAGGATCATGGTACATAATGTGTCGCCAGCGATTACGCATGTACCGCACCTCAGAGCGGAACCGCTTTCGCTGAGGTGGCGATTCGTCTTTCCCGCGTGAAATCGACTCATGGTGGTATAGCAACGCGTGCGGGGTCCACACTATGCGCAAACCTGTGTCGCGAATGCGTAGACAGTAGTCGACATCATTAAACGCAATCTTCAGACTATGTTCGTTCAATCCACCGACACGCTGATATAGAGACTTCCCTGTCAACAAACACGCCGCCGTCACCGCCGACAAATCCTGCGCAACCAACGCCCGTCCACAATAACCAGGCTCGTTCCGCCCGATCCCGTTATGCAAATGGTTCGCGCACCCGCCCGGCCCCACCGTATCGCCCGCATGCTGGACCGTATCGTCTCCATAAAGCAGCTTGGCGCCGACCGCGCCCACGTTACCGCTCGACAACACCCCCACCATCTCCCCCAACCACTCCGGGGAAATCACCTCGGTATCGTTGTTGAGCAAACACACCAACTCGCCCCTCGCGTGGGCAATCGCCACATTGTTGATACGCGAGTAATTGAACGGCTCATCGAACGCCAACACCCGAACATTGGCCACCTGCTGCAAGCTCCGCAGGTAGTCCAGTGTTTCGGGTTCGACGCTCTGGTTGTCCACGACGAGAATCTCGTACGATCCGTAGCACGTCTTCTCCAGCACACTGGTGATGCAACGACGCAGATGACCCAACTGATCGCGCGTCGGAATGACGATGCTGACCAACGGAGCCGGCTCCGCTATCGCATAACGCACCCTGCATCTGCCCGGCCCTGTCCCTTCGACCTCCGCCGCTATCCCGACGCGGCGCAAATGCGCAGTCACCGCACCAACCGCTTCAACACCATCGACCGGCTCTTCTCTGGGCGTGATATGCCAAAGCGGGGCAGGGACGTGCACCATCGGTGAACCGAGTTCGCTCAAACGCAGCAGTAATGCATGAGCGACATTCGCGCTATTCACGTCCGCACCGAATTCAGGCAGACGATGTGCATACCGGCCGTTCCAGACGAACGCCTCTCCAATGTAATTAGTGGAGCGCAGCAGCTCGGGGGACCAATCCGGCTTGAAAACGGGATCACACAATTGACCGTCGGCACCGACGACATCGTGATCCGCATAAATAACAGCGGCATCCGGCGTTTTGACTACGGCGTCCGCGAGACAAAACAATGCTTGCTCCGAAAGCGTGACTCCCGCGCGGATAACAAGGCGCCACTCGTTCTGCTCGACTGTCGTCGACATCAAACGGGACCATTCTTCAGCCGAATCGCCCGTCACCAATTCGACGTCAAATCGCTGATAAGTCTGCGCCGCCAAACTGGTTCGCGTCGCGTCGATATCGGCCTGTGTAGTTTGCCGGTTTGCCGACAAAAAAATGTTAAATCTTGGTGAGAACTGCCAACTTGCAGCACGACGACTCATCAGGGCGCGATCCGTCGGCGTAATAGCATAGAAATCCTGATACCACCCCGAGTAGCCGCCACGAAACACATTTGCCCGAAAGCGGCAAGCCACATCGTACGCGTAATCAATATCGGAGAAAAGCGTAGCTGGCGTGAGTCCCGCTCGGATACACCTGTGCCAAGGCTGCTTGTACAACGTGCATCCCACTCTCCATAGCTGTCGCAAACGATACACTGCGAAACTCAAGCGGCGATATTGAAGGAATTCCATGCGAGCAGGTTGCTCGGCGCCGTCCACGATCAAATGGATCGCCCGCACAGCCGCGTCAGTCTTGACTAGCTCCTGTATGCGTCCCTTGCTGCTTATCAAGACTTTTAAATATTGTGTCCGAGCGCCATCTAGGGTAAGCACTGCGGTAGCAACGCGCGCCTTGCCCTTGTCCATCGCCAGCCCTTCTATCAGCCACGCCATGGTCGCGCGGCCATTCCTCTCAGATTTTTTAACCAGCACTTCGTCACTACCTGTCTTGACCATGACGCCACTTTGGATCCGCGATTATAATTCACGACCAGAGGATGACCAGATAAACCTAGAAGTATCGAACATGCGCCGATCTATACTATTTCTCCAGGGCCCGCCCTCGCTTTTTTGGCGTCAACTATGCGATCGGTTCGATTCGGCGGGCGCACGCACGCATCGGATCAATTTTTCGCTGGGAGACTGGGCCTACTGGCGCAAATCCGGCGCAGTCAACTACCGTGGGCGCTTTAGCCGCTGGGCTGGTTTTCTGCGCGATTATCTGGTACAGCACCAGATTACCGACATCCTCTACTTTGCTGATCGCCTGCCCTATCATGCGGTCGCGCGCGAAGTGGCCGAATCGCTCGGCATTCGTACGTACGCGGTCGAATTCGGCTATCTGCGCCCCGATTGGCTAACGCTGGAGCGCGGCGGAATGGGCACGCTGTCCCACTTCCCCACCGATCCGCAAACGATTCGCGCGATCGCCCGCCGTGTCGGCCCATTTAAACAGGACGACGCACATTATTCACATTCTTTCGGGCAGGAGGCGTTCAACGAGGTCCTTTATAACCTCCTGACCTCGTTGGTGCCATACTTCTTCCCACTCTATCGTACGGACAAATATTACTTACCGTTACTGGATTATCTGCGCTGGTTGCCGCGCATGATTGGCCAGCGACTGTATGAACCGGCACGGGTAGCGGCTGCCGACGTATTGCGCCATTCCGACGACCGCTACTGGATGCTCGCGCTGCAAATGCAGGCCGATTACCAGCTACGCGCCAATTCCGCGTACAGCGATCAGCGGCACGTGATCGAGGAAGTCATTTCGTCATTCGCTCAGCATGCGCCGCAGGACGGCTCGCTGATCATCAAGCTACATCCGCTCGACAACGGGATGGAACGCTGGGAGCGATTTGTCGCACGCACGAGTGAACGTCACGGCGTGACATCGCGTGTCATCGCTGTGACGGATTGCGATCTCAAACGCACGATTAAACACAGTCAAGGTGTAATTACGGTCAATTCGACCGTCGGTCTGCACGCGCTACGTGCCAATTGCCCGGTAAAAGTCTTGGGCATGGCGATGTACGACATCGAAGGACTCACGCACCAGGGGCCGCTGGAAACGTTCTGGACTCAACCGCAGCGCGTCAACAAGCCGCTGCTCAAGGATTTCGTGGCGGCGATCGCCGCCACCGTTCAAGTACACGGCTCGTTCTACAACCGCGCGGGCCGCGATGCGGCATGCGCCGAAATCGTGCGTCGCGTGCTGAACGACGAGGTCAATGGCCAGGGCGCGTTTGTCGACCCGCCCCCGCGGCTCGAGCGCGCACTGCAGTCGAATGTCCCGATCTTCGGCTCGCTGCGCGGTAGCGGTATCGAACCGGCAACGGGCGTGGCCCCGGTCATCACGCCTCCCGAAACAGACGTGCAACCCAGTGGCGCCAACGTGGCACCTGCGGCGTAGCACGCCATTCGACGAGTTCCTGCAGTGCCCGCTCCGGCGTGGTGAAGCGCTTCGTCGTTCGGCTCACATAGGTGGGATACAGAATCAGCGCCGCCGCCACGAGCTCGTCGAGCTTCAGCACACGAGCGCGCCGCTGACGCACCGCTTCCGTCAAGCCGGCATCGCGTGTCATGCCCCAGCCCGCGTAGAAAGGCTGCCCGTAAGTCACGACCTTCACGCCACGCATCAGCGCCTCAAACCCGGCCAGCGACGTCAGCACATGCACTTCGTCCACGCTGCCGAGCAGTTCGTGAAACGAAACTGAGCCAAGCGTCTCGTCGCACCACTGCGCCGCGTCGCCCTCGCCGCGCCCCACATTGCGCAGGCCGGCCACGACGTCCGGGTGCGGCTTGTACAGCAGGTACGCATCGGGATTGGCGACCCGAACCGCACGCAACAGATCCATATTGCTGCGAATATCCGACGCACCGAAGCGGATCGACGCATCCGTCTCGACCTGTCCGGGCACCAGAATCACGCGCCGCCCCTGCGGACGGCTCCAGTTCGCGCGGCCGGCGAGGTTGTACTTGGTAATGCCCGCATCGCAGATGGCCCGGCGCAGACTGGCTGCACGTTCAACCAGTTCGGGGGAAAACGTCGCGTGTGCAAGCAGCATTTCCAGTCTGGAAGGCCGGGTGGCATCGTAATAGATGCCGATGTCGTCCTGCACCCACGACAACGGGCGAGTCAGGTCGGCGCCGAGGCCGACGGAGCGCACGAAGCCGTCCTCGACGCGGATGACCGGGTGCATCGCGGACAATGCGGGGGCAAGCCGGTCGTCAAGCTTGCGTCCCCACGTGGCAACGGCGGCATCGCTCGCCCGCGGCACCCGCCAGCGAAATCGAACGGCGCTGCCGCCGAAAAACTGACGCACATAGTCCTTCTTCCAGCCTGAAAACCCGAGCGCATCGATCTCGACGGGAAATCGTTGCCGCATCCGGCGCTGCAACGCCAGCCACGCGATCACGGCTTCAACCTCGCAGCGCTTGCCGGTTTCCGGATCCACATAGCGGCAATAATCGATCAGCGCAGCATGAACGAGTTGCTCCAACGTGGCCATACCGCGTCGCCTGGGTGCCGGCAACTCGTCCCGAGTCAGCCCCCACCCCGCGTAGAACGGCATGCCGAATACACGCACCGGCAGCCCCCATATCAATGCCTCGAAACCGAGTTGCGAAGTCACCGTATAAACCTCGTGAACCAGCGGCAGCACACTGGCCGGATGCGCGCTGTCGGCCAGCACGCGCACGCGCGGCATCGCGCGCACCGCGTCGAGATCGAAATGGCCTTGCTTGCGGCCGGACACGACGTCGGGATGAACCTTGAGCAGAATCGTGCGATCGGGATGATCGCGCAGCGCGGCTTCCAGCATGCGGTGGAAGCTGGACGCGTCGGCAAGACCGCAGGAAATCGAGGCATCGCCACGCGTCTGGTCCACGACCAATATGCATCCATCGGGCAATGCCCTGTCCAGGTCGCGGCTGTGGTTGTATTTGGACACGCGGCCGTCCCGCCATGCCGCAGCCAGTGCGCGAGCCCGCGTGATCTGGTCGTCGCGCAGCGGCTGCGCAATCAGGGATTCCAGCCTCGATGGCTGGCTGCCGTCGAGATAAAGCCCGACATCGTCGAAAATGACCGAAAGCGGAGGGTCGTCCTTGCCGAGTCCGACTGAACGCACGAAGCCGTCTTCGATGTGATAGACCGCGAGGCCATGTTTCTTCGCGTAGCGCTCGGCGGCCATTGCGCTCGGACGGCGCCCCCATGCAAGGACACCCGCACCCGCGACCGGCTGGCCCACCGGCCGGTAGTGCAGTTGAAAATCATCCAGCAACGCGGCGAGTGTCGGGATGCGGTTCACGCCCGGCGCCATCGTATAGGCGCGCGGCAGCGAACCTATCGACGCTTTGCGAAGCGGCTGCCCGGCGACTTCGCCCCGGCCAACAGAAAAATCAGTCAAAAACTTGAGCCTCGACAAATGCGGCCACACGCGCTCACGCGATCCGGTAATTGCCGAAAGCGGAGGTATATCCTGCGAAGCCGGAGTAATGGAATATCGATGCGCCCACCGGGATGGTCATGTCGAGCGGACTTCGGATATCGATCCGCGCAACCGGACGACAACGGCAGAAATGCTGCGCGCACGATGCAATTCATGCGCTCACCACCTGCCCTCATCCTCGCGCGGGAGCAATCGCATTATACTTCTCGACCCGCCACCACTGCCGTATCCGGGGGATGTCGACATTTTAACGGGCAATCCCCTTCAAAGAGGCCAGCAAGCCGATTAATGCATACTGGAGCGAGTCGCTCCGCCCCATGACCTGCCGTCGGTTGCGGATGCAACATCAACCCGTACCGACATCACAAATGTAAATAATTTACAATATTAAAAATTATTACGAGGGTGGAGCCATATAAATTTGTCATTGCCAGTTGCGCACACACGATCAAACATCTTTAGAATCACCCAATCAACAAAAAGTCCAGAACGCCCGCTCATGCCGGGATGATTTTGCACGAGTCGCGCATACGCGCGCCGACCAACCACACGCATTTGATGTTCTGATGTTGCGCAGGCTCCTATACCGAAAATCGGCACACGGCCCGTCTCACCTCCGTGGCAACACGGCGGTGCTACGTTGGCTCGTTCTGCATGAAGGTGAAAATCCGTCCACGGATTATTACGTGCTGCCGCGCCTGCGGGAGTCGGGGCTGCCTGTCGTCTATAAAAACCTGGACAGTGCATTGCCGGAATCCGGTGACCTGGCACCCGGGACGGCCGTCGTGATCATCCGCTACCTGAACACGCGATGGGCGCGCGCATTGCACATTCATCGCGCGCAATTGGCGCGAATCGTGTATTTCATGGACGATGACCTGCTGCAGCCACGGTCATGGAACGGGCTGCCTCGCCCGTATGTGAAAAAACTCCGCAAATACTGCCATGCGCATACCGCGGACATCCGCGACCTTGCCACGGAATACTGGTTTTCGACGCAGGCACTGCGCGATCGCTATCCGGAGCGGGCGGCTAAACTCGTGACGCCGCGTGCATTGCCGGAGGATGCCCGCCCGCTGCAGGTACGCAACGCTGTAGTCGACGCACCGGAATCGCCGATCCTAGTGTTCTATCACGGCAGCGCTGCTCATGAAGCCGAGATCACATGGCTGCAACCGATCATCGCGCAAGTGCTCGCACGCTGTCCGAACGTCCATTTCGAGCTGATTGGCGCGCATGCGGTGAATGTGCTCTTTCGCAGCCTGCCACGCACACGGGTCGTACATCCGATGGACTGGGCCAACTATCGCGGCCACTGCCGCCTTCTCGACGGCCATATCGGCCTCGCCCCGCTGCTACCCTCCGCGTTCAACACTACGCGCGCGCACGTGAAGGCGTACGATATCGCCCGCTGCCGCGCGGTGGGGCTGTATGCCGCCGCGGGTCCTTATCAAGAGGTCATCCGGCACGCCGAGAACGGCCTCTTGCTCGCCAATGATCCGCAGATCTGGGTGGATGCACTATGCGCGCTGGCCGGCGATCCGGCCCGCCTACACGCACTGCGCGTGGCCGCACAGAAGCTCCTTCAACTTCCCCCTGCCGAACAGCCAGCCCCGATCGGGATGATTCGCACCGCGCCCGAGCAAGTCGCGCTTACTCGTAACCCAGCCGACTCAGGAACCAGCCGGATACGGCCGGATGTAATCCGGCCAGCAGGAAACATCCGAGGTTCAGTGGGAATGGAAAGCTGATTCGCGCACGATTGGTGCTCAGGCCCACGCGTATCACGCGCGCCGCCTTCGGCGCTTTCCAGAGGAATGGCTTCGGACCGGGCATATCGAAGCACATCTGCGACTCGACGTAGCCAGGCATGATCACGTTGACCTTGACACCCTCCGCAGCCAGCCCGTCGCGCATCGCTTCCCCGTAGGCCTTCACCGCAGCCTTGCTCGCACTGTAGCTGGGCGTCTCGGGCAATCCTCGCCATGCGGCAAGAGAGCTGACCAGTGCGATCTGCCCTCCGCGGCGCGCGCGCATCGCGGGCATCGCCGCATGCGCGGTGGCGATGCTTGCCTTCACGTTCACGTCCAGCAGACGGTGCATGTCCTCCCAGTCTTCGCCTTGATGCCCGGGGCCGGTATTGATATTGACGCCGGCATTTGCGATCACGAGATCGGGCGCTTCGGCCGCGCTCATTTCGCTGACCCAATTCCGCAACGTCTCGTGATCGCGAACATCGAATGCCGCCGTGATGACACGCGCACCGAGCGAGGTACAGGCGTCACTCACCTGTTGCAGCAGCGCGGTATTGCGGCCGTGCAAAATGAGTACCGCCGAGCCGGCACGCGCATATTCCTGCGCCAGCGCGGAACCGATGCCGCCCGTTGCACCCGTAATCAGCACGCAACGCGGAACCCCGTTTTTTCGTGTAGGCATGGTCGAGAGATATGGATTTGGATCGTGATATTTTCGGCAGCATTATCCGACATGCCCCACAAAAAACGCGCATCATTCATAGAATATTTTCCCCAAACAGTCCGCACGGCAATCCGGCGACTCGGGCATTTCCGCGCTTCGGCATAAGCGTCGGGAAAACATCTCCCCTGCTGCATCGTTCGGGGTTTTAACACTCTTTCATCCTCGATCGACTTCTCTTCGGTTATAACCTTCCGTCGAAAAGCCGCCTGCCGGCCCCTTTTTCATTTATGGAGCCCCCATGCCGAACCTGGAATCCACCCAGCAATTCCTGATGACCCGCGGCCTCGACTTCGGCCTCAACCTCCTCGCCGCGATCGTCCTGTGGTTCATCGGCCGCTGGGCGATCCGCCTCGGCACGCGCCTGCTGGGCAAGGTGGTACGCCGCAGCGGCAAGGTCGACCCGACGCTCACCGACTACCTGACCTCCGTAGTCAGCGTGCTGCTGACGATCCTGCTGATCCTCGCGATCCTGCAGATCTTCGGTGTTCAGACCACGTCGTTCGCCGCCCTGCTCGCCGGCCTCGGCCTCGCGATCGGCACGGCGTGGGGCGGCCTGCTCGCGCACTTCGCCGCCGGCGTGTTCATGCAGGTACTGCGTCCGTTCAAGATCGGCGACGTGATCAGCGCGGGCGGCGTCACGGGCACGGTGAAGGAACTCGGCCTGTTCGGCACGACTATCATCACCGCCGACAACGTCGTGACGATCGTCGGCAACAACAAGATCTTCTCGGACAACATCGCGAACTACAGCGCGACGCCGCATCGCCGCGTGGACCTGACCGCGAAGATCGCGAACGGCGTCGACGCGGCCGATGCGATCAACCGCCTGAAGACGCAGATCCAGTTGATCCCGAACGTGATGAAGGTGCCTGCGCCGGACGTCGGCGTGCTGCAGTTCACGCCGGAAGGCCCGCTGCTGTTCGTGCGTCCGTCGACGCAGCCGGAGAACTACTGGCAGGTGTACTGCGACACCAACCGCGTGATCCTCGAGACGTTCCGCGACGCGCAATACCCGACGCCCGAAACGCCGATCTTCCATCGCACGACCTGAGGAACGGTGTCGCCAAGCGGTTCGCAGGATTCTGACTGAAGCAGCCGGCGTCAAGCAGCCGGATCGGCCGATACCGCACATCGGCAATCGATCGGACCGCACGAACCGCACGGACGAAAAAAAAGCGTGGCAACTGCCACGCTTTTCACTGCGCCGAAGCGGAAAACGCGCAGGCTCAGCGGCCGCGCGTGTTCTGCGTACCGCCCGAATGCCGCCCGCGCACCAGCTTCCACAGCGCGCCGAGCGCGACCGGCACGATCGCCGCGCCGATCCCCGCCAGCACGATCACGTTCAGATACTGGCGGATGAACGGGATATTGCCGAAGAAGTAGCCGAGCAGCACCAGCAGCAGCACCCAGAGCAACGCGCCGACCACGTTGAACAGTTGGAAGCGCGCGACGCTCATCGACGACGCGCCGGCGACGAACGGTGCGAACGTGCGCACGACCGGGATGAAGCGCGCCAGCACGATCGTCTTGCCGCCGTGCTTGTCGTAGAACGAGTGGGTCTTCTGCAGCGCCGCGCGATCGAGGAAGCGCTCGAGCACCGGGATATGCGTATTGAACACCTTCGGCCCGACCCAACGGCCGATCAGGTAGTTCACGGTATTGCCGGCAATCGCCGCGACCAGCAGCAGCACGATCAGCCCGCCGACGTTCATGTCGCCCGTCGCCGCGAACGCGCCGCCGATGAACAGCAGCGAATCGCCCGGCAGGAACGGCAACACGACGAGCCCCGTCTCGCAGAACACGATCAGGAACAGCACCAGATACACCCACGCACCGTACTGCCGGATGAAGTCGCCGAGGAACGCGTCGATATGCAGGACCAGGTTGACGAAATGAAGCAGCGTATCCAAATGCGATTCCTCGAAGGCGAAAGGGCCGGAGCGGCCGAAAAGCGGAAGTGCCCGCCGCACAAGGCGGTGCGCGGAACGCAGTCATCATACCGAAACTACCTTAAGGCTCCGTGAAAAAAACGTAAGCGGCCCCGGCCACGGCATCCGCCGCCGCCTCGCTATAATTCGGCCATGTCCGAAATCACCGAAACGGCCGCAGGCGCCGTGCCCACGCCCGCCGCGCGCCCGCTGCGCGCGATCCAGCCCCTGCCCGACCAGCTGATCAGCCAGATCGCCGCCGGCGAGGTGGTCGAACGCCCGGCGTCGGTCGTCAAGGAGTTGCTCGAGAACGCGATGGACGCCGGCGCGAGCACGCTGCGCATCGTGCTCGAGGAAGGCGGCGTCAAGCGCATCTCGATCACCGACGACGGCTGCGGGATTCCGCCCGACGAACTGCCGCTCGCGCTGATGCGCCACGCGACGAGCAAGATCCGCTCGCTCGAGGAGCTCGAGGCGGTCGCGACGCTGGGTTTTCGCGGCGAAGCGCTCGCGTCGATCGCGTCGGTCGCCGAGATGTCGATCACGAGCCGCACGGCCGAGGTCGCGCATGCGACGAAGATCGACGCGACCACGGGCGCGCTGTCGCCGGCCGCCGGCGCGGTCGGCACGACGATCGAGGTGCGCGAGCTGTACTTCAACACGCCCGCGCGCCGCAAATTCCTGAAAAGCGAGCAGACCGAGTTCGGCCACTGCCTCGAAATGATCCGCCGCGCGGCGCTCGCGCGGCCGGACGTCGCGATCTCGGTGCTGCACAACGGCAAGGCCGTCGAGCACTGGAACGCGACCGAACCCGCACAGCGCGTCGCGAAGATCCTCGGCGACGGCTTCGCGACCGCACACCTGCCGCTCGACGAGCAGGCCGGGCCGCTCGCCGTCTACGGCTGCGCGGGCCTGCCGACCGCGAGCCGCGGCCGCGCCGACCAGCAATACTTCTTCGTCAACGGCCGCTTCGTGCGCGACAAGCTGCTCACGCACGCGGTGCGCGCGGCGTACGAGGATGTCCTCCACGGCGACCGTTACCCGTCGTACGTGCTGTTCCTCGATCTGCCGCCCGAAGCCGTCGACGTGAACGTGCACCCGTCGAAGATCGAGGTGCGATTCCGCGATTCGCGCTCGATCCACCAGTACGTCTTCCACGCGGTGCAGCGCGCGCTCGCGCGCCATGCGGGCGCGTCACCGGAAACTACCGCGGGCGGCCATGCCGCACAACTCTCACCGGCGCCGAGCGGCCCCGCGTCATTCCTGAATACGCCGCTCGGCCAGGGCGCTGCCACCGGCGCGGGCGGCAGCGGCTTCTCGTCGCCGTCGCCCTCTTCGTCGACGTCGTCGGGCAACACGTGGATGCGCCAGGCGCGCATGACACAGGGCACGCTGCCGGTCGCGCAGCCGCTCGCGCTCTACGACGCGCTGTTCGGCCGCAAGGACACGGGCGCGGGCACGCCGGACGGCACGACGATCGTCGCGCGCGACGCGGCCGATGCAGCGGCTGCGCCGGCCGCGCCGCTGTCGGGCTTCGTCGCGTCGCCGCTCGCCGCCGCCGCGCACGACGAGCAGCCGCTCGGCTTCGCGCTCGGCCAGATCCACGGGATCTACGTGCTCGCGCAGAACGCGCACGGCCTCGTGATCGTCGACATGCACGCGGCGCACGAACGGATCCTGTACGAACAGTTCAAGAACGCGCTCGCCGACCGCACGGTCGCCGTGCAGTCGCTGCTGCTGCCGATCTCGATGACGGCGACGCCGGTCGAGATCGGCACGGTCGAGGAGGAACGCGACACGCTCGAATCGCTCGGCTTCGACCTCGCGGTGCTGTCGCCGACGTCGCTCGCGATCCGCGCGGTGCCCGCGCTGCTGAAGGACGCGGACCTGCAGTCGCTCGCGCGCGCGGTGCTCGCCGACCTGCACGCGTTCGGCGGTTCGCGCGTGCTCACCGAACGCCAGCACGAGCTGCTCGGCACGCTTGCGTGTCACCACGCGGTGCGCGCGAACCGGCGCCTGACGCTCGACGAGATGAACGCGCTGCTGCGCCAGATGGAAGCGACCGAGCGCGCGGACCAGTGCAATCACGGCCGGCCGACGTGGTATCAGCTCACGCTGAACGATCTCGACCGTCTCTTCATGCGCGGGCAATGAACGCTTCACCGCAGTCCGCCCCGACGACGATCGCCTGCCTGCTCGGCCCCACCGCCTCCGGCAAGACGGCCGCGGCGCTGGCGCTCGCCGCGCGCCGTCCGATCGAGATCGTCAGCGTCGATTCAGCGCTCGTCTACCGCGACATGGATATCGGCACCGCGAAACCGACGCGCGACGAGCGCGCGAGCGTGCCGCACCATTTGATCGATATCATCGACCCGGCCGATGCGTATTCGGCGGCCGAATTCCGCGCGGACGCGCTGCGCCTGATCGGCGAGATCGCCGCGCGCGGCCGCACGCCGCTGCTCGCGGGCGGCACGATGCTGTACTACAAGGCGCTCACGCAGGGCCTCAACGACCTGCCGACCGCCGATCCGGCCGTGCGCGCCGAGCTCGACGCCGAGGCCGCGCGCGACGGCTGGCCGGCACTCCACGCGCGGCTCGCGCAGGTCGACCCCGCGACGGCCGCGCGGCTCGCACCGAACGATTCGCAGCGGATCCAGCGCGCGCTCGAAGTGTTCCTGCTGAGCGGGCAGCCGATGTCGGTGCTGCTCGCCGCGCCGCGGCGCGCGGACGACGCGGCCGCGGCCTATCGCTTCGTGCCGGTCGCGCTCGAACCGTCGGACCGCGCGGTGCTGCACGCGCGCATCGCGCAACGCTTCGACGCGATGCTCGACGCGGGCTTCATCGACGAAGTCGAACGGCTGCGCCGCCGCAAGGATCTGCATCTCGGCCTGCCGTCGATGCGCTGCGTCGGCTACCGGCAGGCATGGGAATTCCTCGACGGCGACACCGACTACCGGACCATGCGCGACAAAGGCATCTTCGCGACGCGCCAGCTGTGCAAACGGCAGATCACGTGGCTGCGCGCGATGCCGGAGCGGATCGTCGTCGACTGCGTCGCGCCGGATTCGACGGCGCAGGCGCTCGACACGCTCGAACGCGTGCTCGACGGCCGTATCGACAATTAATAACGGGGCAGGATCGCCGCGCATCGATCCTGCTTGCGCGCGACACCGTCGTCTTCGGTCATCGTCGTTCCTCTTTCGGGCCGCCCGCCGATACGCCAACGGCCACGCCAGAAAAAAAGCCGCCCGGATCGACTCCGGGCGGCTTTCCTTGCTGCATCCTGCGTGCGCTGCGTCAGACCACGACCGTCTGCGCCTCGCCTTCGCGGCTCGCACGCACGGTGCCGATCTTCCACACCTGTTCGCCGGCGGCCGTCAGGTCGGCGATCGCCGCGTCGGCATCGGCTGCCGAGACGATCACGGCCATCCCGATCCCGCAGTTGAACACGCGGTGCATTTCCGCGTCGGCGACGCCGCCGTGCTCCTGCAGCCACTTGAACAGCGGCGGCAGCGGCCACGCGTTCTGGTCGAGCTCGGCCGTGAGGCCTTCGCGCAGCACGCGCGGAATGTTCTCGACGAGGCCGCCGCCGGTGATGTGGGCCATGCCCTTCACCGAGAGCTTCTGCATCAGCGCGAGCAGCGGCTTCACGTAGATGCGCGTCGGCGCCATCAGCGTGTCGGCCAGCGAGCGGCCGTGGAAATCGGCCGACAGGTCGGGGTTCGCGCGCTCGATGATCTTGCGCACGAGCGAGAAGCCGTTCGAGTGGATGCCGCTCGACGCGAGGCCGAGCACCACGTCGCCTTCGGCGATCGTGCTGCCGTCGATGATCTTGCTCTTCTCGACCGCGCCGACCGCGAAACCGGCCAGGTCGTATTCGCCGTCCGGGTACATGCCCGGCATTTCGGCCGTTTCACCGCCGATCAGCGCGCAGCCCGACAGTTCGCAACCATGCGCGATGCCCTTGACGACGGTCGCGGCCGTGTCGACGTCGAGCTTGCCGCACGCGAAGTAATCGAGGAAGAACAGCGGCTCGGCGCCCTGCACGAGGATGTCGTTCACGCTCATCGCCACCAGATCCTGGCCGACGGTGTCGTGTTTGTTCAGATGAAACGCCAGCTTGAGCTTGGTGCCGACGCCGTCGGTGCCCGACACGAGCACGGGCTCCTGGTACTTCTTCGGCACTTCGAACAGCGCGCCGAACCCGCCGATGCCGCCGAGCACGCCGTCGCGCAGGGTTTTCTTCGCAAAAGGCTTGATCTTGTCGATGAGCGCGTCGCCCGCGTCGATGTCGACGCCTGCGTCGCGGTAGGACAGACCTTGGGCGTCGGGAGCGGATTTCGGAGGATTCATGGGGGAATGCGAGAAGGTCGGTAAAATGCGATTTTACCCGAAGCCGGCCCGTTGGCCGGAATTCCCAGCACCGAATCGTCAGGGATTGCATCTTGGTCGACACGTCCCCGTTTTCATCGCCCCGCGAGCCGCGCCGGAAACCGCGCGCCGCCGTGCGTGCGGCCGCGTGTTCAGGCACCGGAGCAGCCCCCCGCGCGTGCCCGGCGTACGGCGCGCGTTTCATCAACCGACCTGCATTGTGACTGTTGTGTCCCGTCAACTGACGCTCGATCTCGGCACGCCGCCGCCCGCCACGTTCGACAACTTCATCATGAATGAGGAGAACGACGAGCTCATCTCGCGGCTCCAGAAGCTCGACCTCGCGCTCGCGGCGGGGCCCGTGCCGGACCGGTCGTTCTACATCTGGGGCGAGCCCGGCAGCGGCCGCACCCACCTGCTGCAGGCGCTCGTGAGCGACGCGTCGTACGGCTACGCGCGCTACCTGACGCCGCAAAGCCCGCTCGGCGCGTTCACGTTCGACCCGCGCATCGGCATCTACGCGATCGACGACTGCGACAAGATGAGCGACACGCAGCAGGTCGCGCTGTTCAACCTGTTCAACGAGGTCCGCGCGCACCCGTCGAGCGCGTTCGTCGCGGCGGGCCCCGCGGCGCCGCTCGCGCTCGACGTGCGCGAGGATCTGCGCACGCGCCTCGGCTGGGGGCTCGTGTTCCACCTGTCGCCGCCGTCCGACGCCGGCAAGATCGCCGTACTGAAGCTCGCGGCGAAGGAGCGCGGGATCGCGCTCACCGACGACATCGCCGCTTACCTGCTCACCCATTTCCGCCGCGACATGCCGAGCCTGATGGCGCTGCTCGACGCGCTCGACCGCTTCTCGCTCGAGCAGAAACGCGCCGTCACGCTGCCGCTGCTGCGCCGGATGCTGGCCCGCCCCGGCGACGACATCGCACCACCGGGCACAGGCCCGAACCGCTTCGAGTAAAATGCGCTTCCATGACTAATCTGGCACTCTTTGACCTCGATCACACGCTGATCCCGACCGATAGCGACCACGAATGGGGCCGCTTCATGGTGAAGCTCGGCATCGTCGACGCGGAAAGCTTCTCGCGTCAGAACGATCAGTTCTTCGCCGACTACAAGGCCGGCAAGCTCGACATCCATGCTTACCTGTGCGCGATGCTCACGCCGCTCGCGAAGTATTCGCGCGCGCAGCTGGCCGAATGGCACGAGCAGTACATGCACGAGGTGATCCGCCCCGCGATGACGCCCGCCGCGCTCGAACTCGTGCGCAAGCACCTCGATGCCGGCGACCTGTGCTGCGTCGTGACCGCGACCAACGAATTCATCACGCGTCCGATCGCGACCGCGTTCGGCGTCGACACGCTGATCGCGTGCGAGGTCGAAACGACCGACGGCCATCCCGACTCGCCGTACACGGGCCGGCCGACCGGCACGCCGAGCTATCGCGAAGGCAAGATCGTGCGCACCGAAGCGTGGCTCGCGTCGCTCGGCAAGCACTGGGACGACTTCGAACACAGCTACTTCTACAGCGACTCGCACAACGACATCCCGTTGCTCGAGAAAGTCACCGACCCGATCGCGACCAACCCCGACGACACGCTGCGTGCGCATGCAAGCGACCGCGGCTGGCGCATCCTCGATCTCTTCTGAACGTCGTGATCAAAAAATTCATTCGCAAGCTGCTCGGCCAGGACGGCGCCGAACACACGTCGCCCGTCGAGGCGCCCGCCGTCGAAACGGCCCCTGCCCCGCGCCCCGCGAAGGGGAGCCGCGGCGGCGGCGCCAAAAAGGCGCGCAGCAACCACGAGCCGACCGTCGTGCCGGCCAGCGTGCACCAGATCGATCCGTCGCTGATCTCGCGGAACGCCGTGCGCGTGACCGACACGCTGCAGCAGGCGGGCTTTCGCGCGTTCATCGTCGGCGGCGCCGTACGCGACCTGCTGCTCGGCATCGCACCGAAGGACTTCGACGTCGCGACCGACGCGACGCCGACCGAGGTGCAGCGCCTGTTCCGCCGCGCGCGGCTGATCGGCCGCCGCTTCCAGATCGTCCACGTGCAGTTCGGCCAGGAACTGATCGAGGTGTCGACGTTCCGCGCGCTGGTCGACGCGCCGCCCGAAGCCGCCGCGGCCGAGCCGCCGAGGCGCCTGAAGCGCGACGAGCTCGACCGCCGCACGCATGCGGTGGACGCGAGCGGCCGCGTGCTGCGCGACAACGTGTGGGGCGAACAGCACGAAGATGCCGCGCGCCGCGACTTCACGATCAACGCGATGTACTACGACCCGTCGACGCAGACGGTGCTCGACTACCACGACGGGATGGCCGACATGCGCGCCCGCCTGTTGCGGATGATCGGCGACCCGGCCACGCGCTTCCGCGAGGATCCGGTGCGGATGCTGCGCGTCGTGCGTTTCGCGGCGAAGCTCGGCTTCGAGATCGAGCCGCACACGCGCGAGCCGATCAACGCGCTCGCCGACCTGATCAACAACGTGCCGGCCGCGCGCCTGTTCGACGAAATGCTGAAGCTGCTGCTGTCGGGCCACGCGCTCGCGTGCCTGCAGCAGCTGCGCAAGGAAGGCCTGCACCACGGGCTCCTGCCGCTGCTCGACGTCGTGCTCGAGCAGCCGCAGGGCGAGAAGTTCATCACGCTCGCGCTGAACAACACCGACGCGCGCGTGCGCGCCGGCAAGCCGGTGTCGCCGGGCTTCCTGTTCGCGACGCTGCTGTGGCACGACATGCGCCAGCGCTTCGAGCAATACACGGCGGAGGGCGAAATCCCGGTGCCGGCGCTCCATCGCGCGATGGACGACGTGCTCGACATGCAGACCGAGAAGCTCGCGATCCACAAGCGCTACTCGGCCGACATGCGCGAGATCTGGGGCCTGCAACTGCGCCTCGAAAAACGCTCGGGCCGCAGCGCGATGCGGCTGCTGGAACACCAAAGGTTTAGAGCGGGGTATGATTTCCTCCTGTTACGCTGCGAATCCGGCGAGCTCGATGCGGAAGTCGGACAGTGGTGGACGGATTTCATCGAAGGCGACGCGGCCGCCCGTGAGGCACTCCTCACGCAGGGCGGCTCGAAGGAAAAATCGCCCCGCAAGCGGCGCCGCCGCGGCGGTGCGCGAAACCGCAAGCCGGGCGAAGGCACCGCCGAGCAGGCGCCGGACACCGCGGGCGGTTCCGACGACTGACGCGCTCGCCGGCGAACGACGTAGGAAGTGATGCCATGACGGTTGCATATATCGGACTGGGGGCGAATCTCGGCGATGCGCGCCAGACCCTGAAGGACGCGGTGGTGTGCCTCGCGCAGCAGCGCACCATCTCGATCCTCGGCAAATCGAGCCTGTATCGCACGGCGCCCTTCGAAGCGGGCGGCGACGATTACTACAACTGCGTCGTCAAGCTCGACACGACGCTGTCGGCCCGGGAGCTGCTCGCGCTCTGCCAGAAGATCGAACATCACTTCGGGCGCGAGCGCCCGTATCGCAACGCGCCGCGCACGCTCGACCTCGACATCCTGCTGTTCGGCTCCGATTCGATCGACGAACCCGACCTGATCGTCCCGCATCCGCGCCTCACCGATCGCGCATTCGCGCTCGTGCCGCTCGTCGAAATCGAACCGGCGCTCGACATCCCCGCGCGCGGCCGCGCCGATGCGTTCCTCGCCGCCGTCGCCGATCAGCGTGTCGAGAAGGTGCAGACCTGCCAATGCCTGATGCAGAAGGCCCTTGCCGCCGGCGCTGACGCCGACAAGAACCCCTGCCGATGAACACCACTCCGCTGACCGTCACCGCGCCCGACCTGCGCGCCCCGCATCGCTATCTCGTGATCGAAGGCCCGATCGGCGTCGGCAAGACGACGCTCGCGCGCCTCTTCGCCGAGCGCTGGTCGATGCAGGCGCTGCTCGAACGACCGCAGGACAACCCGTTCCTCGAACGCTTCTATCGCGACACCGCGCGCTATGCGCTGCCCGCGCAGCTGTCGTTCGCGCTGCAGCGCGCGCAGCAGGCGCGCGAACTGATCGGCGCGCTCGATACAGGCCGGCCCGTCGTCGCCGATTTCATGCCGCAGAAGAACGACATCTTCGCGCGGCTGAACCTGCCGGAAGACGAATGGCAACTGTACCGGTCGATCGCGACGCACCTCGACGTGCCGCAGGCACCCGCGCCCGATCTCGTCGTCTACCTGCAGGCGAGCCCCGAGGTGCTGTTCTCGCGCATCCAGAAGCGCGGGCTGCCGATGGAGCTGCAGATCAGCGACGCGTACCTGCGCTCGCTCGTCGATGCATACAACGAATTCTTCTATCACTACGACCGCACGCCGGTGCTGACGGTCGCAGCCGAACACCTGAACCCGCTGGATTCCCCCGAAGACCTCGCGCTGCTGGTCGAGCGCATCGACACGATGCGCGGCCGCAAGGAATTCTTCGTCAAGGGCGAGACGACGCGCTGACGCGTCCTCGCCTGTCGCTCCTCCCCATCGAACCGGATTTCCCATGACCTATCTCCAGGAATCGAGCCGGCCTGCCGTCACGGTGCCCAAGCTGCAGGCAATGCGCGAAGCCGACGAGAAGATCGCGATGCTCACCTGCTACGACGCGAGCTTTTCCGCGCTGCTCGATCGCGCCGGCACCGACGTGCTGCTGATCGGCGATTCGCTCGGCAATGTGCTGCAGGGCCACACGACCACGCTCCCGGTGTCGCTCGACGACATCGCGTACCACACCGCATGCGTCGCGCGCGTGCAGCCGCGCGCGCTCGTCGTCGCCGATCTGCCGTTCGGCACGTACGGCACGCCGGCCGAGGCGTTCGCGAACGCGGTCACGCTGATGCGCGCCGGCGCGCAGATGGTGAAGCTCGAAGGCGGCGAATGGCTCGCCGACACGATCCGCTTCCTCGTCGAACGCTCGGTGCCGGTGTGCGCGCACCTCGGCCTCACGCCGCAGTCGGTGCATGCGTTCGGCGGCTTCAAGGTGCAGGGCCGCACGGAGGCCGGCGCCGCGCAGTTGCTGCGCGATGCGCGGGCGATCGAAGATGCGGGCGCGCAGCTCGTGGTGCTCGAGGCGGTGCCGACGCTCGTCGCGTCCGAAGTCACGCACATGCTGAAGATCCCGACGATCGGCATCGGTGCGGGCCTCGATTGCTCGGGTCAGGTGCTGGTGCTGCACGACATGCTCGGCATCTTCCCCGGCAAGCGGCCGCGTTTCGTGAAGGATTTCATGCAGGGCCAGCCGAACATCCAGGCGGCCGTCGAGGCGTATGTGAGCGCGGTGAAGGACCGCACGTTCCCGGGCCCGGAACACTCGTTCTGACGCGGGACGGGCGTGCCGTGGCGCGCGGTCGGTGCTTGCTGCGGCACACTCGCTGACGTGGCCGCGATGCGGTGCGCCGTTTCTCGTAGTGCATTGCGGACAATACGTACTTTCTAACTCGTCCTATTCCTGCACACCTTCGTCGCTGCGACCATCAAACCTTCGTCAAGCGAACGAGTGGAAAAGATGGCGCATGTGTATGAAAAGGCGGCTGAACATCGGCTGCTCGCCATCGCCGCGCTCGCATGCAGTCCGCTCGTCGCATTACCCGCGTCCGCTGCGACCGCAAACTGCCCCGCACGCGTTGCCGTTACCCAGCAGCTCGACGGTCAACCACCCGATGGCTGGAAAAGCTTCGACACGCAAAGCACCTACCCGCTTGCCAGCGTCACCTTCTGGTCAGGGCCGCCGGACCGGATGATGTCCTTGCTGCCGAACCGCTCGCGCTCCGAACGCAAAAGCGACGTCTATACCTGGTCGCTCGCTGAAAACCGTGAGGATTACTGGGTCTCATGCGACTACGGGAATACGAGCGTCGTGATCGCACGACCGCTCGGCAGACAGGCGCAGACTTGCGTCGCGCGTTACAGGCGTGGGCACGCCATCGTACAAAGCTGGCAATGCACGCCGGGGAAGTAATCCGCGTTCAGGCCGGTGCGCTGCCTTGAATCAGCCGCGCCGCGACCGACCCGCGCAACGCATTGCAGATCATCAACTCGTCCGCGTTCAGCACATCGTCGAGCGTCAGCACACGCTCTTTTGCGCCTAGCGCCGGATCGTCGAGCAGCACACCGCGCATCACGCCCGGCAGCACGCCGCTCGCCAGCGGCGGCGTCACCCACTGGCCGTCGAGCTTCACGAACACATTCGACCGCCCGCCTTCCGTCACCTCGCCGCGCTCGTTGACGAACAGCATGTCGAAGCCGCCGAGCGCTTCCGCCGCCTGCCACGCACGGTCGTACTCGGCGCGGCGCGTCGTCTTGTGCAGCAGCAGCGCGTCGTCCGTGCGGGTCGGCGCGAAGCCGTGCGCGGACGCGAGCATCACGCCGACCGGCCCCGCGGGCAGCGGCTTCAGTGCCGCGGCCGTGATGTCGACCGTGCCGTCCTTCGCGAGTGCGAGCTTCATCCGGTACGGGCCGTCGCCGTCGAGCGCCGCGCAACGCGCGTCGATCTCGCGGCGCAACGCGTCGGCGTCGAGGCGGAAGCCGAACGCATCCGCGCTGCGCTGCAGCCGCGCGAGATGGCGCTCGAGATGCCGGATGCCGTCCGCACGTGTCGCGGCCGTGGTTTCGAACAACTGGAAGCCGGGATCGGCATCGGTCAGGAATCGCGCTTTCAATTCGCACTCCGCATATTCGTCGGCGGCGACGCTGTCGAGCACGATGCCCGCGCCGACACCCATCCTGCCGCGCCGCCGGCCGCTAGCGGCCGTTGCCGCGTCGGGCGAGCCGATCGTTGCGGCAGCATTCATACCGACCGCATCGAGCGTCAGCGTCCGGATCGCGACCGACAGGCAGAAATCGCCGCAGCCGGCCACGCCGTCGGGCACCGCAGCGCCTGCCGAAAGGCCTTCCTTCGGTGCATCGAGCCAGCCGATCGCGCCCGTATAGAGCCCGCGCGGCGTCGACTCGATTGCGTCGATCAGTTCCATCGTCTTGTGCTTCGGCGCACCGGTGATCGATCCGCACGGAAACAGCGCACGCAGCATCTGCGCGAACGTGGTGCCGTCGCGCCAGCCGGCCTCGACCGTCGACGTCATCTGCCACACCGACGCGTACGGCTCGACCGAGAACAGCGCCGGCACCTTGACCGTGCCCGTGCGCGCGATCCGCGACACGTCGTTGCGCAGCAGGTCGACGATCATCACGTTTTCCGCGCGGTTCTTCGGATCGTTCGCGAGGAACGCGGCAGCCGCCGCATCGTCGCGCGGATCGGCCGAGCGCGGCGCGGTGCCCTTCATCGGCCGCGCGCGCAGCACGTCGCCGTGCTTCTCGACGAACAGCTCCGGCGAGCACGACACGACCCACGCGCCGTCGGGCAGCGCGATCAGCGCGCCGTAACGCACGGGCTGACGCGCGCGCAGCCGCCGGTACAGCGCGAGCGGCGTGCCGAACATGTCGAAATTCAGCCGGTACGTGTAGTTGATCTGATACGAATCGCCCGCCCGCAGCGCGTCGTGCACCGCGGCGATCGCTGCGTCGAACGCGTCGCGCGACACGCTCTTCGCGACATGCGCGACGCCCGCGATCGACGGCGGGCCACCGCCGTCCTGCTGCGCGAGCCACGCATCGACTTCGTCGCGCGACAGGCGCTCGCAGCGCGCATACAGCAAAAAGCGCAGCGGGGCATGGCCCGGCTGCGCTCTGTCCAGATTGCGTCCGAATTCGTAGTCGCCGACGACGATCGCATGCAGCCCGTCGCGCAGATCCTGCGCCACCGCCGCATCGACTTCGTCGAGCCGTGCCGGAACCGTGCACACGCGTTCGCGCACGAAACCGGAATACAAACGACTCGACCGCGCGGACGCGGTCGAGTCGCAATCGTCCAAGAGCGCGAACGACGCGCTCTCGTTGCCTTCAGTCATGCCGTTACTCGAAGAAGCTCTTCACCCGGTCGAACCAGCTCTTGCTCTGCGGGCTGTGACGCGCACCGCCCTCGGCCAGCGACTTCTCGAACTGCTTGAGCAGGTCGCGCTGCTGGTCGGTCAGCTTCACGGGCGTCTCGACCTGCACGTGTACGTACAGATCGCCCGCGATGCTCGAACGCAGACCCTTGATCCCCTTGCCGCGCAGGCGGAACGTCTTGCCCGACTGCGTGCCTTCCGGCACCGGGAACGACGCACGGCCGGCCAGTGTCGGCACCTCGATCTCGCCGCCCAGTGCGGCGGTCGTGAACGGGATCGGCATCTGGCAGTGGAGATCGTCGCCGTCGCGCTCGAACACCGAGTGCGGCTTGATGTGGATCTCGACGTACAGGTCGCCCGGCGGCCCGCCGTTGATGCCCGGCTCGCCGTTGCCGGCGGAGCGGATCCGCATCCCGTCGTCGATGCCGGCCGGGATCTTCACTTCGAGCGTCTTGGTTTCCTTCACCTTGCCCGAGCCGTGGCAGTGCACGCACGGTTCCGGGATGTAGGTGCCGGTGCCGTGGCACTTCGGGCAGGTCTGCTGGATGCTGAAGAAGCCCTGCGACATGCGCACCGTGCCCTGGCCGTGACAGGTCGGGCAGGTTTCCGGCTTCGTGCCGGGCTTCGCGCCCGACCCGTGACAGACTTCGCACGACACCCAGCTCGGCACGCGGATCTGCGTGTCGTAGCCGTGCGCGGCCTGCTCGAGCGTGATTTCCATGCTGTAGCGCAGGTCGGCGCCGCGATACACCTGCGGACCGCCGCGGCCGCCGCGCGCGGCACCGCCCGCGGCCTGGCCGAAGATGTCGCCGAAGATGTCGCCGAACGCATCCGCGAAGCCGCCGAAACCCTGTGCGCCCGCACCGCCCATGTTCGGATCGACGCCCGCGTGGCCGTACTGGTCGTATGCCGCGCGCTTCTGGTCGTCCGACAGCATTTCATAGGCTTCCTTCGCCTCCTTGAAATGCTCTTCCGCATCCTTGTTGTCCGGATTGCGGTCAGGGTGATACTTCATCGCAAGCTTGCGATACGCCTTCTTGATTTCGTCGTCGCTCGCGTTCTTCGCGACGCCCAGAACCTCGTAGTAATCCCGTTTCGCCATATCGATTCACTGTGCCGTCGCGCGTCACGCACGCGGCGGCTCCTTTCGCCCGCAGTAAAGTCTCTCGACTCGTCTGGCGCTGCGCCGTCCGCGGACGGCTCGCGCAGCACCCGCCAAAAAACAAATGTGCCCGGAGGGCCGCGAAGCCCGCCAGGCGTGGAGTCGATCCGGCCATCCGGAAGGAAAGACAGACCGCTTTCAGTCGTTGGTCAACCGCGCCGCGCGCGTTTCCACGCGCGGCGTACGGTGCCATTGCAACCCGGCTTAGTCCTTCTTCACTTCCTTGAACTCGGCGTCGACGACGTCGTCGGCAGCCTGCTGCGCACCGCCCGCCTGGGCCGCGCCTTCCGCTGCACCCGCCGCGCCGGCTTGCTGCGCCTGCATGTCGGCGTACATCTTTTCGCCGAGCTTCTGCGAAGCCTGACCGAGTTCCTCGACCTTCGCGTCGATCGCCGCCTTGTCGGCCGACGTATCCTTCAGCACGTCCTCGAGCGACTTCAGCGCCGCTTCGATCTTTTCCTTCTCGCCCGCGTCCAGCTTGTCGCCGTACTCGGTGAGCGCCTTCTTCGTGCTGTGGACCAGCGCGTCGCCCTGGTTGCGCGAATCAGCCAGCTCGCGCAGCTTGTGGTCTTCCGCTGCGTTCGCTTCCGCGTCCTTGATCATCTGGTCGATTTCAGCGTCGGACAGGCCCGAGTTCGCCTTGATCGTGATCTTGTTTTCCTTGCCGGTCGCCTTGTCCTTCGCGCCGACGTGCAGGATGCCGTTCGCGTCGATGTCGAAGGTCACTTCGATCTGCGGCACGCCGCGCGGCGACGGCGGGATGCCTTCGAGGTTGAACTCGCCCAGCAGCTTGTTGCCTGCCGCCATCTCGCGTTCGCCCTGGAACACCTTGATCGTCACGGCCGACTGGTTGTCGTCCGCCGTCGAATACACCTGAGCGTGCTTCGTCGGGATCGTCGTGTTCTTGTTGATCATCTTCGTCATCACGCCGCCGAGCGTCTCGATGCCGAGCGACAGCGGGGTCACGTCGAGCAGCAGCACGTCCTTGCGGTCGCCCGACAGGACCTGGCCCTGGATCGCCGCGCCGACTGCGACGGCTTCGTCCGGGTTCACGTCACGGCGCGGATCCTTGCCGAAGAACTCCTTCACCTTCTCCTGCACCTTCGGCATGCGGGTCTGGCCGCCGACCAGGATCACGTCGTCGATGTCCGACACCTTGACGCCGGCGTCCTTGATCGCGATGCGGCACGGTTCGATCGTGCGCTCGACCAGATCCTCGACCAGCGCTTCCAGCTTCGCGCGGGTGATCTTCAGGTTCAAGTGCTTCGGACCCGATGCGTCGGCCGTGATGTACGGCAGGTTGATTTCGGTCTGCTGGCTCGACGACAGCTCGATCTTCGCCTTTTCAGCGGCTTCCTTCAGGCGCTGCAGCGCGAGCACGTCCTTCGACAGGTCAACGCCCTGCTCCTTCTTGAACTCGCCGATGATGTAATCGATGATGCGCTGGTCGAAGTCCTCGCCGCCGAGGAACGTGTCGCCGTTGGTCGACAGCACTTCGAACTGCATTTCGCCGTCGACGTCCGCGATCTCGATGATCGACACGTCGAACGTGCCGCCGCCGAGGTCATACACGGCGATCTTGCGGTCGCCCTTCTCGGCCTTGTCGAGGCCGAACGCGAGCGCGGCTGCCGTCGGCTCGTTGATGATCCGCTTGACTTCCAGGCCCGCGATGCGGCCGGCGTCCTTGGTTGCCTGGCGCTGGCTGTCGTTGAAGTACGCCGGCACCGTGATCACGGCTTCCGTGACCGGCTCGCCGAGGTAGTCTTCGGCCGTCTTCTTCATCTTGCGCAGCACTTCAGCCGACACCTGCGGCGGCGCGAGCTTCTCGCCGTGCGCTTCGACCCATGCGTCGCCGTTGTCGGCCTTGATGATCGCGTACGGCATCAGGCCGATGTCCTTCTGGACTTCCTTCTCTTCGAAGCGGCGGCCGATCAGGCGCTTCACGGCGAACAGCGTGTTCTTCGGGTTGGTCACGGACTGACGCTTGGCCGGCGCGCCGACGAGCACTTCGTTGTCGTCCATGTAGGCGATGATCGACGGCGTCGTGCGCGTGCCTTCCGAGTTCTCGATGACCTTGACCTGGTTGCCTTCCATGATGGCGACGCACGAGTTCGTGGTGCCGAGGTCAATACCGATGATCTTTCCCATTTTTCCTAATCTCCAGAAATGCTTGTTTGCTGCGCGAAACCCCGCGTTTTTGGGCAGTTTCGCGCGCCAGAATTCAACTCTGTTCCCGAAATGCGTCCGGCCGATCCGTTTTCAAGACCCGCCAAGCGATGCGGATATTAAATTTTTTCAATCGCCGCCGGTAGCCGGATCGTACGGACCGGCGTCGCGGTCCGACGGCGCGCCGGCCGCCGCGGCGATCTTCGCGCGCGCCGCCGACACCGCCGCCTGGAACTGCGCGAGGCCATGCCAGCCGGTCGCGCGGCCGAGCCGCTTGCCGCGGTGGAAGAAGAACCACGTCGGCACGCCGTGCAGGCCGAAGCGGCGCCCCAGCTCATGATGTTCGTACACGTTGCAATGGAACCACTTCAGATCCAGCGCGCGGATCGCGTCCGGCTGGGCGAGCATCGCCTTCTTGGCGATCTCGCAGTTGAAGCAGTCGACGCCCCAGAAGAACACCACGGCGAGCGCATCCCCGGCGCCGGCGATCGCGGCGTCGAACGTGTCGGCCGCCAGCGCCTGCATGTCGAACGCGTCGAACGCGGCCGGATCGACGCCGGCGGGAACCATCGCGTCGGCCTTACTTCGGCTGGGCGACCGTGACGAGCGCCGGGCGCAGCACGCGGTCGGCGATCATGTAACCCTTTTGCAGGACGGTCACGACGGTGTTCGGCTCCTGCTCGGCCGGCACCATCGAAATCGCCTGGTGCTGGTGCGGATCGAACTTCTCGCCGACCGGGTTGATCGCGACGACGCGGCCCTTCTCGAGCGCGCTCGTCAGCTGGCGCAGCGTCAGTTCGACGCCTTCGCGCACCTTCGTGATGTCGCCGGACGTATCGCCGACGGCAGCCTCGAGGCTGTCCAGCACGGGCAGCAGGTGCTCCGCGAAGCCCTCGATCGCGAACTTGTGCGCCTTCGAGACATCTTCCTGCGCGCGGCGGCGGACGTTCTCGGTCTCGGCCTTCGCCCGCAGGAAGCTCTCCTGCAGCTCGGCGACCTTGGCTTGAGCCTCCGCGAGCGCCGCGTCGGCTGCTTCGGCGGCGGGCGCCGCGCCTTGCGCCGCCTGCTTCTCGCTGCCGATGTCTTCGGCCGATTGGGTAGCCGGGTTCTCTTGCGTGTTTTCCATGTCGCTGAAAGTCGATTAGAGGTTGAAGCCAAATCGGCAACCGCCGGACCGTATGTCGGCGGCACCGCACATTGTTGGTGCAAATAAGGGCGAAAACTGCGATTTCAAGGGGGTTATTCACCGGCATTCGCCAATGCCGTGAAACAACCGCGCTGCGCGCCGCCGATTACGTGCATTTGTCGCCGGATCGGACGAAACGACCGGTAACAACGCTTACCAGGCAAGTACTAGCTCGGCACAGGGGGGTGCACTACACTCCATTCAAGCGTCGAAAAAGCGCGTTTACCCTAGCTTACCGGCGCCTGACATCCACCTGGCGCTGCATTCACAGTCCCATCGAGGCGCGTACCGTGAAACTGACCTTTGCCATATCGGTGGTCGCGCTGGTACTGATTGCCGGCACCACCACCATCTGCCTGTCCGGAGCCGTCACCGACCGCACGACCGAATACGGCAGCGCGCGGGCGACGTTCGACCAGATGTTCAGCTCCCACCAGAAAATCTGTCGATGATGCGCCGGTCGCGCTTGGTCGGCCGGCCGTGCAGTTCCGCCGCCGGCTCGCGATAGGTGCGGCGCCGTTCCAGTTCGGCGAGCCGCGCGACGCGCCCCGCTTCCGTTTCCTCGTAAAGCGTCTGCGCGATGCTCGCGGGCCCGCGCACGTCGCAAATGCCAAGCACGGCAATGTGCCAGACGACACCGTCGATCGCAATCTCGACCTCGTCGCCGACGCGCACGTCCTTGGCCGGCTTCACCGCCGCGCCGCCGATCTTCACGTGGCCCTTGTCGACCGCGTCGGACGCGAGCGAGCGCGTCTTGAAGAAGCGGGCCGCCCACAGCCATTTGTCGATGCGCAGCTTCGCGCCGGGCTCAGTCGAAATCCTGTAGTTCATCGCGTTCAACTCACCGTTTCGGGCTGCGCGGCCTTCACCGGCCAGCCCTGCAGATTCTCGGCGACGATCTCGCCCACCGCGCCGATCCACGCGGGCGCGCCGTTCAGGCACGGAATCCGGTGGAACGCCTGGCCGCCGCCCGCGATGAACTCGTCGCGCACCTCCATCCCGATCTCCTCGATCGTCTCCAGACAATCGGCCGTAAAACCGGGACAGAACACGTCGGCCCGCCGCACGCCCGCCTCGCCGAGTTCGCGCAGCGTCGGCGCCGTGTACGGCTGCAGCCACTCGGCCTTGCCGAAGCGCGACTGGAACGTCACGCGGCATTCGAGCGTCGACAGCCCGAGCGCGGCCATCAGCAGCGCGCCCGTCTGCTGGCACTGGTCGTGATAGGGGTCGCCCAGATCGAGCGTGCGCTTCGGCACGCCGTGGAAACTCAGCACGAGCTTGTCGCCGGCCGCGAAGTCGGGCCGGCCATGCTGCGCCCAGTACTGGCGAACCTGCTCGGCGAGCGCGTGGATGTAGGCCGGATGGTCGGCGTAGTGCCGCACCGTGCGCACTTCCGGCTGGTTGCGCATCCGCGCGAGCGCGGCGAACGCGGCATCGAATGCCGTCGCGGTGGTGGACGCCGAGTATTGCGGGTACATCGGCATCAGCAGCACGCGCTCGACGCCCGCACGCTTGAACTGCGCGAGCGCCTGCGCAATGCCCGGGCTGCCGTAGCGCATCGCATAGTCGACCGTCACCTGATAGTCGTTCGACGCGAGCAGGTGGCGCACGCCGTCGGTCTGGCGCTCGGTGTATACGCGCAGCGGCGAGCCTTCGGGCATCCAGACGGCCGCGTATTTCTTCGCGGACGCGCGACCGCGCAGCGGCAGGATCAGCGTGCGCAGCAGCACCTGCCAGACGACCTGCGGGATTTCGACGACACGCGGATCCGACAGGAACTCGGCCAGATAGCGCCGCACCGCGCGCGGCGTCGGGGCGTCGGGCGTGCCGAGATTGATCAGCAGCACGCCGATGCGATGGGCAGCTGCGACGCTCGAAGGCGGCTCAAGATCGAAACGCATGGGCAGGAACGTGCTCGGGGCACGCAGTCGGACGGCCCTCAATTATAGCGGGCCGTCTCGCCCGGGTCGGCTGGCCGTTCGGCCGACTGGCGGTGCGCACGGCGCCGCGGCACGATGGCGGGACGGTATCGGTCGGGTTACTGCTGGCTCAGCGTGAGCGACAGCAGCCGCGCGGTGATGTCGACGATCGGGATCACGCGGTTGTACGCCATGCGGGTCGGGCCGATCACGCCGAGCGTGCCGACGATCTGGCCGTTCACCTCGTAGGGCGCGGTCACGACGCTCATTTCCTCGATCGGCACGAGCGTCGATTCGCCGCCGATGAAGATCTGCACGCCCTGGGCGTGGCTCGACACGTCGAGCAATTGCAGGAGGCCCGTCTTTTGGTCGAACACGTCGAACAGCTTGCGCAGCCGCGCCATGTCGGACGACAGATCCGCCACTTCGAGCAGGTTGCGCTCGCCGGAAATGAGCACGGTGTCCTCGGTGTCGGGCACCTCGGTGCTGGCCGTCACGGCCGCATGCATCAGCGTGGTCATGTCGCCGCGCAGCTGGTCGATCTCGTCGCGCAGGCGGCGGCGCACCTCGTCGAACGACAGCCCGGCGAAGTGCGCGTTGATGTAGTTGGACGCCTCGGTGAGCTGCGACGGCGAATAGTCGCGCGGCGTCGCGAGCATCCGGTTCTGCACGTCGCCCTCGGGCGTGACGATGATCAGCAGGATGCGCTTGTCCGACAGCCGCATGAACTCGATCTGCTTGAACACGTGGCTGCGGCGCGGCGTCAGCACGACACCCGCGAACTGCGACAGGTTCGACAGCACGCTCGCCGCGGCCGCCACGACCCGCTGCTGCGGTTCGCCGGCCTGCAGCGTGTTCTGCACCTGGCGCGCGACGGCCTCGGCGTCGATCGGCGCCTCGACCGTCAGCATCGTGTCGACGAACAGCCGGTAGCCGCGCGGCGTCGGCACGCGGCCGGCCGACGTATGCGGGCTCGACACGAGGCCGAGCTCCTCCAGGTCGGACATCACGTTGCGGATCGTTGCCGGGCTCAGTTCGAGCCCGGAATAACGGGACAACGTGCGCGAGCCGACCGGCTGACCGTCGGCGATATACCGTTCGATCAGGGTTTTCAGGAGGGTTCGTGCGCGAGGATCTAGCATGGTGGAAAATTTTAGCGCAACCGCGCGAGCACGGCGAGTGGCCGCGGCCACTGTCGCCCGGGCCGACCGATCCGGCCCCGTTCGCGCACAGCCGGTTCTTTTCGTCAACGAGCTATGGTGTAATGCCGGCATGAAAACCGGTAATCAGTTCAACACCGTCGCGCTCGTCGGCCGGAGCAACACGCCCGGCATCGCCGAGCCGCTCGCCACGCTGGCTGGCTGCATCGCGAAGCTCGGCTTCGAGGTCGTGTTCGAAGCCGAAACGGCACGCGAGATCGGCATCTCCGGCTATCCGGCGCTCACCCCGGCGGAGATCGGCGCGCGCGCGGACGTGGCGGTCGTGCTCGGCGGCGACGGCACGATGCTCGGCATCGGCCGCCAGCTCGCGCCGTACAAGACACCGCTGATCGGGATCAACCACGGGCGGCTCGGCTTCATCACCGACATCGCGGCGGCCGACATGCAGGCGCGCGTCCCGGTGATCCTGTCGGGCAAGTTCGAGCGCGAGGAGCGCTCGCTGCTCGAGGCCCGGATCGTGCGCGACGGCGAACCGATCTACCACGCGCTCGCGTTCAACGACGTCGTCGTGAACCGCAGCGGCTTTTCCGGGATGGTCGAGCTGCGCGCGTCGGTCGACGGCCGGTACATGTACAACCAGCGTTCGGACGGCCTGATCGTCGCCACGCCGACCGGCTCGACCGCCTACGCGCTGTCGTCGGCCGGCCCGATCCTGCATCCGCAGCTCCAGGGCATCGTGCTCGTGCCGATCGCGCCGCACGCGCTGTCGAACCGGCCGATCGTGCTGCCCGACGATTCGAAGATCGCGATCCAGATCGTCGGCGGCCGCGACGTCAACGTGAACTTCGACATGCAGTCGTTCACGTCGCTCGAGCTGAACGACACGATCGAGGTGCGCCGCTCGAAGCACACGGTGCCGTTCCTGCACCCGGTCGGCTACAGCTACTACGCGACGCTGCGCAAGAAGCTGCACTGGAACGAACACGCATCGAACGAAGACGACAAGGCGTCCTGACGCACCCACGCCCGACACCATGCTCCGCCACCTCTCGATTCGCGACTTCGTCATCGTCGCCGCGCTCGATCTCGAATTCGACAGCGGCTTTACCGTCTTTTCCGGCGAAACCGGCGCCGGCAAATCGATCCTGATCGACGCGCTGGCCCTCGCGCTCGGCGAACGCGCCGACGCGAGCGTCGTGCGCGCCGGCTGCGGCCGCGCCGACATCACCGCCGAATTCACGCCGCACGACCGCGTCGCGCGCTGGCTCGACGAACACGCGTTCGACGCCGAGGACACCGTGATGCTGCGCCGCGTGATCGACGCGAACGGCCGCTCGCGTGCATTCATCAACGGCACCAGCGCGACGCTCGCGCAGCTGCGCGAGCTCGGCGAGATGCTGGTCGACATCCACGGTCAGCACGCGCACCAGCTGCTGATGCGGCCCGACGCGCAGCGCGAGCTGTTCGACACGCACGCGGGACTCGTGGCCGATGCCGCGAACGTCGCACGCGCGTGGCGCGTCTGGCGCGACGCAACGCAGGCGATCGACGCCGCGAAAGCGCATGAGCGCGAACTGCAGCTCGAACGCGAGAAGCTCGCCTGGCAGCTCGCCGAACTCGACAAGCTCGCACCGCAACCCGGCGAATGGGACGAAGTCGGCAGCGAGCACAAGCGCCTGTCGCATTCGGCGAACCTGATCGCCGGCGTGCAGGGCGCGCTCAACGCGCTGTCCGAGGCCGACGACGCGATGCTCCCGCAGCTCGGCGCGATCGTGTCGAAGCTGCGCAGCCTGGCCGACTACGACACGGGGCTCGGCGATGCGCTCGCGTCGCTCGAACCGGCCGAAATCCAGCTGCAGGAAGCCGTCTATTCGCTGTCGCACTACGCGCAGCGCCTCGATCTCGACCCGGCCCGGCTCGCGCAGGTCGAAACGCGCCTCGACGCGCTGCACTCGACCGCCCGCAAGTTCCGGCTGCCGCCCGACACGCTGCACGAGGAACATGCGGCACGCCGCGCGCAGCTCGCCGCGCTCGACGCGGCCGCCGATCTCGGCGCGCTCGAAGCCGCGCAGGCGAAGGCATGGGAAGCCTATCTCGCCGACGCGAAACACCTGTCGACGGCCCGCGCGCAGGCCGCGAAGGCGCTCGGCACGGCCGTCACGGCCGGCATGCAGGAACTGTCGATGGCGGGCGGCAGCTTCGAAGTCGCGCTCGTGCCGCTCGCCGACGGCGGCCCGCACGGGCTCGAACAGGTCGAATTCCGGGTCGCCGGGCACCCGGGCGTGCCGCTGCGGCCGCTCGCGAAAGTCGCGTCGGGCGGCGAACTCGCACGGATCAGCCTCGCGCTGGCCGTGATCGCTAGCGCCGCCAGCCCGACGCCGACGCTGATTTTCGACGAAGTCGACACGGGGATCGGCGGCGGCGTCGCCGAGGTGGTCGGCCGCCTGCTGCACCAGCTCGGGCGCGACCGCCAGGTGCTGTGCGTGACGCACCTGCCGCAGGTCGCCGCGCGCGGCGACCATCACTTCCAGGTCGCGAAAGGCGCGGACGAGCGCGGCGGCACCGTCTCGTCGGTCGTCCCGCTCGACAAGGCGAGCCGGGTCGAGGAAGTCGCCCGGATGCTCGGCGGGCTCGAGATCACCGCCACCACGCGCAAGCACGCGAAGGAAATGCTGGCGGCCTGACGCCGGCTTCGTCGGCCGAATGTAGAAGATTGGCGCATGCGCCGGTCCCGGACCGCCGACGAACCCCACGTTATTCGGAACGTGGCGTGTCGCTTTTCCCGGAACAGGCCTGCAGCGGCAGGGCGAGCAGGCAGACCGATCTGCCGGTCGAACCGCTCGCACGGCGCAGTTTTTCGATGGACGAGCGCCGCCCGGGCGCGCCCGCCCTGCCCCGCGGATTCGAGCGTCCCGCCGCGAACGCCGAATTCAAACGTCCGACTCAAACGCCCGTTTCGACCGCGCCGAACACACGCGCCCACAACGCCGTCACGGCCGCCCGCTCGTCGGCCACCAGCGCCGGATCGACGCGCGCCTTCTCCATCCCGTCGAGCCGCAGCTTGTGCTGCAGCTTCCGGTACTTGCGGTACGCGGCGCCGACGCGCTCGGCCTCGTCCTCGCCCATCAGCCCGAACCGCGCGACCTCGCGCAGCAGCGCGATGTTGCCGGTGTTGCGGATCAGCTCGGCATCGCTCGACGCATGCAGCAGCACCCAGTACTGGACGATGAACTCGATGTCGACCATCCCGCCGCGATCGTGCTTCAGGTCGAACAGCTCGGTCTGGTTCGGGTGGCCGGCGAACACCTTGCCGCGCATGTCGACGATTTCCTTCGCGAGCACCGCCCCGTCGCGCGGCGTCGTCAGCACCTGCTGGCGGATCGCCTCGAAGTCCGTGCCGATCTGCGGGTCGCCCGCGCTGTAGCGGGCGCGCGTGAGCGCCTGGTGTTCCCACACCCACGCGGTGTTGGCCGCGTCGCCCTCGCGCAGCTGGTAGCGGCGGAACGCGTCGAGATCGGTCACGAGCAGCCCGGCCTCGCCGTTCGGCCGCAGCCGCAGGTCGATGTCGAACAGCGCACCCGCGCCGGTCGCGGTCGTGAGCCAGGTGATCAGCCGGCGCGTGAACGTCGTGTAGACGTCCGCCGAGCGCTCGTCGGGGTCGTCGTACAGGAAGATCAGGTCGAGATCCGATGCGTAGCCGAGCTCCTTGCCGCCGAGCTTGCCGTACGCGATCACCGCGAACTTCGGCACGTCGCGGTGGCGCTTCGCGAGCTGCGACCAGACGACTTCGATCGTCACGTCGAGCACCGCGTCGGCGAGTTCCGACAGGCGGTCGCTCACATGCTCGACCGACAGCTGGCCGGCCAGATCGATCAGCAGGATGCGGAACACTTCCGCGTGCTGCGCGTGCCGCAGCAGGTCCATCTGCTGCTCGGGGCCGTCGGCGGCCGCGAGGCGCGCACGCAATGCGTCCTTGAACGCAGGCCAGTCGAACGGGCTCGCGATCGCTTCGTCGTCGAGCAGTTCGTCGAGCAGCTGCGGATGGCGGATCAGGTAGCCGCCGCCCCAGCGCGTCGCGCCGAGCACCGACAGCACGCGGTCGAGCGCGGCCGGATACTCGGTCAGCAGCGCGAGATAGACGCCGCGCCGGCTGACCGTCTCGAGCAGGTCGAACAGCCGCACGATGGTGTCGTCGCGGCGCGCGGCGTCGATCCGCGGCGCGGCCTCGAGCGCGCGCTGCGCGACGCTGTCGAAACGCTGCCGGCTCTTTTCGGGCAGGCCCGCGTAGCGCGACGACTGCCAGATCGCGCGCAGCCGCGCGAGCACGGCCGCCGGATCGGTGAAGCCCACGCCGTCGAGGCGCGCGAGCAGCGCGTCGTCTTCGCCGTCGTCGGCGAGCGCCCCGCTCCAGATCCACGTCGCGGCCGTGTCCTCGCCCGCCGCGCAGGGGCCGCCGTTCACCTTGTCGGCAAAGATCTGGTCGAACTGCGCCTCGACGAACGTCCGGTGACCGTCGAGTACCGTCATCAGCGCCGCATAGTCGGCAAAGCCGAGCGACGCGGCCAGCACCGCCCGCTCGCCCGCATCGACCGGCATCGCGTGCGTCTGCGCGTCGTCGCGGTACTGCAGCCGGTGCTCGAGCGTGCGCAGGAAGTTGTAGGCGTCGGTCAGGCGCTCGCGCACGTCCTCGCCGATCAGCCCGCGCGCCTGCGCATGGCGCAGCACCGCGAGCGTCGGCCGCACGCGGAATTCCGCATCCTGGCCGCCGCGGATCAGCTGGAACACCTGCGCGCTGAATTCGATCTCGCGGATCCCGCCGCGCCCGAGCTTGATGTCGTCGGCCTTGTCGGGCCGCATCGACGCGCGGCGCGCGGCTTCCTGGCGAATCTGCTGGTGCAGCGAACGGATCGCGCCGATCACGCCGAAGTCGAGATAGCGGCGGTATACGAACGGCTTGACGATCGATTCGAGCTGCGCCGCCAGCCGCCGCGCCGCGTCGCTGTCGCCTTCGGATACGAGCCGCCCCTTGATCCACGCGTAGCGCTCCCATTCGCGCCCCTGCACGTAGAAATATTCCTCGAGCATCCCGAGGCTGCAGACGAGCGGCCCCGAATCGCCGTTCGGGCGCAGCCGCATGTCGACGCGAAACACGTAGCCGTCGGCCGTGACCTCGGACAGCACGCCGATCAGGCGCCGGCCGAGCCGCGTGAAATACTCCTGGGTGGACAGCGGCGAGCGCGTGCCGCCGGCCGTTTCGCCGTCGTCCTCGTAGACGAAGATCAGGTCGATGTCCGACGACACGTTCAGCTCGCGGCCGCCGAGCTTGCCCATCCCGACCACGCCGAGCACGACGCGCTGGCCGTCGGCGCCGCGCGGCTCGCCGTACATCGCCTCGAGTTCGGCCGACAGCAGCGCGAGCGAGCGTTGCACGGCCACTTCGGCGAGATCGGTCATCGCGCCCGTCACCTCGGCGACGCTCGCGACGCCGCGCAGGTCGCGCTCCGCGACCGCGCCGAACACCTCGATACGCAACTGCCGCAGCGCACGCTTCAGTTGCTCGTCGCCCGGCGCGGCCGAGCCGGCCGGCGTGGCGAGCAGTTCGGTCAGGCGCGCGTCGAGCTGCGCGCGCGTGAGCGGCGCGGCGGCCCACGCGGCGATCTGGTCGGACAGCGCGGGACGCGCGGCGGCCGCGCGGGCGATGTAGCGGGAATAGGACGTGCTGATCAGGGCGGAAGCGTCGGTCATCGAAAAGCGGGCCTGGCAGTAAGGCCCCGCTGCGGGACAACGCGTGCGCGCCCCGCTGCCGACAGGCCCCTTGGACTCGGCGCGGTGTCGCGACGCGGGTGCGCCGCCGCGACAACCGCGCGCAGGAAAGCCCGTGCCGTGCGGCCTCAACGGCCGCCGGCACGAACCCGTGTGATACATTTCAACGTCAGTCTGCAAAACTACCATATCGCCGCCCTTCCGCCGCATGTCCGACCGTCAGGAATCCGCCGTAGCTGAGCCCGAAGCGGGACCTCCGAAGCACGATCATCCGGTCCTGCGTCGCGTGTTCAGGGTGACGCTGGCAGTCGGGATCGGCACGTACTTCGTCGCGTCCGGCGTGTTCCTCGGGATGCGCTACGTGCTGCTGCCGCGCATCGACGAGTACCGCCCGCGCATCGAGCGCGCGGTGTCCGACAAGCTGCACGCGCAGCTTTCGATCGGCAAGCTGTCTCCGCACTGGTCCGGCATGCAGCCGGGCGTCGAAGTCGCCAACCTCACCATTCGCGGCCGTGACGGCCAGATCGCGCTGTCGGTCCCGCACGCGACGGCCGCGCTCTCGTGGATGTCGCTGCTGCGGCTGTCGCCCGCGCTGTCGAGCCTGATCGTCGACCATCCCGACCTCGTCGTCGCGCGCGCCGCCGACGGCTCGCTGAGCGTCGCGGGCGTCGGCGTCGCGACCACTCACGGCGGCAACGACACGTTCGGCACGTGGCTGCTGAAGCAGGAAGCGATCGTGCTGCGCAACGGCACGCTGCGCTGGCGCGACGCGCAGCACGACGCACCGGAACTCGCGCTGTCCGGCATCCGCCTCGCGGTGCTCAACCACGGCCGCGAGCACAAGGCCGCGCTGCAGGCGCCCGCGAACGGCACGCTGCTGCTCGGCCCGCTCGATTTCCGCGCGCGTTTCCGCCACAAGCCGCTCGCGCCGATCGGCAAGCCGACGAACTGGACCGGCGACGCGTACCTGTCGACCGGCCCGGTCGACCTGCAGACGCTCGGCCGCTATCTCGACATCCCGCTCACGATCCACGCGGGCCGGATCGACAACGCGATCTGGGCGACCTTCCAGGACGGCCACCTGCGCTCCGCGGGCGGCGACCTACAGGGCGCCGACGTCGTGCTGCGCGTGCGGCCGACCCAGCCGCGCCTCGACGTGCCGACGGTCGGGTTCGGCTGGGACATGGCGCTGGACGCCGGCCACGACTACACGCTGCACCTGACGCGCTTCAACGCGGAGCTCGGCCAGCCGCCGCTGCCGGACGGCACGCCGCTCGCCCGTTCGCTCGCGCTGTCGACGCTGACCGCCCGCTACCGCGTGCCGACCGCCGACCAGGGGCAGCTGCTGAGCGTCGTCGGCGACCGCGTCGATCTCGGCATCCTGAGCGAGTTCATCCGCGGGCTGCCGCTGCCGGCTCGCCTGCGCAACGAGTTGATCAAGCTCGACCCGCGCGGGATGGTGTCGAACTATCACATCGAGGTCGAACGCGCGAAGCCGGCGCGGCCCGACCTGGCCGACGAAGAGCGGCGCATGGGCGCCGCGCCGATCGTCCGCTACCGCTTCGTCGGCGATCTGCAGGGCATCAGCGTCGCCGCGCAGGAGCCGCCGCCGGGTCTTTCCCCGCGCGGTCACCCGCGCGCCGGCTGGCCGGGCGTCGAGAATTTGTGGGGCCGCATCGACGCGAACGAAACCGGCGGCACCGCGCACTTCGACACGGTCAATGCGGCGGTCACGGTGCCCGGCGAATTCGACGAGCCGCGCCTGACCTTCGACCGGCTGCGCGGCAACGCGAAATGGGTGATCACGCCGGCGCCGGGCGAGAAGCACGCGCGCGTCGACGTGACGTTGCCCGACCTGTTCGTCGCGAACCCCGATGCGGAAATCGCGGTGTCGGGCACGTACACGAACCCCGGCCACGGCCGCGGCTCGCTCGACCTGCGCGCGGATTTCGCGCGCGCATCGGTGGCGCGCATCCCGCGCTACCTGCCGACCGGGATGTCCGAGCACCTGCGCGACTATCTCGGCCATGCGCTGCAGGACGGCCAGGTGACCAAGGGGGCGTCGATCGTCGCCCGCGGCCCGCTCGAGAAATTCCCGTTCGAACACGAGCCGGACGCCGGCGTGTTCCACATCGTCGCGCCGTTCACCGGCGGGCGCTTCGAGCCGACGCCGTACCCGCCGCGCAAGCTCGCGAACGGCACGCCGAGCATCTGGCCCGCACTCGACGGAATCGACGGCGTGTTCGAGCTCGCGCAGAACAAGCTGCGCTTCGACATCGCGCGCGCGCACTACAAGCGCGTCGCGCTGACGAAGGTCGCCGGCCGGATCGACGATCTCGGCAATCCGTCGAAGTCGCCGCTCGTCATCGACGGCCATGCGCAAGGCCCGCTCGCGGACCTGATCGACTACGCGGACAACAGCTCGCTCGGCGCGATGAGCGGGCACATCGGCCAGCGGATCGATGCGCAGGGGCCCGCGTCGCTCGCGCTCAAGATCACGATTCCGCAGCACGTTCCGCATCCGCATACGCACGTCGAGGGCACGCTCGCGTTCGGCGGCAACACGCTGTCGACCGACGGCGTGCCGCCGCTGTCCGCGCTGCGCGGCAGCGTGCGCTTCAGCGAGGCCGGCGCGTCGCTGCACGAGCTGTCGGGGCGCTTCCTCGGTGGCCCGGTGCGCGCGAACGGCAACTTCCAGTCGCACGGCCCGTACGCGGTGGACGTCGACGGCAAGCTCGCGCTCGACGCCGCGCGCGGCCTGAACCTGCGGGGCACGGCCGCGGCGCTGCTCGAGCACGTGGTCGGCGACGCGCCGTACCAGCTCGCCGTGCGCGGCGCGCCGGGCCGCCTGCCGGAGGTCACCGCGCATTCCGACCTGACGGGCGTCGCGCTGAATTTCCCGGCGCCGTTCGCGAAACCGGCCGGCACGCCGATGCCGTTCCGCTTCACGCTGCAGCCGGCCGCCCAGGCCGGCGGCAAGCGCCTCGAGCATGCCGACCTGACGCTCGGGCCCGTGTCCGCGACCTACCTGCTCGACGCGACGCCCGGCCAGCCGCTGCGCGCGGTGCGCGGCGCGATGGGCATCCACCGGATGCCCGACCTGCCGCAGGACGGCGTGAGCGCCGCCGTCGACGTCGACGAACTGGACGCCGACGCGTGGCTCGCGCTCGCCCGCACGCTGCAGCACGACACGCCGCGCGCGCCGGAGCCGCAGGCCGCGCCGCGCGTCGATTTCGCGAGCTTCACACCGAAGCGCTTCGCGCTCCACTTCGGCACGCTGAAGCTGCTCAAGCGCAACTGGGAAAACGTGATCATCGGCGCGTCGCACGTCGACGAGCTGTGGCAGGCGAACATCGCGTCGAACCAGGTATCGGGCTACCTGTCGTGGGCGCCGGGCGGCGGCCACAACGGTGCGGGCGTGCTGAACGCGCGGCTCGCGAAGCTCGTGATCCCGCAGAGCGCGCAGCACGACCTCGTCGGCCGCGCGATGAACCTGCCGACGCCGACCGACCGGCCGATGCCGTCGGTCGACCTGATCGTCGACCAGGTGGTCGCGCGCGATCACGACATCGGCAGGCTCGTCGTCAACGCGCGCAACCTCGAGGAAGACGGCGCGCCGGTGTGGCAGCTCGACAAGTTCGAACTGGCGAACCCGGCCGCGAAGCTGACGGCGACCGGCAACTGGCGCACGTCGCGCCGCGCGCTGGCCCGCGGCGTCGACGAAAACGATGCGCCGCGCCGCAGCGTGTTCGACTTCAAGCTCGACGTCGGCAACGCGGGCGCGCTGCTCGACCTCGTGGGCCTGCCGCGCACGCTTGCAAACGGCCACGGCACCGTGACCGGCAAGGTCGGCTGGCGCGGCGGCCCGACCGCGGTCGATCTGCCGTCGCTCGGCGGCCAGGTCGCGCTCGACCTGGAACACGGCCAGATCCTGAAGGTCGATCCGGGTGCCGCGAAACTGCTCGGCGTGCTGAGCCTGCAGAGCCTCGCGCGCTTCCTGACGCTGAATTTCCGCGACGTGATCGGCAAGGGGCTGCCGTTCGACAAGATCACGGGCACCAGCCGGATCTCGAACGGGATCGCGCGCACCGACGACTTCTCGATGACGACGGCGCCGGCGAACGTGACGGTGCGCGGCGCGGTCGACCTCGGCGCCGAGACGCAGGACCTGCACGCGCACGTCGCGCCGAAGATCGGCGCCGGCACGGCGGCAATCGCGGCCGCGATCATCAATCCGCTGCTGGGTGTCGGCGTGCTGGCCGCGAACTACGCGCTGTCGGAGACGCTGTCGCACGCGTTCGCGCTCGACTACGCGATCACGGGCTCGTGGGCGCATCCGCACATCGAGCGGGTGCGAGGCGATCAGGGTAAGATGAATCACGGTCCGGCCGATGCGGCGAGCCACTGACGCGCGCAGGGTGCCGGGCCGCACCCCATTTATGACGCAACCGATCCAGCGATGACCGATCACACCCGTTCCGCCACGCCCTTTCGGGTCGCCGCGCTGCAGATGGTGAGCACGCCGGACGTCGCACGCAATCTCGCCGAAGCCGGCCGCCTGATCGCGGAAGCGGCCGGCGACGGCGCGCAGCTCGTCCTGCTGCCCGAGTATTTCTGCTTCATGGGCCATCGCGACACCGACAAGCTCGCGCTCGCCGAACCCTACCGCGACGGTCCGATCCAGCGCTTCCTGTCGGAGGCCGCGCACCGTCACGGCATCTGGGTGATCGGCGGCACGCTGCCGCTGAAGGCACAGGAGCCCGATCGCGTGCTGAACACGACGCTCGTGTTCGACCCGAACGGCCAGGAAGCCGCCCGCTACGACAAGATCCACCTGTTCAACTTCGAGAAAGGCGACGAATCGTTCGACGAGGCGCGCACGATCCGCGCGGGCGACACGGTCGTCGCGTTCGACGCGCCGTTCGGGCGGGTCGGCCTGTCGGTCTGTTACGATCTGCGCTTTCCGGAGCTGTATCGCAGGATGGGCGACTGCGCGCTGATCGTCGTGCCGTCGGCGTTTACGTATACGACGGGCCGCGCGCACTGGGAAATGCTGCTGCGCGCGCGGGCCGTGGAGAACCAGTGCTACGTGCTCGCGGCCGCGCAAGGCGGCAAGCACGAGAACGGCCGGCGCACCTGGGGCCACAGCATGCTGATCGACCCGTGGGGCGAGATCGTCGCGGTCCGCGACGAAGGCGCGAGCGTCGTGACCGGCGCGCTCGATCCGCAGCGCATCGCCGACGTGCGCCAGAGCCTGCCCGCGTGGCGGCATCGCGTGCTGGCCTGAACCGCTGAACCGCCCGGCGCTTGAAACGCCGCCCGGCCAACCCATCTGCCCAGAACGCACCCGACAACTTTTTGAGAACCCTCGATACCCGCATGAACATCATCGAACCCGGCATCCGCAATCTTGCGCTGGCGAAGGACATCCTCCTCACGCCGTACGGCCTCGACGAGAGCCTGCTCACGCGCACGATCGCCGACATCTTCACGCATCGCGTCGACTACGCCGACCTGTACTTCCAGGCGACCCGCAGCGAAGCGTGGAGCCTCGAGGAAGGCATCGTGAAGTCGGGCAGCTTCAGCATCGACCAGGGCGTCGGCGTGCGCGCGGTCGCGGGCGACCGCACCGCGTTCGCGTACTCGGACGACCTGTCGCCGGAAGCCATCGCGCAGGCGGCCGCGGCCACCAAGGCGATCGCGGCGGCCGGCGGCGGCCGCCAGAAGATCAAGGCGGCCACTTCCCTGAAGGGCATCTCAGGCCGCGACCTGTACCTGCCGTCCGATCCGCTCGCGTCGCTCGACGCGACCGCGAAGGTCAAGCTGCTCGAGCGCATCGAGCAGATGGCGCGCGGGCGCGACCCGCGCGTCACGCAGGTGATGGCGGGCCTCGCCGGCGAATACGACGTCGTGCTGGTCGCGCGCAGCGACGGCGCGCTCGCGGCCGACATCCGCCCGCTGGTGCGCGTGTCGGTCACGGTGATCGCCGAACAGAACGGCCGCCGCGAGATCGGCTCCGGCGGCGGCGGCGGCCGCTTCGACTACGGCTACTTCACCGACGACGTGCTGTCGCGCTACGTCGACGACGCCGTGCACGCGGCGCTCGTCAACCTCGACGCGCGCCCCGCGCCGGCCGGCGCGATGACCGTCGTGCTCGGGCCGGGCTGGCCGGGCGTGCTGCTGCACGAGGCGATCGGCCACGGCCTCGAGGGCGACTTCAACCGCAAGGGTTCGTCGGCGTTCGCCGGCCGGATCGGCGAGCAGGTCGCCGCGAAGGGCGTGACGGTGGTCGACGACGGCACGCTGCCGAACCGCCGCGGCTCGCTGAACATCGACGACGAAGGCAACCCGACGCAGTGCACGACGCTGATCGAGGACGGCATCCTGAAGGGCTACATCCAGGACACGCTGAACGCGCGCCTGATGAAGATGCCCGTCACCGGCAACGCGCGGCGCGAGTCGTACGCGGCGCTGCCGATGCCGCGCATGACCAACACGTACATGCTGAACGGCGACAAGGATCCGCAGGAAATCATCGCGTCGGTGAAGAACGGCCTGTACGCGGTGAACTTCGGCGGCGGCCAGGTCGACATCACGAACGGCAAGTTCGTGTTCTCGGCATCCGAGGCGTACATGATCGAGAACGGCAAGATCACCTACCCGGTGAAGGGCGCGACGCTGATCGGCAGCGGCCCGGAATCGCTGAAGTACGTGAGCATGATCGGCAACGACATGTCGCTCGACTCGGGCGTCGGCGTGTGCGGCAAGGAAGGCCAGAGCGTGCCGGTCGGCGTCGGCCAGCCGACCCTGCGGATCGACAAGATGACGGTCGGCGGTACGGCATAACCGCATCGCGGCGCAGACAATCCGCGCATTTTGGCAAAAGCGCGCGGATTCTCCGCATTTTTGAGCACCCCCGGTTGCCAGCGACGCGGCGACCGGGTATAAATTCCGAATCAACTTTTTTGACGAACCGAATCTCCGTCATGTCCGCCAAGTTTTATTTTTACTTTTTTTGGCATCTCAGACCGCTGGCGGATCGAGAGGGTTGATGGCGCGTGAAGCGCAACCGAAATTCCCGAAAAAACCGCCGGCGAACCCGGCGGTTTTTTTTCGCCCTTCGCCACCCGGTCGCCGCCGCAGCGGATCCCGCGGCCCCGACCGAAATCACTGAATCGCTTGAATCGATGAATCTGCCGCACGCGCACTGACCGAACGGCGCCCGCAAAACCAGGAGAAACAGCATGCCCCCGCACAACACCGACGACGTCCGCATCCGCGAACTCAAGGAACTGACGCCGCCCGCCCACCTGATCCGCGAATTCGCGTGCTCCGAGGCCGCGTCCGAGCTGATCTACAACTCGCGCCAGTCGATGCACCGCATCCTGCACGGGATGGACGACCGGCTGATCGTCGTGATCGGGCCGTGCTCGATCCACGATACGAAGGCGGCGATCGAGTACGCGGGGCGGCTCGTGAAGGAGCGCGAGCGCTTCAACGGCGAGCTGGAAATCGTGATGCGCGTGTACTTCGAGAAGCCGCGCACGACGGTCGGCTGGAAGGGGCTCATCAACGATCCGCACCTCGACAACAGCTTCAAGATCAACGAAGGGCTGCGCACCGCGCGCGAGCTGCTGCTGCAGATCAACGAGATGGGGCTGCCGGCCGCGACCGAATACCTCGACATGATCAGCCCGCAGTACATCGCCGACCTGATCTCGTGGGGCGCGATCGGCGCACGCACGACCGAGTCACAGGTGCACCGCGAGCTGGCGTCGGGGCTGTCGTGCCCGGTCGGCTTCAAGAACGGCACCGACGGCAACGTGAAGATCGCGGTCGACGCGATCAAGGCCGCATCGCAGCCGCACCATTTCCTGTCGGTGACCAAGGGCGGCCATTCGGCGATCGTGTCGACGGCCGGCAACGAGGACTGCCACGTGATCCTGCGCGGCGGCAAGACGCCGAACTACGACGCGGACAGCGTGAACGCCGCGTGCGCGGACATCGGCAAGGCCGGCCTCGCCGCGCGCCTGATGATCGACGCGAGCCACGCGAACAGCTCGAAGAAGCACGAGAACCAGATTCCCGTGTGCGCGGACATCGGCCGCCAGGTCGCGGCCGGCGACGAGCGCATCGTCGGCGTGATGATCGAGTCGCACCTCGTCGAGGGGCGCCAGGACCTGAAGGAGGGCTGCCCGCTGACCTACGGCCAGAGCATCACCGACGCGTGCATCGCGTGGGACGACAGCGTGAAGGTGCTCGAAGGCCTCGCGGAATCGGTGAAGGCACGCCGCGTCGCGCGCGGCAGCGGCAACTGACAGGCGATACCGGTCCGGACCGTGGCTTCCCGCTTGCCAGCGGGTTGCCATGGTTCGACTGCGGCCGGTATCCGGTTCTGCTAAACTAGCTAACACGCCCTAGCTAACCGGAGGTACTCATGTCGACCGTCAACATGCATGATGCCAAGTCGCGGCTTTCAAGTCTCGTCGAGGCACTGGAACTGGGGCGCGAATCCGAAGTCGTGATCGCCCGCAACGGCCATCCGGTCGCCCGCATCGTCCCCTACACGGCGCCGCGCCGCATCGGCGCCGCTCGTCAGCTGCTTGCCGGCCTGAACATCCCGACGACGGTCGAAGCATTCAACGCCGGCGACGAATCGATTGCCGCCGATTTCGATGCCAGCGCCGAGCGAGGGCTCGCGCCGTGAAGCTGTTGCTCGACACGCATATCGCGCTGTGGGCGGCTGAAGGCGCGCCGCAACTGTCGCCGACCGCCGTCGCATTGATCGAGGATCCGCAGAACACGCTGTACGTCAGCGCCGCGTCTATCTGGGAAATCTCGATCAAGTATCGTAAAGGCAACCTCCCCGTTCATCCACGCGATGCCCGTTCGGCATTCCGGCTCGCTGGCTTCGCGGAATTGTCGATCAATAGCGATCACGCCGAGGCGGTCGCTGCGTTGCCGGATATCCCTGACCATGCCGATCCGTTCGATCGCATGATGGTCGCGCAGGCGCTACATGAAGGCATGCCGCTCGTCAGTGCCGATCCGAAGGTATGGCGCTACCACGCAACACTGATGCTGCGCGCCTGACGTCGCACGCCCGGCGTCGCGCAATGAAAAAGCCCGGCTCGCGCCGGGTTTTTTCATTTCCGTGGCCGGAACCGGCCGTCAGGATCTCACTCGAGCGCACCCGAGCCGAAGATCTCGGTATTGATGCGTTCCGGTGCGACGCCGAGCGCGACCAGCGAGTCGCGTTGCGCCTTCATGAACGCGATCGGGCCGCAGATGTAGTAGTCGGCATCCGCAACCAGCGCGTATTGCTTCACGCGTTCCGGCGTCAGGCGCCCCTCGAGGTCGTGATCGATGCCGACGCGATCGTTCGGGCCGACCAGCTCGTACAGCACCGTGCGCTTGACGTTCGCGTGTTCGCGCACCGTATCGTTCAGCCAGTCGCGGAACGCATGCACCGCGCCCGACCGGCATGCGTGGACGAACCGCACTTCACGCGTGCTGCCTTCGCCGACCAGCGTCGAGGCCATCGACACCATCGGCGTCAGCCCGACGCCGCCCGAGATCAGCACGACCGGCGTATCGACGCCGCGCTTCAGCGAGAATTCGCCCATCGGCGCGGTCACCTCGACGATCGCGCCCTCCTCCACGCCGTCATGCATCAGCGTCGACACCTTGCCGGCCGGGATCGCTTCCGGCTGGCCGGCCTCGCGCTTCACCGAGATGCGCAGCCACTTGCCGTGCGGCGCGTCGGACAGGCTGTACTGGCGCGGCTGATCGACGCCGAGATCGCCGACGAAGCGCTTCACCGTGACGTACTGGCCCGGCGCGAAGGTCGGCGCGTCGCCGCCGTCGGCCGGCGTCAGGTAGAACGACGTGATCTCGTCGCTCTCACGCACCTTGCGCGCAACCTTGAACGGACGGAAGCCGCTCCACGCGGCGCCCGCGTACAGGTCGGCCTCGGCGCCGATCAGGATCTGCGCGAGCTGGCCGTACGCCACGCGCCATGCCTCGAGCGTCTCGGCATCGACCGCATCGCCGAGCACTTCGACGATCGACGCGAGCAGGTTCTCGCCGACGATCGGGTAATGCTCGGGGCGGATGTTCAGGCTCGCGTGCTTGTGCGCGATGTGCGACACCGCCCCGCCGAGCGCGCCGAGGTTGTCGATGTTCGCCGCATACGCATAGACCGCCTTCGCGAGCGTTTCCGGCTGGCTGCCGGTCTTCTGGTGCGTCTGGTTGAACAGGTTCTTCAGTTCCGGATGCCGCGCGAACATGCGCTGGTAGAAATGCTTCGTGATCGTCGCGCCGTGCACGGCGAGGACAGGGGCAGTGGCCTTCACGCGAGCCATCTGGTCAGCGGTGATGTGGGTCATGTTCGTTCTCCGTTAAACATGCTCATACGATACATCTTTAAAAACAGACGTCCGTCGGGCAAATTGTCGCAGTGCGGAAACACGACGCCGGGCGTCAGCGGACGCGCCCGCGCTCCCACAGCACGTCCGAGCCGCCATCCGCGCGGTTCAGCACACGCGCCAGCACGAACAGCAGGTCCGACAGCCGGTTCACGTAACGCCGCGGCGCGTCATTGAGCGTGTCGGTGCGCCCGAGCGCGACGATCGAGCGCTCCGCGCGGCGGCACACCGTCCGGCACACGTGCGCGAGCGACGCCGCACGCGAGCCGGCCGGCAGGATGAATTCCTTCAGCGGCGGCAGCGTCGCGTTGTAGTCGGCCAGCCACGTGTCGAGGCGCGCGAGGTGCGTGTCGTCGAGCACCGCATGGCCGGGAATGCACAGCTCGCCGCCGAGATCGAACAGGTCGTGCTGGATCGTGACGAGCGCCGTGCGCACGTCGTCCGGCAGCGTCTCGGCGAGCAGCACGCCAAGATTCGAGTTCAGTTCGTCGACGTCGCCGATCGCGGCGATCCGTGCGTCGTCCTTGCCGATGCGCCGGCCGTCGCCGAGGCCCGTGGTGCCGTCGTCGCCCGTGCGCGTCGCGATCTTGCTCAAGCGGTTGCCCATGCGAATGTCCTCTCGTGCGCGGCCGCGATGCGGGCCGGTTGGGTTGGTACGCGATTATCGCAGCCCGCGGCGGCGGGCGCAGCGGGCGTTCCAGCGTAGAATGGGCCGAAGGTTTGACAAGCAGTCGTCAGGAGACATTCGTGAATCACCCTGCCCCGCCGGCCGCCACGCGCCGCCCGCTGCCCCCCGCCATGCTCGATGCGCTGCGCGCCGCCTTCGGCGAGCGCGTGTCGACCGCCGACGCCGTCCGCGCCCATCACGGCCGCGACGAATCGCCGTTCGATCCGCAGCTGCCCGACGCCGTCGTGTTCGCCCGCAACGCCGATGAAGTCCGCGAAGTCGTGTCGCTGTGCGCGCTCTACAGCGTGCCGCTGATCCCGTACGGCGCAGGCTCGTCGCTCGAAGGTCATCTGCTCGCGGTGCGCGGCGGCGTCTCGCTCGACCTGTCGGAAATGAACCGCGTGCTGTCGATCAACGCGGAAGACCTGACGGTCACGGTCGAACCGGGCATCACGCGCAAGGCGCTCAACGAAGCGCTGCGCGACACCGGCCTGTTCTTCCCGATCGATCCGGGCGCCGACGCCAGCATCGGCGGGATGACCGCGACCCGCGCATCGGGCACCAATGCCGTGCGCTACGGAACCATGCGCGAAAACGTGCTCGGCCTGACCGCCGTGCTCGCCGACGGCCGCGTCGTAAAGACGGGCTCGCGCGCGCGCAAGTCGTCCGCCGGCTACGACCTCACGCGCCTGTTCGTCGGCTCCGAAGGCACGCTCGGCGTGATCACCGAGATCACGCTGCGCCTGCATCCGCTGCCCGAAGCCGTGTCGGCCGCGATCTGCACGTTCCCGTCGATGGGCGACGCGGTGCGCACGGTGATCGAAACGATCCAGATCGGCGTGCCGATCGCGCGCGTCGAATTCGTCGACGCGCTCGCGGTGCGCTCGATCAACCGCCATTCGAACCTGACGCTCGCCGAAGCGCCGACGCTGTTCTTCGAATTCCACGGCACCGAGGCCGGCGTGAAGGAACAGGCCGAGCTCGTGCAGGCGCTCGCGGGCCAGAACAACGGCCAGGGCTTCGAATGGGCGACCCGCCCCGAGGACCGCACGCGGCTCTGGGCCGCGCGCCACAACGCGTACTTCGCGATGCTGCAACTGAAGCCCGGCTGCCGCGCGGTGACGACCGACGTGTGCGTGCCGATCTCGCAGCTCGCCGCGTGCGTCGAGGAAACCGAGATCGACCTGCGCGCATCGTCGCTGCCCTGCCCGATCGTCGGCCACGTCGGCGACGGCAATTTCCACGTCGCGATCCTGATCGATCCCGACAAGCCCGAGGAAATCGACGAAGCCGAACGCATCAACGACCGGATCGTCGAGCGCGCGCTGCGCCTCGGCGGCACCTGCACCGGCGAACACGGCGTCGGGCTGCACAAGATGCGCTTCCTGCCGAAGGAGCACGGCGACAACGCGATCGACGCGATGCGCGCGATCAAGCTGGCGCTCGATCCGCGCAACCTGATGAATCCCGGCAAGATCTTCACGTGCTGACACGGCGGCGCGCCGCCGCGCCCCGGCTGGAGACCCAATGAACGCTTCCGTCGAACTGTCGAGCGCGACCCGCGCGCAGCGCCAGCGCGAAGTCGTGCAGGCGCTGATGGCCGTGCTGCCGACGCATTGCCTGCTGTTCCGCGACGAAGACACCGCGCCGTACGAATGCGACGGCCTGTCGGCGTACCGCCGGCTGCCGCTCGCGGTCGCGCTGCCCGAAACCGAATCGCAGGTGCAGCGGATCGTGCAGATCTGCCGCCGCATGGAAGTGCCGATCGTGCCGCGCGGCGCCGGCACGAGCCTGTCCGGCGGCGCGCTGCCGATCGCGAACGGCGTCGTGCTGTCGCTCGCGCGCTTCACGCGCATCGTCGAGGTCGATCCGTACGCGCGCACGGCCACCGTGCAGCCCGGCGTGCGCAACCTCGCGATTTCGGAAGCCGCCGCGCCTTACGGGCTGTACTACGCCCCCGATCCTTCGTCGCAGATCGCCTGCACGATCGGCGGCAACGTCGCGGAAAATTCCGGCGGCGTCCATTGCCTGAAATACGGGCTGACGGTGCACAACGTGATGCGCGTGCGCGCGGTCACGATCGACGGCGAGGTCGTCGAATTCGGCTCGCTCGGTCTCGACGCGCCGGGCCTCGACCTGCTCGCGGTGATGATCGGCAGCGAAGGGATGTTCGCGATCGTCACCGAAATCACGGTGAAGCTGATCCCGAAACCGCAGACCGCGCAGCTCGTGATGGCGAGCTTCGACGATGTCGTGAAGGGCGGCGAGGCGGTCGCCGCGATCATCGCGTCGGGCATCATCCCGGCGGGGCTGGAGATGATGGACAAGCCGGCCACCCAGGCCGTCGAGGCGTTCACGCACGCGGGCTACGACCTCGATGCGAAGGCGATCCTGCTGTGCGAATCGGACGGCACGCCCGAAGAAGTCGCGGAGGAAATCGTCCGCATGACGGCCGTGCTGCGCGAGCATGGCGCGACGCGCATCCAGGTGTCGCGCAACGAAAGCGAGCGGCTGCGCTTCTGGTCCGGCCGCAAGAACGCGTTCCCGGCCGCCGGGCGCATTTCCGCCGACTATTACTGCATGGACGGCACCGTGCCGCGCCGTGCGATCGGCCCGCTGCTCGCCCGCATCGAGCAGCTCGAGACGCGCTACGGGCTGCGCTGCATCAACGTGTTCCATGCCGGCGACGGCAACATGCATCCGCTGATCCTCTACAACGCGAACGATCCGGACGAGCTGCACCGCGCCGAGCAGTTCGGCGCGGAAATCCTCGAATGCTGCGTGGAATTCGGCGGCAGCGTGACGGGCGAGCACGGCGTCGGCATCGAAAAGCTGAATTCGATGTGCGTGCAGTTCTCGCCGCAGGAGCGCGATGCGTTCTTCGCGGTCAAGCGCGCGTTCGATCCGGCCGGGCTGCTGAACCCCGACAAGGGCATCCCGACCCGCGCGCGCTGCGCCGAATACGGCCGCCAGCACGTGCGCGGAGGGCTGCTGCCGCACCCCGACCTGCCGCGCTTCTGAGCGCCGCGCGGTGCGCGGCCCGTGCCGCCGCGCGGGCCGCGATGTGCCGCCCTGCCCGCGCCGGCCGTGCGCGCGGCGACGCCCGCATGCATTCGTCATGCGTGGCTTAGGGATAGTCGCGATGTGGATTCGCGCCACCCCGGTACAATCGACCGGACAACAACGAGGCAGCAATACAACATGGAAGAGGACGACATCGTCGCCGGATGGGCCGAACGCGTCCGCGCCGCCAGTGCCGACGGCCGGCCGCTGCGGATTCGCGGCGGCGGCACCAAGGACTGGTACGGCCAGGCGCTGGACGGCGAAATACTCGACACGCGCGCGTTTCAGGGCGTCGTGTCGTACGACCCGGCCGAACTCGTCGTCACGGTCCGCGCGGGCACGCCGCTCGCGCAGCTTGAAGCCGTCCTCGCCGAGTGCGGCCAGATGCTGCCGTTCGAGCCGCCTCACTTCGGCCGCGCGGCCACCGTCGGCGGCTGCGTCGCGGCGGGCCTCGCGGGGCCGCGCCGCGCGACCTGCGGCGCGCCGCGCGATTTCGTGCTCGGCGTCACGCTGATGAACGGCCGCGGCGAAGCGCTGCGCTTCGGCGGGCAGGTCGTGAAGAACGTCGCCGGCTACGACGTGTCGCGCCTGATGGCCGGCTCGCTCGGCACGCTCGGGCTGATGCTCGAGCTGTCGATCAAGGTGCTGCCGGTGCCCGTCGCCGAAGTCACGCTGAAGTTCGAGATGACCGCGACCGACGCGGTGCGCAAGCTCAACGAATGGGGCGGCCATCCGCTGCCCGTCAGCGCGAGCGCGTGGCGCAACGGCACGCTCGTGCTGCGGCTGTCGGGCGCCGAGGCGGCCGTGAAATCGGCGAAGACGCTGCTCGGCGGCGAAGTCGTCGACGCGGTCGAGGCCGAGCGCTTCTGGGCAGCCGTGCGCGAGCACACCGACCCGTTCTTCAACGGCATCCCGCCCGGCTATGCGCTGTGGCGGCTCGCGCTGCCGTCGATCACCGAACCGATGCACCTGCCCGGCACCCAGCTGATGGAATGGGGCGGCGCGCAGCGCTGGTGGATCACCGACGCCGACGCGCAGACGGTGCGCATGAGCGCGAAGCAGGCCGGCGGCCATGCGACGCTGTTCCGCGCGGGCGAGTCGTACGACCGCAGCGCAGGCGTGTTCACGCCGCTGCCCGCGCCGCTGATGAAGATTCACCGCGGGCTGAAGGCTGCGTTCGATCCCGCACGCATCTTCAACCGCGGCCGGCTTTACCCTGATCTTTAGGGTCTGTTTATATATGGAACGCACATGCGAATGCCCGAAATCGCGCGTAGGGCAAGAAGTGAGGAGCGCCGTTTGGCCGAGCCAAACAAGCGACGAGCGACGCCGCCATACGGGCGATTTCGGGCATTCCCGTGGAATGAATCTTTTGATTAGGGGTTGCCACGAGAACGGCCGCTCGCCGCGTTGCGCTCCTTGCGAATACGCCAGTATTCGCGGCGTCACGCGCCTCGCGAGCGGCCGTTCTCGTGGCAACGCATGCGCGTTCCATATATAAACAGACCCTAAGATCGATGCAAACGAACCTCGCCGATTTCATCCGCAATACGCCCGACGGCGACGAGGCCGACGCGATCCTGCGCAAGTGCGTGCATTGCGGCTTCTGCACCGCGACGTGCCCGACCTATCAGCTGCTCGGCGACGAACTCGACGGCCCGCGCGGCCGCATCTACCTGATCAAGCAGATGGTCGAAGGCGCGCCCGTCACGCGCAGCACGCAGCAGCACCTCGACCGCTGCCTCACCTGCCGCAGCTGCGAGACGACCTGCCCGTCGGGTGTCCAGTACGGCCGGCTCGTCGAAATCGGCCGCAAGCACGTCGAGGCGCAAGTGCAGCGCCCCGTGCAGCAACGACTCGTGCGCCGCGTGCTCGCCAGCCTCGTGCCGAACGCGGCGCTGTTCTCGCCGCTCATGCGGCTCGGCCAGCACATGCGGCCGCTCTTGCCGAAACGGCTGCGCGACAAGGTGCCGCCGCGCACGCGGCTGCTCGAATGGCCGCAGCGCCCCCATTCGCGCAAGATGCTGATGCTCGCCGGCTGCGTGCAGCCGTCGATGCTGCCGAACATCAACATCGCGACCGCGCGCGTGCTCGACGCGCTCGGGGTCGAGACGATCGTCGCGCCCGACGCGGGCTGCTGCGGCGCGATCCGCCTGCACCTGAACTATCACGACGAGGCGCTCGACGACGCGCGCCGCAACATCGACGCGTGGTGGCCGTACGTCGAGCAAGGCGCCGAGGCGATCGTGATGAACGCAACGGGCTGCGGCGCGACGGTGCTCGAATACGCGCACCTGCTGCGCGACGATCCGGCCTATGCGGAGAAGGCGCAGCGCATCGTCGCGCTGACGCGCGACATCTCCGACGTGCTGCTCGCGTTCGAGGCCGAGATCGCGACGCTCGCGCGGCGCCGCGCGATCCATACCGTCGCGTACCACCCGCCGTGCACGCTGCAGCACGGCCAGCAGTCGCGCGGCAAGGTCGAGCGCCTGCTCGAGACGCTCGGCATCGACGTGCGGCTGCCGGCCGACAGCCATCTGTGCTGCGGCTCGGCCGGCACCTATTCGCTGACGCAGCCGTCGCTGTCGTACCGGCTGCGCAAGCAGAAGCTGCTGAAGCTGCAGGCACTCGAGCCGCAGATGATCGTGTCCGGCAACGTCGGCTGCATCGCGCACCTGCAAAGCGGCACGCAGATTCCGGTCGCGCACTGGATCCAGCTCGTCGAACATCTGCTGTACGGCTGACGCGGATGGCCGGCCCCACCGGCGCCCCGTCCGTATAATGGGCGAACCGATGCGGCGCGTGCCGTGCCGCATCCGCTGCCGCGTTCGTCACCGCGTTCGTCGCCGCATTCGTCACCATTCGCCGCCGTACTCGCTTCCCGTGCCTGCTTCCGTGCCCGTCATGTCCGATTTCGCCGTCCGTCTCGACTCCGTTCACCGCCGCATCGCCGACGCCGCCCGCGCGGCCGGCCGCGATCCCGCCACCGTCTCGCTGCTCGCCGTGTCGAAGACGTTTCCCGCCGACGACGTGCGCGCCGCGCATGCGGCCGGCCAACGCGCGTTCGGCGAGAACTACGTGCAGGAATCGATCGACAAGATCGACGCGCTCGCGGATCTGCGCGCCGCGCTCGAATGGCATTTCATCGGGCCGCTGCAATCGAACAAGACGCGCCCGGTCGCCGAACGGTTCGACTGGGTCCATTCGGTCGACCGGCTGAAGATCGCGCAGCGCCTCGCCGAACAGCGCCCCGCGCACCTGCCGCCGCTCAACGTATGCGTGCAGGTGAACATCAGCGGCGAGGCGTCGAAGAGCGGCGTCGCGCCGGCCGACGCGGCCGACGTCGCGCGCGCGGTCGCCGCGCTGCCGGCGCTGCGCCTGCGCGGCCTGATGGCGATTCCCGAGCCGGCCGGCGATATCGATGCGCAACGCGTGCCGCATCGCGCGCTGCGCGCGCTGTACGACGCCTTGCGCGCCGACGGCCTGCCGCTCGACACGTTGTCGATGGGCATGTCCGCCGATCTCGAGGCCGCGGTGCTCGAAGGCGCGACCATCGTGCGCGTCGGCACCGCGATCTTCGGCGCCCGCGATTATTCGCACTGAGCGCCGCCCTTTTCCGCCTTCCCGTTCACTCACTTGCTCAATTCGACACCATGAAAATCGCATTCATCGGCGGCGGCAACATGGCCGCGGCCCTGATCGGCGGCCTGATCAAGCGCGGCGTCGCCGCTGACGGCCTGTATGCCATCGACGTCAACGAAGACGCCCGCGCGCGCACCGCGCAGCAGTTCGGCATCCGCACCGGCGCGGCCGTCGACGCGACGCTCGCGGACTACGACGCGATCGTGCTCGCGGTGAAACCGCAGGTGCTGAAGGACGTCGCGCAGGCGCTCGCGCCGCACCTGACGTCGCAGCTCGTGATCAGCATCGCGGCCGGCATCCGCGGCACCGACCTCGCCCGCTGGCTCGGCGACTACGCACGCGTCGTGCGCACGATGCCGAACACGCCGGCGCTGGTCGGCATGGGCGTGACGGGCCTCGCCGCGCTGCCGGGCGTCGACGCGGCCGGTCGCGAGCTCGCGTCGAACGTGCTCGGCGCGGTCGGCGAGATCGTCTGGTTCGACGATGAAGCGCAGCTCGACGCGGTCACGGCGATCTCGGGCAGCGGCCCGGCGTACGTGTTCTATTTCATCGAAGCGCTGCAGGAAGCCGCGCGCCGCCTCGGCATGAACGACGAACAGGGCCGCGCGCTCGCGGTCGCGACGTTCGCGGGCGCCGCGCAACTCGCCGCGCAGTCGGGCGAACCGGCGAGCGTGCTGCGCGAGCGCGTGACGTCGAAGGGCGGCACGACGGCCGCCGCGCTCGCGTCGTTCGACGCGCAAGGCGTGAAGGAAGCGATCGTGCGCGGCGCGCTCGCGGCCGAGGCACGCGCGAAGGAAATGGGCGACGAGCTCGGTCGCGCGTAAGCGCCGCGTCGTCGGCCGGGCTTGCCCGGCCGCGCCAGCAAAAAAAGCGGCCGCGGCCGCTTTTTTGTTGGCATCGCGCACCGGCGAGGTGCCCGTACCGCTTCAGTTGGCAGCCGGCCCCGCCAGCAGGTAATGCACGGCGATCCCCGCGAACAGCACGCCGCCGAGCCAGTTGTTGTGCCGGAACGCCGCGAAGCACGGCATCCGCTCGCGATCCTTGATCAGCGTGTAGTGATACAGCGCGCAGCCGACCGCCGCGGCCCAGCCGGCCCAGTACGCGAGACCGAAGCCGAGCGTCACGCCGATCCACACGTAGATGCCGAGCGTGACCGCATAGCACGCCATCACGGCCGCGACGTCGAAGCGGCCGAACGTCAGCGCGGACGTGCGAATGCCGATCTTGATGTCGTCGTCGCGGTCGACCATCGCGTATTCGGTGTCGTACGCGACCGACCAGAAGATGTTCGCCACCAGCATCACCCACGCGAGCGTCGGCACCGTGTCCTGCACGGCCGCGAACGCCATCGGGATGCCGAAGCCGAACGCGATGCCGAGATACGCCTGCGGAATCGCGAAGAAACGCTTCATGAACGGGTACGAGCCGGCGACGAACAGCGCGACGACCGACAGCTCCTTCGTCAGCGTGTTGAGCGGCAGGATCAGCAGGAACGCGATGAACGACAGCACCACCGCGATCGCGACGGCTTCCCATGCTCGGATCTTGCCCGACGTCAGCGGCCGGTCGGCCGTGCGCTTCACGTGACGGTCGAAATCGCGGTCGGCATAGTCGTTCATCGCGCAGCCGGCCGAGCGCATCAGCAGCGTGCCGAGGGCGAAGATCACCAGCAGCGGCCAGCGCGGATGACCGTCCGACGCGATCCACAGTGCGTTGAGCGTCGGCCAGAGCAGCAGCAGGCTGCCGATCGGCTTGTCCATCCGGACGAGCCGCAGGTACAGGGGAAAGCGGGCGAGCATGGCGAACCACCGGGAAGAGAATCCCGGCATTTTAGAGCCGAGCGGCGGTTCGCGTCATGTCGGGACGGCCCGCAGCCGGGTGAGGCGGCACGCGCGCAGGCTGCTCGGGCCCGCTGCATGCGGCCGAGCAGCCGCATACGTCAATCAGGGGACAGATGCATGGGCGTGGCGGGACCCGCCCCGCCCGATTCGATGCCGATGCGGGCAATCCGACCCCGCTTCGACTTCGGGACACCGCCCAGTTGACACCGGCCGCACGACGCACGGCCCGTCACGCCGGATTCAGGCAAGCAGCGACCGCAGCATCCACGCGGTCTTTTCATGCGTCTGCAGGCGCTGCGTCAGCAGGTCGGCGGTCGGCTCGTCGCTCGCCGCATCGGCGATCGGGAAGATTTCGCGCGCGGTGCGCACGACCGTCTCGTGCCCTTCGACGAGCTGGCGGATCATCTCTTCGGCCGCCGGCACGCCGTTCGCTTCCGGCACCGACGACAGCTTCGCGAAATCCGCGAACGTGCCCGGCGCGACGACGCCGAGCGTGCGAATGCGCTCGGCGACCAGGTCGACCGCGAGCCACAGTTCGTTGTACTGCTCTTCGAACATCAGATGCAGCGTGTTGAACATCGGACCCGTGACGTTCCAGTGGAAGTTGTGGGTCTTCAGGTACAGCGAAAACGTATCGGCGAGCAGACGCGACAGGCCGTCCGCGATCTTCTTGCGGTCCTTGTCGCTGATGCCGATGTTGATCTGCGTGGCGTTGCCTTTCCTGGCCATCTTCGGGACTCCTCATTCGAAATGTTGAACCGGCGAAAACGCGTCGAGCAATCCGCATGCCGCGCCGTGCGGCAGCCGTTCGCGACGTGCCAGTCTAGCGCGGCGCGCGATTCGCTGCGCTCAGCCGCCGGCGCTCGACACGAGCGGTGCGAGCGCGTGCAGCGCCTGCGCGACCAGCTCGGCCGCACCGCCGATGACGATCGCGAAACCGACGATACGGCGCGCCAGCTCGGCCGGCGTGAACGCGGCGCGCATGTTCAGCATCATTTGCGTCATGGTCGTCACTCCTTCGACAAGACCTCGAATCGGAAGAAAAAACGGCCGGTCGTGCGACCGGCCGTTTCACGATTACAGCGTGACTGCGTCAGCGCATCGCGACTTTCACGCGAGGTCGAAGCGGTCGAGGTTCATCACCTTGTTCCAGGCCGCGACGAAATCGCGCACGAACTTCTCGTGCGCGTCGGCGCTGCCGTACACCTCGGCCAGCGCCCGCAGCTGCGAGTGCGAACCGAAGATCAGGTCGACGCGCGTGCCGGTCCACTTGACCTGGCCCGTCGCCCGGTCGCGCCCTTCGAACACGTCGTTCGCGGCCGACACCGGCTTCCACTCCGTGCCCATGTCGAGCAGGTTCACGAAGAAGTCGTTGGTCAGCGCGCCCGGACGATCGGTGAACACGCCGTGCTTTGCGTCACCGACGTTCGCGCCGAGCACCCGCAGGCCGCCGACGAGCACCGTCAGCTCCGGCCCGCTCAGCGTCAGCAGCTGGGCCTTGTCGACCAGCAGCGCCTCGGCCGGCGTCTTGTACGCGTGCTTCAGGTAGTTGCGGAAACCGTCCGCAACCGGCTCGAGCACGGCCATCGCCTCGATGTCGGTCTGCTCTTGCGACGCGTCCATCCGGCCCGGTGCGAACGGCACCGTCACCGCGACACCCGCGTTCTTCGCGGCCTGCTCGACGCCGGCTGCACCGGCGAGCACGATCAGGTCGGCGAGCGACACCTTCTTGCCGCCCGTCTGCGCATCGTTGAACGCCTTCTGCATGCCTTCGAGCGTCTCGAGCACCGCGGCAAGTGCCGCCGGCTGGTTCACTTCCCAGTCCTTCTGCGGGGCGAGGCGAATGCGCGCGCCGTTCGCGCCGCCGCGCTTGTCCGAACCGCGGAACGTGGAAGCCGACGCCCACGCGGTCGACACGAGCTGCGCGACCGACAGGCCCGACGCGAGCACCTTCGCCTTCAGCGCCGCGACGTCGGCGGCGTCGATCAGCGGGTGGTCGACGGCCGGGATCGGGTCTTGCCACAGCAGTTGCTCGGCCGGCACGTCCGGGCCCAGATAGCGCGCACGCGGACCCATGTCGCGGTGCGTGAGCTTGAACCAGGCGCGCGCGAACGCGTCCGCGAACTCGGCCGGGTTCTCGTAGAAGCGGCGCGAGATCTTCTCGTAGGCCGGGTCGAAACGCAGCGACAGGTCGGTCGTCAGCATCGTCGGGCGATGCTTCTTCGCCGGATCGAACGCATCGGGAATCACCTCGTCGGCGCCCTTCGCAACCCACTGGTGCGCGCCGGCCGGGCTCTTGGTCAGTTCCCATTCATAGCCGAACAGGTGCTTGAAGAAGTCGTTGCTCCACTTCGTCGGCGTCGACGTCCACGTGACTTCGAGGCCGCTCGTGATCGCGTCGCGGCCCTTGCCCGATGCGTACGTGCTCTTCCAGCCGAGGCCCTGCTGCTCGATGGCCGCCGCTTCCGGCTCGGGGCCGACGTTCGTGGCGGGGCCGGCGCCGTGCGTCTTGCCGAACGTGTGGCCGCCGGCGATCAGCGCGACCGTCTCTTCGTCGTTCATCGCCATCCGCGCGAACGTCTCGCGGATGTCGCGGGCCGCCGCGACCGGGTCGGGGTTGCCGTCCGGGCCTTCCGGGTTCACGTAGATGAGGCCCATCTGCACGGCCGCGAGCGGGTTCTCGAGATCACGGTCGCCCGAGTAACGGCTGTTCGGGCCGCCGCTCAGTTCCAGCCAGATCTTTTCCGAACCCCAGTAGACGTCGTCCGGTTCCCACGTGTCGACGCGGCCGCCCGCGAAGCCGAAGGTCTTAAAGCCCATCGATTCGAGCGCGACGTTGCCGGTCAGGATCATCAGGTCGGCCCACGAGATGTTGCGGCCGTACTTCTGCTTGATCGGCCACAGCAGCCGGCGCGCCTTGTCGAGGTTGCCGTTGTCCGGCCAGCTGTTCAGCGGGGCGAAGCGCTGTTGCCCGCCGCCCGCGCCGCCGCGGCCGTCGGCGGTCCGGTACGTGCCGGCGCTGTGCCAGGCCATCCGGATGAACAGGCCGCCGTAGTGGCCGAAGTCGGCCGGCCACCAGTCCTGCGACGTGGTCATCAACGCCTGCAGGTCGCGCTTCACCGCCGCGAGGTCGAGCTTCTTGAACGCTTCCGCGTAGTCGAAATCCTTGTCCATCGGATCGGACAGCGCCGAGTGCCGGTGCAGGATGTTGAGATTGAGCTGGTTCGGCCACCAGTCCCTGTTCGACGTGCCGCCGGCCGCCGTATGGTTGAACGGACACTTCGATTCGGTCGACATGCTTTTTCTCCTTTGCTTGACTCGTAAGCCCCCACTTGCCGGGCGCGGTTCATGGAGCATTGCGGGGGGATGAAACGGAACAGGTTGATCCTGTCGTACTACGGGATGTCAGGCCGCGTGGCCTTCGATGCGGGTTGCGGGACTTCGGACATGCAACGCTCCCTCATGGCTGAACGGCGGTGAGTCGGGGAACACCGAACCGGCATGCAACGGCACTCATCCGCCATACGTACGGTCCGCCAGGTACGCGAACGCAATCGGGCGCAGGCTCCGGGCCGCGGCCCTCGCACGATTGACGACCTCGTCGCGCGACGGGATGTTCCGCTGCGCGTGCTGCAGTACCGACCGCATCATGACATCCTCCTTCGACGCTTGCATTCAACGTGCGAATCGAACCGCCGATCCGACGCGATCCATGAGAATGATTCTAATTACATCTATCGGTGATTTGAATTTAATAAATTTTATCTATCCGATAGGCAAAAATAAACGGGGTCGCCAGACCCCGTTCATTCGCCTGCCTCGGGAGCACTGCTCCCTGATCAGTTCACTCAGTTCATCGTCGCCGGCATGTCGAGCTTCGCGACGCCCGGCAGCTCGCACGCGGCGATCGCCTCGCTGATCGCGTCGATCGCGGGCATCCGCGTGAAGCTCTTGCGCCACACCAGCACGACGCGGCGATCCGGCACCGGTTCGTTGAACGGCACGTACGACAGCAACTCGGCGTCGGGGCCGTTCGCGCGCGGACCAACCTCGGCGACCGACATCCGCGGCAGCACCGTGATGCCGACGCCGCTCGCGACCATGTGGCGAATGGTTTCGAGCGACGAGCCCTCGAAGGTCTTCTGGATGCCGTCGGCCGTCTGCGAGAAGCGCATCAGCTCCGGGCACACGCCGAGCACGTGATCGCGGAAGCAATGGCCGTTGCCGAGCAGCAGCATCGTTTCCTGCTTCAGGTCCTCGGCATCGATTTCCTCGCGCTTCTCCCACGGATGGCCGGCCGGCAGCGCGACGACGAACGGCTCGTCGTACAGCGGCCGCACCATCAGGCCGGTTTCGGGGAACGGCAGCGCCATGATCGCGGCGTCGATCTCGCCCTGCTTCAGCAGTTCGAGCAGCTTCAGCGTGTAGTTTTCCTGCAGCATCAGCGGCATCTGCGGCACGCGCTGGATCATCTGCTTGACGAGCGTCGGCAGCAGGTACGGCCCGATCGTGTAGATCACGCCGAGCCGGAACGGGCCGACGAGCGGGTCCTTGCCCTGCTTCGCGATCTCCTTGATCGCGAAGGTCTGCTCGAGCACGCGCTGCGCCTGCGTGACGATCTGGTCGCCGATCGGGGTCACGCTCACTTCGCTCGCGCCGCGCTCGAAAATCTGCACGTTGAGCTCGTCTTCGAGCTTCTTGATCGCCACCGACAGCGTCGGCTGGCTCACGAAGCACGCTTCGGCCGCGCGACCGAAGTGCCGTTCGCGCGCGACCGCGACGATGTATTTCAATTCAGTCAGGGTCATTGTGGGTCAATCAGGGATATACAGGCGATAGGTTTAATTTATACACCCGTTGGCACCGGTTCGCCAAGTTTCTCTGTATCGCAACACGCCGAATCAGCGCTGAATGGCGGTTTTAAATCCGACCCTGAATGCGCGAATCAGGCCTTCAGATATTGCTCGCGCGCGCCGAGCCAGCGGGCGAGATGCTGCGTGACCACGTCGGGATACGCGGCGATCAGCCGCGCCGCCGCGTCGCGGGCCGGATCGATCAGCCAGCCGTCGGTCTCGAGGTTCGCGAAGCGCAGCATCGCCGCGCCGGACTGGCGCGCGCCGAGGAATTCGCCGGGGCCGCGGATCTCGAGGTCGCGCCGCGCGATCTCGAAGCCGTCGGTCGTCTCGCGCATCGTCTTCAGCCGCTCGCGGCCGGTCAGCGACAGCGGGCCCGTGTACAGCAGCACGCACACCGACGCCGCGGTGCCGCGCCCGACCCGGCCGCGCAGCTGGTGCAGCTGCGCGAGGCCGAAGCGCTCCGCGTGCTCGATCACCATCAGCGAGGCATTCGGCACGTCGACGCCGACTTCGATCACGGTCGTCGCGACGAGCAGTTGCACGTCGTTGCGCGTGAAGGCCTCCATCACGGCCGCCTTGTCGGCCGGCGACAGCCGCCCGTGCACGAGCCCGACCTTCAGCTCGGGCAGTGCCGCGGCCAGCGTTTCATAGGTTTCGACGGCCGTCTGCAGCTGCAGCGTCTCGCTCTCCTCGATCAGCGGACACACCCAGTACACCTGGCGGCCGGTCAGCGCGGCCTCGCGCACGCGGGCGATCACCTCCTCGCGCCGCGCGTCGCCGACGAGGCGCGTCAGCACCGGCGTGCGGCCCGGCGGCAGCTCGTCGATCGTCGACACCTCGAGGTCCGCGTAATACGTCATCGCGAGCGTGCGCGGGATCGGCGTGGCCGACATCATCAACTGGTGCGGCTGGAAATCGCGCGCGCCGTTGGCCGCGTTCGCGGCCTTCGCGCGCAGCGCGAGACGCTGCTCGACGCCGAAGCGGTGCTGCTCGTCGACGATCACGAGGCCGAGCCGCGCGAATTCGACGGTGTCCTGGATGATCGCGTGCGTGCCGATCACGAGCTGCGCGGTGCCGAGCGCCGCGGCCTCGATCGCCGCGCGCTTCTCCTTCGCCTTCAGGCTGCCCGCGAGCCATGCGACCGTGACGCCGAGCGGTTCGAGCCACGCGCGCAGCTTGCGCGCGTGCTGTTCCGCGAGGATTTCGGTCGGCGCCATCAGCGCGGCCTGGTAGCCGGCGTCGATCGCCTGCGCGGCCGCCAGCGCCGCGACGACCGTCTTGCCGCTGCCGACGTCGCCCTGCAGCAGCCGCTGCATCGGGTGCGCGAGCGTGAGGTCGTGCGCGATCTCGTCGACGACGCGCGACTGCGCGCCCGTCAGCGTGAACGGCAGCGCCGCGTAAAGGCGTGTGGTCAGCGCATCGGCATCGGTCGCGGCGCGGCGCGGCATCGCGGGCGCCGCGCGCGTGCGGCGCTCCTCGTGCGCGCGCTTGAGCGACAGTTGCTGCGCGAGCAGCTCCTCGAACTTGATGCGGGTCCACGCCGGATGCGAGCCGTCCATCAGCGCGGCTTCGTCGGAATCGATGGCCGGGTGGTGCAGGATGCGCACGGCCTGCGCGAGCGTCGGCACGCCGAGCGGCTTCAGGTAGTCGCGCTCGATCTCGGGCGGCAGCAGCTCGGGCAGCGGCGTGCGCTCGACCGCGTTCTCGATCGCCTTGCGCAGATACGCCTGCGACACGCCGGCCGTGCTCGGATAGACGGGCGTGAGCACCTGCGGCAGCGGCGCATCGGCCTCGACGACGCGCACGGCCGGATGCACCATCTCCATCCCGAAGAAGCCGCCGCGCACGTCGCCGCGCACGCGCAGCCGCTGGCCGACGGCCATCTGCTTGACCTGCGAACCGTAGAAATTGAGGAAGCGCAGCACGAGCTGCTCGCCGTCGTCGTCCTGGATCTTCACGACGAGCTGCCGGCGCGGCCGGTACGCGACCTCGTTGTCGAACACGACGCCTTCGGTCTGCGCGATGCCGCCCGGCAGCAGTTCGCCGATCGGCGTGAGCGTGGTTTCGTCCTCGTAGCGCATCGGCAGATGCAGCACGAGATCGATCGAGCGCGTGAGGCCGAGCTTCGCGAGCTTGTCGACGGTCTTCACGGGTTTGTCGGCGGCCGGCTTCTTCTTGCGTTTCGCACCGGTGGGTCCCGCTGCGCCCGCCTCGTCGCTGCCCGCGCCCGGTTCGGCGTCGGGCGCGGCCGCGGCCGGCTGCGCGAGCCGCCCGTCGGCACCGCGCGTCGGGCCCGTGCGGCGCGGCGCGATACTGCGCGGCGGCTCGTGCTCCCCCGCGCTGCGCGCGGGCAACGCGGCATCGTCCGCGTCGAACGGATCGGCGGAATCGGCAACGGCGGCGGTGGAACGGCGTGGTGACACAGGCATCGGATCGTCTGGGTGCTTCGCAAGGCAAGTACAATAGCGGCTTTCACGTCGTCCGAACGAACGACGCCGGCCAGGCCGCGCATCCCGCCATCATAGCGGCTCGCGCGCCCCATTCATGCGTTTCCGCCCTGTCGGCGGCGCCCGCCGGCCGTTTCGAACCAGCCCGCATGTTCACGCTTTCCGATTTCGATTTCAATCTGCCTCCCGAGCTGATTGCGCAAACCGCGCTGCCCGACCGTACCGCGAGCCGCCTGCTCGAGGTCGACGGCACCATCGAGCCCGCGCGCCTCGTCGACCGCCGCTTCGCCGAGCTGCCGTCGTGCATCGCGCCCGGCGACCTGCTCGTGTTCAACGATACCAAGGTCCTGAAGGCACGCTTCTTCGGCCAGAAGGCCAGCGGCGGCAAGATCGAGGTACTGATCGAGCGCGTGACCGGCACGCACACCGCGCTCGCGCAGATCCGCGCGAGCAAGTCGCCGGGCGCCGGCACGACGCTGCGCCTCGCCGACGCGTTCGACGTGACGGTCGGCGAGCGCGTCGAGCCGTTCTTCACGCTGATCTTCCCCGAGCCGTGCCTCGACCTGATCGAGCAGTTCGGCCGCCTGCCGCTGCCGCCGTACATCGAGCACGACGCCGATGCGAACGACGAGACGCGCTACCAGACCGTCTACGCGAGCAATCCGGGCGCGGTCGCCGCGCCCACGGCCGGGCTCCATTTCGACCAGCCGCTGCTCGAGCAGCTCGACGCGATGGGTGTCGAGCGCGCGACGCTGACGCTGCACGTCGGCGCCGGCACGTTCCAGCCGGTGCGCGTCGACAACATCGCCGAGCACAAGATGCACAGCGAGTGGTATGACCTGCCGCAGTCGCTCGTCGACAAGATCGCCGCGACCCGCGCGCGCGGCGGCAACGTGATCGCGGTCGGCACGACCTCGATGCGCGCGCTCGAAGCCGCGGCGCGCAGCGCCGACGAAGCCGGCCGCCCGCTCGCGGCGACGCAGGCCGAGACCGACATCTTCATCACGCCCGGCTACGCTTTCCGGATCGTCGACCGGCTCGTCACGAACTTCCACCTGCCGAAGTCGACACTGCTGATGCTGGTGTCGGCGTTCGCGGGCGTCGAGACGATCCGCGCCGCGTACCGGCACGCGATCGACGCACGCTACCGCTTCTTCAGCTACGGCGACGCGATGCTGCTCACGCGGCGCGACACGCCGGAGGCGCCGCGCGCGTAAGCGCGCCAGGCGCGAAGACACGCCGGCCCGCGCCGGCCCGCGACCGCGCAGCGGCAGCTGCGCGTCGCGCCGTCGCGCCGTTGTCCCCGCGCTGTCGCCCCCGTTTTGCTGCGGTACGCGCTACGATGGCGCGCACCCGCTTTTCCCCGCCGCCGGTTGCCCGGCGGCGTTTCCAACGTGCGCCGGACTGTTTTCCGGTGGCAAGGAGAATGACGCGATGACCGAAGGTTCATCCCACGATACGCACGCTCATCCGCACGCCCCCGTGCAGGACCGCCCCGCGAACGGGCTCGAATTCGAACTGCTGACGACCGACGGCCATGCGCGCCGCGGCCGCGTGAAGCTCAACCACGGCGTGGTCGAGACGCCGATCTTCATGCCGGTCGGCACGTACGGCACCGTGAAGGCGATCCAGCCGCGCGAGCTGCACGAGATCAAGGCCCAGATCATCCTCGGCAACACGTTCCACCTGTGGCTGCGCCCCGGCCTGGACACGATCGACGCGCACGGCGGCCTGCACGGCTTCATGGGCTGGAACAAGCCGATCCTGACCGACTCGGGCGGCTTCCAGGTGTTCTCGCTCGGGGACCTGCGCAAGATCACCGAGGACGGCGTGACGTTCGCGTCGCCGATCAACGGCGACAAGCTGTTCCTGTCGCCGGAAGTGTCGATGCAGATCCAGAAGGTGCTGAACTCGGACATCGTGATGCAGTTCGACGAGTGCACGCCGTACGCGACCAACGGCGTGCCGACCACGCACAAGGATGCAGCCGAGTCGATGCGCATGTCGCTGCGCTGGGCGAAGCGCTCGCTCGACGAGTTCGACCGGCTCGGCAACCCGAACGCGCTCTTCGGGATCGTCCAGGGCGGGATGTTCGAGGACCTGCGCGACGAATCGCTCGCGGGCCTGTCGGAGCTCGGCTTCCACGGCCTCGCGATCGGCGGGCTGTCGGTCGGCGAGCCGAAGGAAGACATGATGCGGGTGCTGCGGCACGTCGGCCCGAAGCTGCCGGCCCACAAGCCGCACTACCTGATGGGCGTCGGCACGCCGGAGGACCTGGTCGAGGGCGTCGCGAACGGCATCGACATGTTCGACTGCGTGATGCCGACCCGCAACGCGCGCAACGGCTGGCTGTTCACGCGCTTCGGCGACGTGAAGATCCGCAACGCGACGCACAAGAACTCGCTGAAGCCGCTCGACGCGAGCTGCACGTGCTACACGTGCCAGAACTTCTCGCGCGGGTACCTGCATCACCTGCACCGCGTCGGCGAAATCCTCGGCGCGCAGCTCAACACGATCCACAACCTGCACTACTACCTGCAGCTGATGAGCGAGATCCGCGACGCGATCGAGACCCATACGTTCGACGCATTCCGCCAGCGCTTCGCGGAGGATCGCGCGAGAGGGGTCGACTGACGGGCCGGCGGCCCGCAGCGCGCCCGTCACATAGGACGTGTACTAAATAATGCGTTCTGGGTGCCGGTCGCGACCGCCAAACATTACAATTGCCTTTCCAAACGAGTCGCAACGGTGTCGTTTCACGCTTAACAGCTTGATCCGAAAGCGCATTTGCCGAGCCGTTAGCGCATGGGGCCGGTGGTAGAATAACCGGCTTATTTTTCGATCTTCCCCTACGGAGAGACCAACGTGCCGTTCATTTCCAATGCCTTCGCGCAAGGCGCCGGTGGCGCCGAATCGAGCCTGATGAGCTTCCTGCCGCTCATCCTGATGTTCGCGGTGCTGTACTTCATCATGATCCGTCCGCAGATGAAGCGCCAGAAGGAACACCGCAACATGCTCGCGGCCATGGCGAAGGGCGACGAAGTCGTCACGAGCGGCGGCCTCGTCGGCAAGGTGACGAAGGTCACCGAAGGCTACATCGGCGTCGAGATCGCCGAAGGCACCGAAATCACCGTGCAGAAGGCTGCGGTCACGACCATTCTGCCGAAGGGCACGATCAAGTCGCTGTAAGGTTTTCACCGAGCGTCCGGCTCCCCGCGCCGTGCCCGCCTGACAGCGCGGGCCGCCGCGGCGCCGGACGCGACGCTTTCACGCCAACCACCCGTTCGGCCCCCTCATGAATCGTTATCCACTCTGGAAATATGTCGTGATGGTCGTGGCGCTCGCCATCGGCCTTCTGTACACATTGCCCAACTTCTTCGGCGAAGCGCCGGCGGTGCAGGTGTCGAGCGGCAAGGCCACGGTCAAGCTCGACTCGACCACGCTGACCCAGGTCGAATCCGCGCTCGCGTCCGCGCAGATCACGCCGGACGACGTCACCTTCGAGAACACGGCGTCCAACGCGAACATCCGCGTGCGCCTGAAGGACACCGATACGCAGCTGCGCGTCAAGGACCTGCTGCAGAAATCGCTGAACACCGACCCGAACCATCCGCAGTACGTCGTCGCACTGAACCTGCAGAGCGCGTCGCCGCGCTGGCTGACCGCGCTGCATGCCCTGCCGATGTATCTCGGCCTCGACCTGCGCGGCGGTGTGCATTTCCTGCTCCAGGTCGACATGACGGGCGCGCTCACCAAGAAGCTCGACTCCGACGCGTCCGACGCCCGTGCGCTGCTGCGTGACAAGAACATCCGCGACGGCGGCGTGAGCCGCGTCGACCAGTCCGTCGTCGTCAACTTCAGCGACGCGCAAACGGCCGAAGACGCCCGCAAGGTGCTGGCCGCGTCGGTCACCGAACTGCAATGGGCGACCCAGCCCGGCGGCGGCGGCACGCAAGTCGTCGGCACGTTCACGCCGGCCGTGCAGAAGGCCGTCGAGGACGCCGCGCTCAAGCAGAACCTGACCACGCTCCACAACCGCGTGAACGAACTCGGCGTGTCCGAGCCGATCCTGCAGCAGCAGGGCAGCGACCGTATCGTCGTCGAACTGCCGGGCGTGCAGGACACCGCGAAGGCGAAGGACATCATCGGCCGCACCGCGACGCTCGAGGCGCGCCTCGCCGATCCGCTCAACACGCACCCGAACCCGAACGACCCCGTGCCACCGGGCGAGGAGCTGTTCACGCAGGGCAACCAGGCGCCCGTGCTGCTGAAGAAGGACGTGATCTTCACCGGCGACCGCATCATCGACGCGTCGGCCGGCTTCGACGAACACCAGCGTCCGTCGGTCAACATCCGCCTCGACTCGGCGGGCGGCCGCTCGGTGCGGGCGGTGTCGCGCGAGAACATCGGCAAGCCGATGGCGATGGTGCTGTTCGAGAAGGGCAAGGGCGAGGTGCTGACGGTCGCGACGATCCAGTCCGAACTCGGCGACCGCTTCCAGATCACGGGCCAGCCGACGCCGCAGGCGGCGGCCGACCTCGCGCTGCTGCTGCGCGCCGGTTCGCTCGCCGCACCGATGGACATCATCGAGGAACGCACGATCGGCCCGAGCCTCGGCGCGGACAACATCAAGATGGGCGTCCACTCGGTGATCTGGGGCTTCTGCGCGATCGCCGTGTTCATGATCGCGTACTACATGCTGTTCGGCGTGATCTCGGTGATCGGCCTGTCGGTGAACCTGCTGCTGCTCGTCGCGGTGCTGTCGCTGATGCAGGCGACGCTGACACTGCCCGGTATCGCCGCTATCGCACTCGCGCTCGGCATGGCGATCGACTCGAACGTGCTGATCAACGAGCGCGTGCGTGAAGAACTGCGCGCCGGCCAGCCGCCGCAGCTCGCGATCCAGGCCGGTTACGCGCATGCGTGGGCGACGATTCTCGACTCGAACGTCACGACGCTGATCGCCGGCCTCGCGCTGCTCGCGTTCGGTTCGGGCCCGGTTCGCGCATTCGCGATCGTGCACTGCCTCGGCATCCTGACGTCGATGTTCTCCGCGGTGTTCTTCTCGCGCGGGATCGTCAACCTCTGGTACGGCGGCCGCAAGAAGCTGAAGTCGCTCGCGATCGGCCAGGTGTGGAAGCCGGAAGGCGCCACGGCCGGTGCCGCAGGCGCAGCGTTCGGCGCGGCCGACGAATCGACCGACACCGCGCGCGCCGCGAAGCTCGCCGCTCCCGCGAAGGGCGACGCACCGCGCGCCGGCAAGCCGCAGTTGCGCAACCGCGCGCAGCAAGGCGTGTCGCCGAAGAAACCGGGCTCGACCCAATAAGGCCCCGGAGACGAAGCCATGGAATTTTTCCGCATCCGTAAAGACATTCCGTTCATGCGGCACGCGCTGGTGTTCAACGTGATCTCGCTGGTCACGTTCCTCGCCGCCGTGTTCTTCCTGTTCCACCGCGGGCTGCACCTGTCCGTCGAATTCACCGGCGGCACGGTGATCGAGGTCCAGTACCAGCAGGCCGCGCAGCTCGAACCCGTGCGCGACACGCTCGGCAAGCTCGGCTATGCCGATGCGCAGGTGCAGAACTTCGGCACGTCGCGCAACGTGCTGATTCGCCTGCAGCTGAAGGAAGGCCTCACGTCCGCGCAGCAGAGCGACCAGGTGATGACCGCGCTGAAGGCGCAAAGCCCCGACGTGACGCTGCAGCGCGTCGAGTTCGTCGGCCCGCAGGTCGGCCGCGAGCTTGCGACCGACGGTCTCCTCGCGCTCGCGTGCGTGGTGATCGGCATCGTGATCTACCTGTCGATCCGCTTCGAATGGAAGTACGCGGTCGCCGGTATCATCGCGAACCTGCACGACGTCGTGATCATTCTCGGCTTCTTCGCGTTCTTCCAGTGGGAGTTCTCGCTGGCGGTACTCGCGGCCATCCTCGCGGTGCTCGGCTACTCGGTCAACGAGTCGGTCGTCATCTTCGACCGGATCCGCGAAACGTTCCGCCGCGAACGCAAGATGAGCGTGCAGGAAGTGATCAACCACGCGATCACGACCACGATGTCGCGGACGATCATCACGCACACGTCGACGGAAATGATGGTGCTGTCGATGTTCTTCTTCGGCGGCCCGACGCTGCACTACTTCGCGCTCGCGCTGACGGTCGGCATCATGTTCGGCATCTACTCGTCGGTGTTCGTCGCGGGCTCGCTCGCGATGTGGCTCGGCATCAAGCGCGAAGACCTGATCAAGGAAAAGAAGACCGCGCACGATCCGGACGATCCGAACGCGGGCGCGCAGGTTTAAGCGCCGTATCGCTTCGGCTGATACCGGAAGGCCGGTCCCTCGTGGACCGGCCTTTTTTCATGGGCGAGCCGCCGCCCTCCTCGTCCGTCGCGACTGCACGGACCGTCGGCTACAATCGCGTCACCGTCCCGCCCCGCCACCCGCCGAAGCCGCGGTCCTCATGATGCCAGCCACGCGTGTCGTTCATCGCATCGTCGCCTGGAGTACCGGTGCAGCCGCCGCGGCTGCGTTCGTTGCATGCGCATCGGCCGCGCGCGCGCAATCCGCGTCCGCGTCGCCTGCCGTCCCGCCTGCGGCCCCGTCCGCGGCCGCGGCGGCCGCTGCTGCCGCCGCGTCGCAACCGTCACCCTGCCCGCCCGACTGGGAACCGCAGCTCTGCGAACTGAAGGCCGCGGTCGACGTGCTGAAGAAGCAGCACCTGACCGACGTCGACATCGGCGCGCTGCTCGACGCCACCGTGCACGAGGGGATCAAGACGCTGCCGCACGCGCGCTTCTTCAACGCGAAGGAGGAGCAGGAACGGCGCGACGACGAGCGCCGCGCGCGCGACGGCACGCCGGGCATCGGCATCGTGTTCGAGACACGGCCCGACGGGCTGCACATCCTCGACGTCATCCCCGACGCGCCCGCCGAACAGGCCGGCGTGCGGCCCGACGATCTCGTCGTCGCGATGAACGACCGGAGCGTCGTCGGCATCGACAGCAGCGAGGTCGTGAAATTCGCGAAGGGCGACGCGGGCGTGCCGCTGAAGCTCACGGTCCGGCGCGGTCCGAACCACACGACGCTGACCTTCGCGCCGGTCCGCGCGATCGTCCGGCCACACCCGGCGACGACGAAGCGGCTCGCCGGCGACATCCTGTACACGCGGCTGTCGAGCTTTCCGGAGCCCGCGGTCGGCAGCTATATCGACGCGGTGCAGGCCGCGCGCCGCGCGGGGCCGCCGGTGAAAGGCGTGATCCTCGACCTGCGCATCAACGGCGGCGGCGCGCTGAATGCGGCGATCGGCATCACCGCGCTGTTCGCCGGGCGCGACCGTACCGCGATGATCACGCTCGAGCGCGACGGCACGAAGCGCCGCCGCTTCACGACCAACTGGCCCGACTACGAACTGCCGGTCATGCGCGGCCAGGATCCGCTCGCGCCGCTGCAGGCCGACGACTGGTGGCGCACCGTGCCGCTCGTGGTGCTCGTCGACGGACAGAGCGCGTCGGCCGCCGAAGCGACGGCGGCGGCACTGAAGGATCTCGGCCGCGCGCGGCTGCTCGGGATGCCGACCTACGGAAAGGGACTCGCGCAGACCGGCGTCGACCTGATCGACGGCACGCGCCTCGCTTTCACGTTCGCGCGCAACCTGCGGCCGAACGGCTGCCCGATGGACGGCTACGGCGTCGTGCCGGACTGGCTCGTGCCGCCGCGCCGCGACTCGGACGTCGACGGCGTGCTGCTGTGGTACCGCGAAGTCGATCTCGCCCGCGCGCCGTATGCGGACCGGGTCGCGCCCGACCCGTTCGCGCAGGTCCGCAAGGCACGGCAGGCACTGCGCGAAGCCCGCGTGCGCGCGAAGATCGATACGGCGAAGAGCGCGGCGCTTCCGCAGCGCGAATTCGGCACGGCAAGTGACTGGCAGCTCCGGCAAGCGCTGAATGCGCTCGCGCAGCGCGCGGTCGCGACGATCGAGGCGAAACCATCGTTGATGCCGGCGAAGCCGACGTGCGAGCCGGAAGGCTGACCTGCCAATACGATTGCAGGCCCCGGCTCAATCCGGCCCGGTCATCAGGCACGACAAAACCACCGCGCCCTCGGAAAGCGGCTGACGCACCGCCAGCGTCGCCGCGACCTCACCGGAACCCGAACCGCCGCCGCAACACCACCAGCGCCGCGAGGCTCAGCACGGCCGCGAACATCAGGTAGAAGCTCGGCGCGGTCTTCATCTCGGTCGCGCGGATCAGCCATGCGATGATGAACGGCCCGAAGCCGCCGAAGATCGTCACCGCGACGTTATACGCGAGCGACATCCCGGTCGTGCGCGTCTGCACCGGAAACACTTCGGACAGCAGCCCCGGCAGCGCCGCGAAATAGCCGGTCATCAAAAACGCAAGCAGCACCTGCAGCGCGATCAGCGTGCCGAAGCCCGGATGCGCGACGAGATACGCGAACGCCGGATAGATCAGCACGAGAATGCCGACGGCCGGCGCGAGCATCACGCGTACGCGGCCGTAACGATCCGACCAGTGGCCGACGAGCGGCGCGAACGCCATCTGGATCACGCCGACGACGAGGATCGCCGCGAACGCGGCCGACGGCGCGAGGCCGAGCTGCTTCACGCCGTAGGTCGGCATGAACAGCACGAGATAGGTCGCGACGGTGCCGAGCACCACCACGCCCATCGCGGCGACGAGCCGCGCCTTGTGCGACGCGAACGTGTCGCGCAGCGGGTTCGCGGTGCTTTCCGCCGCGAGGAATTCGGGCGTCTCGTCGACCTTCGAGCGGATGTAGTACGCGACGGGCCCGAGCAGCAGTCCGAAGAAGAACGGGATGCGCCAGCCCCACGCGGCCATCTGCTCGGCCGTGAGCTGCGCGTTCAGCACGGTGCCGAAACCCGCCGCGAGCAGCGTCGTGAGCCCCTGGCTCGCGACCTGCCAGCTCGCGAAGAAACCGCGCCGCCCGGGCACATGCTCGGCCAGGAACGCGGTCGCGCTGCCGAATTCGCCGCCGGCCGAAAAGCCCTGCATCAATCGCGCGGCGACGAGGATCAGCGGCGCCGCGACGCCGATCGTCTGGTAGGTCGGCAGTACCGCGATGACCAGCGTGCCGGCCATCATCAGCAGGATCGACAGCGTGAGCGCGGCCTTGCGGCCCGCGCGGTCGGCGTACGCGCCGAGCACGATCGCGCCGAGCGGGCGCATGAAGAACGACACACCGAACGTGCCGAGCGTGAGCAGCAGCGACACGGTGTCGTTGCCGGCCGGAAAGAACAGCTTCGAGATCGTCACCGCGAAGAAGCCGTAGACGACGAGGTCGAACCATTCGAGCGCGTTGCCGATCGACGCGGCGACCACCGCGCGCCATACGCGCGACGACGAAGCAATGGAGCTGGACTGCGTGACGGCGTGCATCGGCGATCTCCTTGTCGTTGTACGTTCTGTCCGACGCGTCCGTTCTCGCGCCGCGAGCTGTGCGCACGATTATAGGCGCGCAAAAAAAACCGCCGCGCCCCCGAACAACGGGAGCGCGGCGGCTGGCACGCGACGGGCCGGCGAGCGTGACGCGGCGGCCGGCCCGGCCGGGCGCGTTACTGCTGCTTGACGGCTTCGGCCGTGATCAGCAGCTTCGTCTTCATCTTGAAGCCGTACTGCTTGCCGTAGTCGAGGCCGAAATCGTCGCGGCTGAATTCGCCGACCGCGTCGACACCGCACACTTCACGCTTGAGCATCGGATGCGGCATGCACTTGAACGAATCGATCTTCAGCGTGAGCGGCTTCGTGACGCCGTGCAGCGTCAGGTTGCCGACCACCGACACCGGCTTGTCGCCGTCGAACTTGATGGTGCCCTTGTAGTTCGCCTGCGGGAACTTGGAGACGTCGAAGAACTCGGCCGTCTGCAGGTGCTCGTCGAGCTTCGCGCTGCCCGTCTGGATCGACGCGACGTCGGTCGTCACGTCGACCGTGCCGGTCTTCGCCGCGCGGTCGAGCGTCACGCTGCCGCTCGACTTGTCGAACTTGCCGCGCCAGACCGACAGGCCGCCGAAGTGGTCGGCCTCGAAGCTCGGGTACGTGTGGCTCGGGTCGAACTGGTACGTCGCGCTGTCGGCGAATGCCGAGAACGACAGCGAGGCGGCCAGCGCGCCCGCGGCGATGATCAGATGCTTTTTCAAATGCTTTCTCCTTGGAACAGCGCCGCGCCCTCGCGCGGCATTCGGGGTGATGCGACAGCCCGCCGCTTACTTCGTGGCGACGAGATGGAACTTGATCTGCACTTCGTCGGCGACGATCGACGTGTCCTTCCACTCGCCGGTGCCGACGTTGAACGCCGAACGCTTGATCGGCAGCACGCCGTCGAAGGTCTGCGTCGCGCCGCTCTGCGTGACCGTGACGGGCACGGTGACGGTCTCGGACTTGCCCTTGATCGTCAGCTTGCCGGTCACGTTGTACTTGTTGCCGCCGGCCGGCGCGATCGCCGACGACGCGAAGGTCGCCTGCGGATACGCCTTCGCGTCGAACCAGTCCTTGCCCGTGACCTGCTCGTTGTACATCTTGTCGCCGAGGTCGAAGCTCGCGATGTCGATCGACATTTGCGCGCTGCCCTGCGCCGCCTTCGCGGGGTCGAACTTCACCTGCGCGGAGAACTTCTTGAACGCGCCTTCGGTCGGCACGTTCATCTGCTTCGACACGGCGGACACCTTGCTCTTCGAGAGATCGACGTCGGCATGCGCCGCGGCCGACGCGACAAGTGACACCGCGGCGAACGCGGTCAGCATGGAGCGGGAGAAAGACACTTTCATGGGATCCTTCATTTGGCAGAGGGAAGCATCCGCGACAGCAGGCCGTCGCGGTCCAACAACTGGTGCTTGAGCGCCGCGAGCACGTGCATGGCGACGAGCGCAAGCAGAATGTAATTCAAGGACACGTGCAGCGTCTTGAAGGTTTCCTTCAGCACCGGATCGGGATCGATCAGGCGCGGCAGCGGCACGATGCCGAGGTAGACGACCGGGATGTTCGACGCCGAGCTGTACAGGTAGCCCGTGACCGGAATCACGATCATCAGCACGTACAGCAGCATGTGCACGCCGTGCGACACCGCGCGCTGCCACGCCGGCGTGTCGCCCGGCAGCGGCGGCGGCACATGGGTCGCGCGCCACAGCACGCGCACGACGGCCAGTGCGAACACCGTCACGCCGATCCACTTGTGCCACGAGAAGTACTTCAGCTTCGTCGGCGTGAAGCCGGGGATGTCGGTCATGACCCAGCCGAGTGCGAAGCCGCAGACGATCAGCAGCGCGATCAGCCAGTGCAGCGCGATCGCGGTGTGCGCGTAGCGTGCCGGCCCGGCCGGCGGCGATTTCGATGCCATCTTGGATTCCTCAGTTGAGCGAACGGCTGCGCCGGCCCATTCGTCCGACGCTTGTCAAGGCCGCCATGCTACCGCAACCTTTTGCCACGCGCGGACTCTGAGGACACGCGCGCCAGCCGGCTGACATGTTTACGCCATGTTACCGACCGGTCACGCGGCAACCGGGCGTTGACACGTCGAAAAAGCCGTTTTGGTAAGATTGGCGCGGGTTCCGGCCCCGTCGACGCGTCTCCCGCCCGTCGCACAACCGCTTTTCCCATGCAACGACACGACCTGATTGCCTGCCACGAATGCGACGCACTGTTGCATAAACCGCACCTCGCGCGCCGCGAAATCGCACGCTGCCCGCGGTGCGACGCGCTGCTCTATCGCGACAGCACCACGCAGATCGAGCGAATCAGCGCGCTGGCGGTCGCGGCGCTCGTCACGTTCATCATCGCGCAGGGGTTCCCGATCCTCGAAATGGACCTGAACGGCACCCGCGTTCAGACGACGCTGATCGGCGCGATCGACGCGCTGTGGCATCAGGACATGGAGATCGTCGGCGTGATGGTGTTCTGTTCGACCGTGCTGTTCCCGCTCGTCGAGATGGCCGCGCTGCTTTACGTACTGCTGCCGATCCGGCGTGGCGTCGTGCCGCCGGGCCTGAACTTCGTGCTGCGCATGATCCAGTTCGTGCGGCCGTGGGGGATGATCGAGGTGTTCATGCTCGGGATCCTCGTGACGATCGTGAAGATGGTGAGCCTCGCGCGCGTCGTGCCCGACGCGGCACTGTTCGCGTTCGCCGCACTCACGCTGATGACCGCCGTCGTGCTGATGTTCGATCCGCGCACGCTGTGGGACATGGCCGACGACCTGCGCGCCGGGCGCTCGCCCGTGCGGCCCGACAACACCCCGCCGCGACCGGAAGCCCCCCGCCGATGACGACGCCGACCGCCGCCCGCGAGGGCTACGCCAGCTGCCACGCATGCGGGCTCGTGCAGACGATCGACCAGCCGCACGCGCATTGCGCGCGCTGCGGCAGCGCGCTGCACATCCGCAAGCCGAACAGCATCATGCGTACGTGGGCGCTGCTGATCGCGGCCGCGATCCTCTATATTCCGGCGAACCTGCTGCCGATCCTGCACACGTCGTCGATCGTCGGCTCGCAGGAAGACACGATCATGAGCGGCGTCATCTATTTCTGGACGTCCGGCGACTGGCCGCTCGCGGTCGTCGTGTTCGTCGCGAGCATCCTCGTGCCGATGCTCAAGCTCGGCGTGCTGACGATCCTCGTCACCAGCGCGCAGCGGCGCGCCACGTGGCGGCCGCTGCAGCGCACGCGCCTGTTCCGGATCGTCGAGCGGATCGGCCGCTGGTCGATGCTCGACATCTTCGTCGTGACGCTCACCGTCGCGCTCGTCCATTTCCGTTCGCTCGCCGTCATCACGGCCGGCCCCGGCGCGCTCGCGTTCGGCTCGGTCGTGATCCTGACGATGCTCGCGTCGATGCAGTTCGATCCCCGCCTGATCTGGGATCCAGTCGAAACCTCAGGGAAACACCATGAATAGTCCGCAAGGCCCGCAGCACGATGCGTCCCGGCCGCCCGATCCCGCGATCTCGACGAAAAGCGGCTGGCTGCCGTCGCTCGTCTGGCTCGTGCCGCTGATCGCCGCGCTGATCGGCATCGGCCTCGTGATCAAGTCCGTGCGCGAGCGCGGCCCGGAAATCTCGATCAGCTTCCACAGCGCGGAAGGGCTCGAGCCGGGCAAGACGCAGGTCAGGTACAAGGACGTCGAGATCGGCACGGTCAAGACGATCAAGCTGTCGAAAGACCTGTCGCGCGTGCTGGTGCAGGTGCAGCTGAAGAAGGAAGCCGAGGACTTCGCGATCAAGGGCTCGCGCTTCTGGATCGTGCGTCCGCGCATCGGCGCGACCGGCGTGTCGGGGCTCGGCACGCTGCTGTCGGGCGCGTACATCGGCGTCGATGCCGGCCACGGGCAGGACACGCAGACCGACTTCACCGGCCTCGAGACGCCGCCGCCCGTGACCGGCGACCAGAAGGGCACGCAGTACGTGCTGCGCGGCGATTCGCTCGGCTCGGTCGACATCGGCTCGCCCGTCTACTACCGCCGCGTGCAGGTCGGCCAGGTGGTCGGCTTCTCGCTCGACAAGGACGGCACCGGCGTCACGTTCAACGTGTTCGTCAATGCGCCGTACAACCAGTACGTCGGCGTGAACTCGCGCTGGTGGCAGGCGAGCGGCGTCGACCTGCGGCTCGATTCGAGCGGCCTGAAGCTGAACACGCAGTCGCTCGCGACGGTGATCCTCGGCGGCATCGCGTTCCAGACGCCGCCGAACCAGGACAGCGGCGCGACGGCGCCGAACAACACGACCTTCCGCCTCGGCTCCGACGAGGCCGACGCGATGCGCGATCCGGACGGCCAGCCGCTGCAGGTCGTGATGAACTTCAACCAGTCGCTGCGCGGGCTCGCGGTCGGCGCGCCGGTCGACTTCCGCGGCATCGTGCTCGGCGAAGTCACGAACATCGGCATCGACTTCGATCCGAAGACCAAGAACTTCCTGATGCCGGTGACGATGAACGTGTATCCGGAGCGGCTCGGACCGCGCTTCCGCGAAACGATCGAAAGCAAGGGCGAACCGGCCCGCCGCGAGATCGTCGAGCGCCTGGTCCAGCACGGGCTGCGCGGCCAGCTGCGCACGGGCAACCTGCTGACGAGCCAGCTGTACGTCGCGCTCGACTTCTTCCCGAAAGCGCCGGCCGTGAAGATCGACACAGCGCGCCAGCCGCTCGAGCTGCCGACCGTGCCGAACACGCTCGACGAACTGCAGCTGCAGGTCGCCGACATCGCGAAGAAGCTCGACAAGGTGCCGTTCGACCAGATCGGCGCGAACCTGAACAGCGCGCTGTCGAATGCCGACAAGCTGTTCAAGCAGCTCGACACGCAGGTCGCGCCGGAAGCGCGCGACACGCTGTCGGCCGCGCGGCAGACCTTCTCGACCGCCGAGGTGACGCTGCAGCAGGATTCGCCGCTGCAGTCCGACGTGCGCGGCGCGCTGAAGGAACTCACGCGCACGCTGCAATCGCTGAACGCGCTCGCCGACTATCTGGAGCGCCATCCCGAATCGCTGCTCAAGGGCAAATCAGGAGATCGATAATGACGACGACACGCGTGAACGTCCTCGCGAGCGGCGCGGCGGCAGTGTTCGCCGCACTCGCGCTCGCCGCGTGCAGCTCGCCGCCCGCGCGGTTCTATACGCTGAGCCCGGCCGACGCCGCGGCGCCCGTGCGCACCGCACCCGCCAACCCGCCGTTCCTGATCGAGGTGCCGTCCGTCGGCGTGCCCGAACAGGTCGCGAAGAACCAGCTCGTCGTGCAGAAGAACGCCGCGCAGGTCGACGTGCTCGAGCAGGAACGCTGGGCCGCGCCGCCCGCCGACGAGATTCGCCGCGCGCTGTCCGACGACCTCGCCGCGCAACTCGGCACGATCGACGTCGCGAATTCCGCGTATCCGGCCGGCGTGCCCGTCTATCGGATCAGCGTGAACGTGCAGCGCTTCGAGTCGTGGCCCGGCAAGCGTGCGGCGATCGATGCGGTGTGGAGCGTGCGCGCGCTCGGCACGCAGGCGCTGATGACCTGCCGCACGAGCGTCGCGGAACCGGTCGCCGACGGCTACGACGCGCTCGTCGCCGGTCACCGGCGCGCGCTCGACGTGATTGCATCGCAGGCCGCGTCCGGCGTGCGCGCGCTCGCCGCGCGGCGCGGCTCGACGGCTGCCTCGGCCCCGTCGACGACCGCGCCCGGCAAGGCAGCGGCCGCCGCGCCCGTCATACCCTGCCCGGCCAATCCGACGCCCGGCGGCGACGCGAGCGCGAGCGGCAAGTCCGGCGCGTAAGCGCGGCGCGCGGCTGGCGTCCGGTGCCTGCGCGCCTGCGACCGGATTCGGCACGCGCCGCCCGATAGTCCTCGTCGGCATCGATCCGCGTGCGCGCGCCGCCGCGCACGCGAACCCGCCGCCCTCGTCGCCACGGCCGACGCAGCACGGCATCCATCGGCCGGACGGCCGCTTTGCAGTGTTTGTCAAAATCCGCCGGAACCGGCGCCATGCAATGCGGTCGGCTTGCGTTTTCGCGCCCGATTGACGATCCTACGCACTTTCCGGCGCGTGCCGCGTGCCACCTGTCGCGCGCGCCAGCCGGCGGCGATCCGCCCGTTGCGGCCGGTCCGGCCGCCGCGTCTCCCGGAGCTCGCACGCGTGTCCGCGTGCACCGCATCGGGGCAGCCGCATCGCGGGTCGCCGCGCATCGTCCGGCATCCCGACCAGCTTCACCGTTCTCGCCGGCGCCGCGCCGTGTGTTCCCGCCGGCATCCCGAACCCGCCCGTCCAGGGCTATCGCTATTCCGTTTATGTTTCGTTCCCTGACGACCCTGATCAAGAAGTGGCGCGCGTCGCGCAATGCGGGCCACCAGCTCGATGCGCTGCTCGCGCATGCCGACGCGGACGCGCCGTACGCCGAGCGCAGCGAATGGCTGATCGAGCTCGCGCACTGGCTGCGCCGCAACGGCGCGATGCAGGCCGCGCACGACACGCCGGCCGCACGCGATGCCGACGCACGCGCGTATCCGGCGCACGCGCGGCTGCGCTACCTGTTCCACGTGCTCGACCGCAACCCGGCATGGAAATCGCACGCGGCGCGCATCCTGCGCGGGATCCTGCGCGAATGCGACGGCATCTCGCTGCTGTGCGACGCCGGGATGCCCGTGCATTCCGGTTTCTTCGGCGCGCTGTTCGAGCGCATCGACTCGTCGCTGATCCCGCCGGCGCCGAACCGCCGCGAGCTGACGGCGCTGTTCACGCTGATGTTCCCGACGCCGGAAGACGCGCAATGGATCGACGCGCTGCCCGACGACCTGCTCGCCCGCCTCGCCGAGCTGATCTCGTTCGACGTCACCGACGAAGAACGCCACGAGCCCGGCTCGTTCTCGCGCGACCTGCTGGCCGCGCTGCACAACCTGACCTGCCAGATCAGCTCGACCGGCCTGTCGCAGACGGTGCGCAGCCGCCTGTCCGACGACGACGCGCGCAAGCCGCTCGAAACGCAGCCGTTCTACCGCCTCACGCGTGCGATGCTCGCGGTCGAGACCGCGCACGCGGCCGTCGAGGACGGCGGCGACCCGAGCAAGCTGCTGCACGAGGTGAATTACCTGCGCGTGCTGCTCGACGAATGCCGGATCGCGGTCGACGACGTGTTCGCGCACCTGTACCGCAACGGCGTGTCGGTCGACATCGTGTTCCAGGTCGAACGGATGCGCATGCGCATCCTGCGCGCGGAACTGCTGCTCAACGCGTGGATGGCACGCGACGACCTGCGCGGGATGGCGCGCCTGACGGCCGAGCTCGTCGACGCGAACCAGAACAGCCAGAGCGTGTCGCACCTCGTGCGCAGCAACTTCTCGCTGTTCGCGCGCAAGCTCGTCGAGACCAACGCGGACACCGGCGAGCACTACATCTCGCGCGGCCGCGCCGAGTATCTGAAGATGCTGCGGATGGCCGCGGGCGGCGGCCTCGTCACCGTCGCGACCGTGTGCGTGAAGTTCGCGATCACCGGCGCGCACCTGCAGTCGATGCTCGAAGGGCTGCTCGCGGGCGTCAACTACGCGGCGAGCTTCATGCTGATGCACTTCCTGCACTTCACGCTCGCGACCAAGCAGCCCGCGATGACCGCGCCGACGCTCGCGCGCGAGCTCGACGACACCGGTCACGAGGAAGGCGTGAAGGCGTTCGTCGCGTCGGTGATCGCGCTGATCCGCACGCAGGCCGCGGCGATCTCCGGCAACGTGCTCGTCGTGCTGCCCGTCTGTCTGCTCGTGCAGCTGTTCGCGGGCAACCTGCTGCACGCGAACCTGATCTCGCCGGAGAAGGCGCATGCGACGCTGCATTCGTTCTCGCTGCTGGGCCCGACCCCGTTCTATGCGGCGCTCACGGGCGTGCTGCTGTGGGCGTCGAGCCTGCTCGCGGGCTGGGCCGACAACTGGTTCGTGCTGCACCGGGTCGGCGACGCGCTCACGTACAACCGCCGGCTGCGGCTCACGCTCGGCGCGTCGGGCGCCGCGAAACTCGCGCACTTCTGCCGCTCGAACGTCGCTGGCGTGGTCGCCAACGTCGGCCTCGGCCTGATGCTCGGCCTGATCCCCGCGATCGTCACCGTGTTCCTGTTCCCGTTCGAGGTGCGGCACGTGACGCTGTCGGCCGGCTCGATCGGAATCGCGCTCGGCGTGCTCGGCAAGGGCGCGCTGAGTACGCCCGAACTCTGGTGGGCCGGCGCCGGCGTGCTGAGCATGGCGATCCTCAACGTGCTCGTGAGCTTCGCGCTCGCGTTCACGATGGCCGTGCGCTCGCGCAGCCTGCGCCGCACCAAGGTGCGCGCGCTGGTCGGCGCGATCGTCCGCACGGTGCTCGCGAAGCCGTCCGCGCTGTTCTGGCCGGCCGGCGGCACGGCCGCGCGCGCCGGCCAGACGGGCTCGCACTGAGCGTTCGACGGCGGTGCGCCTGCCCGGGCGGGCGCCGCCGCGCGGCCCGGCGGGCCGCCGTCACGGCCGGCCGACCCGCGCCGGCGTCCCGAATCCGACGCAACGCCGGCCCCGGGCGCCTGCGCCGCGTACAATAGTGGACTTTTGCACGTCCTCACCCGCCTTATGTCCTCGCCCACCCTGTACGAATTCTTCGCTCCCTGCCCGCGCGGCCTCGAAGCGGCGCTTGCCGCCGAGCTGGCCGAAATCGCCGGCCGCCATCTGGACGGCGCGCCGTTCACCGCGGGCGCGCAGGTGCCGGGCGGCGTCCATTTCCGCGGCGGCTGGGCCGCCGGCATGGCCGCGAACCTCCATTCGCGAATCGCGAGCCGGATCCTGCTGAAGATCGCGCACCGCCCGTACCGCAACGAACAGGACGTCTACGCGCTCGCGCTCGAGCAGCCGTGGGAACGCTGGTTCGCGTCGACGCAGACGCTGCGCGTCGACATCACCGCGATCAAGTCGCCGCTGAAGAGCCTCGAGTTCGCGACGCTGCGCGTGAAGGACGCGATCTGCGACCGGATGCGCGACAAGACCGGTTCGCGCCCGAGCATCGACACCGGCGCGCCGGACGTGCGCGTGTTCGCGTTCCTGACGGCCACCGAGTGCACGCTGTACCTCGATACGTCCGGCGAGCCGCTGTTCAAGCGCGGCTGGCGCCTCGACAAGGGCGCGGCGCCGCTGCGCGAGAACCTCGCGGCCGGCATCCTGCGCCTGACGGGCTGGACGCCCGGCACCGCGCTGTACGACCCGATGTGCGGCAGCGGCACGTTCCTCGCGGAAGCCGCGCAGATCGCGCTCGGCGTCGCGCCGGGCGTCGAGCGCCGGTTCGGCTTCGAGAAGCTCAAGCAGTACGACATCACCGCATGGCAGGGCCTGAAGGTCGCGGCGCTCGACGCGAAACGCGCGGCGCGCGGCAAGCGCGATTCGCTCGGCGTGTACGGCAGCGACATCTCGGGCGACATGCTCGAGAAGGCGCGCGCGAACCTCGAGCGCGCGGGCGTGCCGTCGGTGTGGCTCAAGCAGGTCGACGCGCGCGGCATGACGCCGCCGTGCGACGGCCCGGGCATCATCCTCGCGAACCCGCCGTACGGCGAGCGGATCGAGGTGCGCGGCCGCAGCGCGCGCGGCGAGGTGCGCGAGACGGGCCGCAACCGCGGCAACGACGACGCATTCCGCCGCACGCACACCGACGCGCCGGACAGCGAGTTCTTCAACGCGCTCGGCGATGCGCTCAAGCAGCGCTTCACCGGCTGGCAGGCGTTCCTGCTGACGTCGGACCGCTCGCTGCCGGGCCAGCTGCGCCTGCGCGAATCGGCGAAGACGCCGCTGTTCAACGGCGCGCTCGAATGCCGGCTGTTCCGCTTCGACCTGATCGCCGGCAGCGTGAAGGCACGCCCGGCCACGCCGGAAGGCGACGCCTGATACGCGAGGCGGCGGCTGCGGCCGCCTGCTGACACCCTGACGATGCCCGGCCAATCGGCCGGGCATTTTTCTTTCCGCCGCACCCAGGCGAGCGGCGCCACGCGCGCCGCCGAGGTTCCGCGCGGTCGGTGTGGGTGCGAAGCGGCCATTTGTCAGCGTCATTTGTCAGCGTCGCCACGACTACTGACAGCACGCTGTCAGCAGCCCCCGGTCACACTGCAATCCCGGCGCAATGCAAGGCTGGTTTCCATCAAGAACCCGAACAACACGGAGCTCGTCATGACGTCCGCAACTGCAACCGACACCGCAACCCTGGAACGCGCGATCGCGTGGTTCGACATCCCGTCCCTCGATTTCGACCGGGCGATCCGTTTCTACGAAACCGTGCTGCAGACGACGCTGCAGCGCGAAGTCATCGGCGGCGTGCCGATGGCCATGTTCGATCACGAAGCGTCGAGCACGGGCGGCAGCATCGTGTTCGATCCGCAGCAGATGAAGCCGAGTGCGAACGGCGTGCTCGTCTACCTGAACGCCGGCGAGTCGGTCGTCGCGGCACTCGAACGCGCGAAGCGCGCGGGCGGCGTCGTGCAGGGTTCGGTCGTCGAGTTGCCGAACAACTACGGCTACATCGGCTACCTGATCGACACCGAAGGCAACCGCGTCGGCCTGCACGCGCCGAAATGCCACTGAGCGCGTCCACGCTCCGGCGGGCGCGGCGCTATCATCGCGAAGTCCCCGTAGCCGTTGGAGTCGAGGTGCAGCCATGACGCGCCGTGCCGACCGCCTGTTCCAGATCGCCGAGCTGCTGCGCGGGCGACGTCTCACGACCGCGCAACAGCTCGCCGACTGGCTGTCGGTGTCGCCGCGCACGGTCTATCGCGACGTGCGCGACCTGCAGCTGTCGGGCGTGCCGATCGAAGGCGAAGCCGGCATCGGCTACCGGCTGAACCGCAACGCGAGCCTGCCGCCGCTCACGTTCACGGCCGAGGAGCTCGCGGCGCTCGCCGCCGGCGCGCGCATGCTCGAGACCTGGGGCGGCGCGCGCTTCGCGGGCGGCGCCCGTTCGGCGCTCGCGAAGATCGCGTCGGCGATGCCGGCCGACAAGCGCACCGCGCTCGATCGCCTGCCGGTGTTCGCGCCGTCGTTCCACATCGACGAGACGTTCTGCGCGAAGGTCGACGCGATCCACCAGGCGGTCGACACGCATCACGTCGTCAGCTTCGACTACCGCGACCGGCTCGGCGCGCACACGAAACGCCGCGTGTGGCCGCTCGGGCTCGTCTACTGGGGCGGACGCTGGACGATCGGCGCATGGTGCGAGCTGCGCGACGACTTCCGCACCTTCGACATCGCGCGGATGGGCGACATCTCCGTGCACGAGCAGTTTCCGGACATGGAAGGCCGGCGGATCGCCGACTACATGCGGATCGCGGAAGCGCCGATGCGCTGAGGCGGGTAGGCTCTGGCCGCTGCCCGCTGAATGACGCGCCGCGGTTCGGCTGTTCGGCTGTTCGGCTACCTGGTTGTCCGGCGGTCTGGCTGGCTGTCCGGCCGCCCGTCTGTCTGGTTGTCCGGCTGTCTGTCCGGCTGCCCGACTGTCAGGCCACCTCGCCGCCATTCGCACGCCGGGGCGTCCGCGCCCCGGTCGCACCCGTCACTCGCCGAACACCACCGACCGCTTCGGCCGCTCGTCGACGTGCAGCGAAAACACGTCCGGGCGCGCATAGTGCCCGACCACATCGAAGTCGTAACGCGCGCGCACGAGTTCATCGGTATCGATACGCGCGGTCACGAGTCCGGCCTCGCCGATCAGCGGCTCGGTCAGCAGGTCGCCGAGCGGCCCGACGATCACGCTGCCGCCGCGGATCAGCGGCCGCTCCGGATCCCAGCCCGGCACGTCGATGCCGAGCGCGCGCGGCGACGGCTGCACCTGGCAGGCGCTCACGACGAAGCAGCGTCCCTCGTGCGCGATGTGCCGCATCGAGCTTTGCCACAGGTCGCGCTCGTCGACGGTCGGCGCGCACCAGATCTGCAAGCCTTTCGCATACATCGCGCAGCGCAGCAGCGGCATGTGGTTCTCCCAGCAGATCACGGCGCCCGCGCGGCCCGCGGCCGTGTCGACCACCGGCAGCGTCGAGCCGTCGCCCTGCCCCCAGATCAGCCGTTCGGTGCCAGTCGGCATCAGCTTGCGGTGCTTCGCGACGAGCCCGTCGCGCGGATCGAAGAACAGCGCCGTGCAGTACAGCGTGCTGCCGCCGCGCTCGATCACGCCGACCACGAGGCTCGCGCCCGTGCGCTGCGACAGCGCGGCCAGTTCGTCGGTTTCGGGCCCCGGCACGTCGATCGCCTGCGCGGCGTAGCGCGCATACGCGTCGCGGCCCTCGGGCAGCCGGTAGCCGAGCCGCGTGCCGAAGATCTCGCCTTTCGGATAGCCGCCGAGCACGGCTTCGGGCAGCACGACGAGCGACGCGCCGCTGTCGCGGATCGCGGTTTCGTAGCCGAGGATCGTGTCGAGCGTGGCGCGCGTGCCGGCGGGCGATGCGCCGATCTGCAGCGCGGCGATGACTGAGGTGGACATGACGACGTCTCCGGTGAATGGGGTGACGCCATCTTTATCGATATCATTTCATCGATCAAATCGATACAACGATAACTGACATGAATACGGATGATATCGCCGGGCTCGACCTGAACCTGCTGAAGGTGTTCGAGGCGCTGTACGAGGAAGGCGGCGCGAGCCGCGCGGCGCTGCGGCTCGGCCTCACGCAGTCGGCCGTCAGCGCGGCGCTCGCGCGGCTGCGCGTGATCTACGCCGACCCGCTGTTCGTGCGCACCGGCCGCGGGCTCGCGCCGACGCCGCGCGCGGACGAGCTGAAGCCGATCCTGTCCGACGCGCTCGACCGCTGCCGCGCGAGCCTCGCGATCGCAGCCGACGGCGGCGAGCGGGTCGGCCGCACGATCTCGATCGGGCTGTCGGACGACTTCGAGATCGCGCTCGGCCGCGCGCTGATCGACGCGGTCGCGCGGGAAGCCGCGGGCATCCGGCTGATCTTCCGGCAGACCCACAGCGGCATCGCGGGCGACGCGCTGCTGCGGCACGGCGTCGATCTCGCGATCGCGTCGGGCGGGTTCTCGGCGAACGGGCTCAGCCGGCGCGCGGTCGCGACGGGCGGCTACGCATGCCTGATCGATCCGGCCGGCCGGGCGCGCGCGCCGCGCACGCTCGCGCTCGCCGATTTCCTGCGGCGCGATCACCTGCTCGTGTCGTCGGGCGGCGTGATCGGGATCGTCGACGAAGCGCTGGCCGCGCTCGGCCACAAGCGGCGCGTGGCGGCGTCGACCACGCATTTCGCGGCGCTGCCGTACCTGCTCGCCGGCTCCGACGCGGTGGCGACGATACCGGCGCACGCGGCCCGCGCGATCGCGCAGTCGACGTCGCTGCGTGCGCTCGCGTGCCCGGTCGAGCTGCCGCGCTACCCGGTGGAAATCGGCTGGCGCACGAGCACGCAGCGCGACCCGGCGATCGTGCGCGTGCGGGACACGATCGCCGCCTGCGTCGCGACGATCGTCGCGCCATAAAAGGGCGCGATACGGCGTGCACTGGTGAGGCGAGGGCGCAAGACCGGGGTCGGATTCGTCTAACGTAATGGCCGGCAGCGTCCGGGCGCAACCGGTAAAATGCCAATCCATGAAACCCGAAATCTGGACCCCGCATGTGACCGTCGCGGCGCTCATCGAGCGTGCCGGTCGCTTTCTCGTGATCGAGGAAGAAACCTCGACGGGCCTGCGCATCAACCAGCCGGCCGGCCATCTCGAGGCCGGCGAGACGCTCGCCGACGCCGTAATCCGCGAGACGCTCGAGGAAACCGCGCATCCGTTCGTCCCCGATGCGCTCGTCGGCGTCTATCTCGCGCACTACGACCGCCCCGGCAGCGCCGGCGCGACCTACCTGCGCTTCACGTTCTGCGGCACGGCCGGCGAGCCGCTGCCGGGCCACGTGCTCGACGACGGCATCGTCCGCACGCTGTGGATGAGCGCCGACGAGCTGCGCGCGTGCAGCGAGCGTCACCGCTCGCCCGCGGTGATGCGCTGCGTCGACGACTATCTGGCCGGGCGGCGCATTCCGCTCGATTTCGTGCACACGCATTCGGTCGCGCCGCGCCCGGAAGCATTCGACCGTCAGGCGGTAAACAAATGAGCAAGCGCCGTGTAGTAGTGGGCATGTCGGGCGGCGTCGATTCGTCGGTGACCGCGTGGCTGCTGAAGGAACAGGGATACGACGTGGTCGGCCTGTTCATGAAGAACTGGGAAGACGACGACGACGGCGAATACTGCTCGACGCGCCAGGACTGGATCGACGTGGTGTCGGTGGCCGACCTGATCGGCATCGACGTGGAAGCCGTGAACTTCGCGGCCGAATACAAGGACCGCGTGTTCGCCGAATTCCTGCGCGAATATTCGGCCGGCCGCACGCCGAACCCGGACGTGCTGTGCAACGCCGAGATCAAGTTCAAGGCGTTCCTCGACCACGCGATGTCGCTCGACGCGGAAATGATCGCGACCGGCCACTACGCGCGCGTGCGCGAGCGCGACGGCCGCTTCGAACTGCTGAAGGCATTCGATCATACGAAAGACCAGTCGTACTTCCTGCACCGGCTGAACCAGGCGCAACTGTCGAAGACGATGTTCCCGCTCGGCGAGATCCCGAAGACGAAGGTGCGCGAGATCGCCGCGCAGATCGGCCTGCCGAACGCGAAGAAGAAGGACTCGACCGGCATCTGCTTCATCGGCGAACGGCCGTTCCGCGACTTCCTGAACCGCTATCTTCCGACGAAACCCGGCCCGATGAAGACGCCGGACGGCAAGGTGGTCGGCGAGCACATCGGCCTCGCGTTCTACACGTTCGGCCAGCGCAAGGGCATCGGCCTCGGCGGCAGCAAGAGCGGCAGCGGCGAGCCGTGGTTCGTCGCGGCGAAGGACATCGCGTCGAACACGCTGTACGTCGTGCAGGGCCACGACCATCCGTGGCTGCTGTCGCGCGAGCTCGTCGCCGGCAACGTGAGCTGGGTCGCGGGCGAACCGCCGGCCGACGGCTTCGCGTGCGGCGCGAAGACGCGCTACCGGCAGGCCGATGCGGCATGCGCGTTCGGCGCCGCCGCCCCCGGCCCGGCCGGCGAAGCCCGCTTCTCGCTCGCCTTCGACGACGCGCAATGGGCGGTCACGCCCGGCCAGTCGGCCGTGCTGTACGACGGCGAGATCTGCCTCGGCGGCGGCATCATCGAGTTCGCGGCCACCGGCCAGCCCGGCCAGACGGCGCCGGCACCGGCGGCCGCCCGCGCGGGTGCGCTCGCCGAAGCACGCTGACATCCATTCGGTTTAGACTTGCGGCACGCCGCGCCCGGCGGAACACGATTCCGCCGCGGCCGGTGCGCCGCCGCGCAGCGTACGCATGGCGGCATTTCAAGATTCTTACGGAGTCCCCATGCTTTCCAGACGCTACCTCGCGATGTGGTGTGCCGTCCTGCTGCTCGTTGCCGCGGCCGCGCTCGCGTCGATCCACGTGCTTTCCTGGCTGTGGATCATCATCCCCGTCGCCCTCGTCGCCGTCGGCCTGTACGACCTGAACCAGGACCGCCACGCGATCCTGCGCAACTACCCGCTGTGGGGCCATTTCCGCTTCCTGTTCGAGTTCATCCGGCCTGAAATCCGCCAGTACTTCGTCGAGGACGACACCGACGAGAAACCGTTCTCGCGCGCGCAGCGCAGCCTCGTCTACCAGCGCGCGAAGAACGTCGCCGACAACCGTCCGTACGGCACCGAACTGAACGTGAAGTCCGTCGCGCACGAATGGATCAGCCACTCGCTCGCGCCGACGAAGCTGCCGAACCACGACTTCCGCATCCGGGTCGGCGCGAATCGCGCGCAGCCGTACGACATCTCGATCTTCAACATCTCGGCGATGAGCTTCGGCTCGTTGTCCGCGAACGCGATCCGCTCGCTGAACCTCGGCGCGAAGAAAGGCGGGTTCGCGCACGACACCGGCGAAGGCTCGCTGTCGAAGTACCATCGCGAAAACGGCGGCGACATCATCTGGGAAATCGCGTCCGGCTACTTCGGCTGCCGCAACGAGGACGGCACGTTCAACCCGGACAAGTTCGCGAAGCAGGCCGCCGATCCACAGGTCAAGATGATCGAGATCAAGCTGTCGCAAGGCGCGAAGCCGGGCCACGGCGGCGTGCTGCCGGCCGCGAAGATCACGCCCGAGATCGCCGAGACGCGCGGCGTGCCGATGGGCAAGGACTGCATCTCGCCCGCGACGCACTCGCAATTCTCGACGCCGCGCGGGCTGCTCGAATTCGTCGAACGGCTGCGCACGCTGTCGGGCGGCAAGCCGACCGGCTTCAAGCTGTGCATCGGCCATCCGTGGGAATTCTTCGGGATCGCGAAGGCGATGCTCGAGACGGGCATCGTGCCCGACTTCATCGTCGTCGACGGCGCGGAAGGCGGCACCGGCGCGGCGCCGCTCGAATTCACCGACCATGTCGGCGTGCCGCTGCAGGAAGGGCTGCTGCTGGTGCACAACACGCTCGTCGGGATCGGCGTGCGCGATCGCGTGAAAATCGGCGCGAGCGGCAAGATCATCAGCGCGTTCGACATCGCACGCACGCTCGCGATCGGCGCGGACTGGGTGAACTCGGCACGCGGCTTCATGTTCGCGGTCGGCTGCATCCAGGCGCAGCACTGCCACACCGACCGCTGCCCGACCGGCGTCGCCACGCAGGACCCGGTGCGCCAGCGCGCGCTCGTCGTGCCCGACAAGGCCGAGCGCGTGTTCAACTTCCACCGCAATACCCTGCACGCACTGCAGGAACTCGTGCAGGCGGCCGGCCTCGGCCATCCGTCCGAGCTGCGCGCGCATCACATCGTGCAGCGCGTCGCGCCGCACGAGGTGCGGCTGATGTCGCAGCTGCTGAAGTACCTGAAGCCCGGCGCGCTGCTCGACGGCCAGACCTGCGGCTATACGCTGTACGACAAGTGGTGGCCGATCGCGCGCAGCGATTCGTTCGTGCTCGGCGAAACCGTTTACACGTCGATCGAGTAACGCGCGAGCGCCCGCCGCCGGGCGGCTCGCCAAAAAGAAAAGCGCCCCGCGGGGCGCTTTTCTCTTGTCTGCCCGATCCGCCGGCGGCGGCCGGTCAGCCTTGCGGCAGCGTGTCAACGAACGTCTGCCGCTGCGACAGCTTCACGAAATGCTTGTCGAGGTTCGGATGGCGGTCGCGCCAGTTGAGTTCGGACATCCGGAAGTCGAGGTAGCCGAGCGCGCAGCCGAGTGCGATGTCGGCGAGCGTGTAATGATTACCGACGCACCACGTCTTGCCGCCGAGGCCCTGCGACATCGCGACGAGCGCGTCGTCGATCTTGCGCTGCTGGCGCGCGATCCAGCTCGCGCTGCGCTGCGCTTCGTCGCGCAGCGTGTGTTCGAGACGGATCGCCACGGCCGCGTCGAGCACGCCGTCGCCCAGCGCTTCCCAGCACCGCACTTCGAGCCGCTCGCGCCCCGACGGCGGAATCAGCTTGCCGACCGGCGACAGCGTGTCGACGTATTCGCAGATCACGCGGGAATCGAACACCGCGGCACCATCCTCCATCACGAGACACGGGACCTTGCCGAGCGGATTCGATGCATGAATGTCCGTCTCCGGCGCCCATACGTTCTCGAGCTCCAGCTTGTAGTCGATCTTCTTTTCAGCAAGCACGATCCGCGCCTTGCGGACGTACGGGCTGCTGAGCGAACCGATTAATTTCATCATCTGCCTTTTCAAGGGAACTGCCGAGAGTATACGTTGTCGCCGATCATAACCGGCCGGCGCGGCCCGATAGAAAATCGCCCGTCCGGCCTGTGGATGGTTTGCAACAGCCGCCGCCGAGCCCCGTCCGGCGCGGCTTGCGGCCGTGTCTCTCACGCGCCGCGTCCGGCGGCGCTACAATCGCACGATGAATGCGCCCCTCGATACCGCCATCGCCGTCGACGTCTACCGCCAGCGCCGTGAACGCGTGCTTGCCGCACTGCGCGCCGCGGGCGGCGGCGTCGCCATCGTTCCCACCGCGCCGGAAATGCTGCGCAACCGCGATACGGCCTTTCCGTACCGGCATGACAGCTACTTCCACTACCTGACGGGCTTCACCGAGCCGGACGCCGTGCTCGTGCTGAACGCGGCCGGGTCGCACGGCGCGCCGGAATCGATCCTGTTCTGCCGCGCGAAGAATGCCGACCGCGAGATCTGGGAAGGTTTCCATTACGGGCCCGAGGCCGCGCGCGATGCGTTCGGCTTCGACGCGGCCTACGCGGTCGACGTGATCGACACCGAAATGCCGCGCCTGCTCGCCGATGCGGGCACCGTGCACTACCGGTTCGGCGCGTCGGCCGAGTTCGACCGCCAGCTCGCCGGCTGGATCGATGCGGTGCGCGCGCAGGCGCGCAGCGGCGTCGCCGCACCGGACGCGCTGCTCGACCTCACGCCCCTGCTCGACGACATGCGGCTCGTGAAGGACGAACACGAACTCGCGATCATGATGCGTGCCGCACACATCTCCGCGCTCGCGCACCGTCGCGCGATGCAGGTGTGCCGCCCGGGGATCCGCGAGTACGAACTCGAGGCCGAGCTGCTGTACACGTTCCGCAAGCATGGCGCGCAGGCGCCCGCGTACGGCTCGATCGTCGCGGCCGGCGCGAACGCGTGCGTGCTGCACTACCCGGCCGGCAACGCGGCCGCGCGGGACGGCGACCTGATCCTGATCGATGCCGCGTGCGAACTCGACGGCTACGCGTCGGACATCACGCGCACGTTCCCGGCCAACGGGCGCTTCTCGCGCGCGCAACGCACGCTGTACGACATCGTGCTCGCCGCGCAGCAGGCCGCGATCGACGCGACGCGCGCGGGCGTGCCGTTCGAGGCGCCGCACGACGCGGCCGTGCGGGTGCTGGCGCAAGGGCTGCTCGATACGGGCATCATCCCGAAGACGCGCTTCTCGAGCGTCGACGACGTGCTCGCCGAGCGCGCGTACGCACGCTTCTACATGCACCGCACCGGCCACTGGATCGGCATGGACGTGCACGATTGCGGCGACTACCGCGAGCGGCTCGCCGCGCGCAACGCCAACGGCGCGCTGCCGTGGCGCACGCTGAAACCCGGCATGACGCTCACCGTCGAGCCGGGCCTGTACGTGCGCGCCGCCGACGACGTGCCGCCCGAATACTGGAACATCGGCATCCGCATCGAGGACGACGCGATCGTGCGCGAGCACGGTTGCGAGCTGATCACGCGCGACGTGCCGGTGGCGGCCGACGAGATCGAGGCGCTGATGCGTGCGGGCGCGGCGCACGGCGCTTGAGCGTGCCGCAGGTTGCCATCGCGCCGGTGCCGGGTCGCCGTTGGCCTGGTGTCGATCTGCTGTTGATCTGCTGTTGATCTGCCGTTGATCTGCCGTTGATCTGCCGTTGATCTGCCGTTGATCTGCCGTTGACCCGCAGTTGACCCGCAGTTGACCGTTACCCCGTTTCACGAACACAGATGACGACCGCTTCCTCCCCGGCCACGCCGGACCATGACCTCGCCATTGTCGGCGCGGGCCCCGTCGGGCTCGCGCTCGCCGGCTGGCTCGCCCGACGCAGCGCGACGCAGCACGCGTCGATCGCGCTGATCGACGCGCGCGAGCCGGCCGCGAGCGCGAACGACCCGCGCGCGATCGCCGTGTCGCACGGCAGCCGCGTGCTGCTCGACACGCTCGGATGGCCGGCCGACGCAACGCCGATCGAACACATCCACGTGTCGCAGCGCGGCCATTTCGGCCGCACGCTGATCGACCGCGACGAGCACGACCTCGCCGCGCTCGGCTACGTCGTGCGCTACGGCTCGATCGTGCAGGCGCTCACACAGGCCGTGCGCGGCACGTGCGTCGACTGGCTCACGTCGACCACCGCACGCACGCCGCAACAGGACGCCGACGGCGTCACGCTGACGCTCGACGGCCCGCAAGGCGAGCGCACGCTGCGCGCGCGCATCGTCATCAACGCCGAAGGCGGGCTGTTCCACGAACAGCAGGCCGATACCGGCAAGCAACGCCGCGACTATGGCCAGACCGCGATCGTCGGCACGGTCACCGTCTCGGCGCCGCGCCCGAACGTCGCCTGGGAGCGCTTCACGCACGAAGGTCCGCTCGCGCTGCTGCCGCTTGGCGGTGCCGATTATTCGCTCGTGTGGTGCTGCACGCCCGACGAGGCGGCCCGCCGCGCCGCCCTTCCCGACGACGCGTTCCTGCGCGAACTCGGCGCTGCATTCGGCGAGCGGATGGGCCGGTTCGTCGCGATCGCGGGGCGCGCATCGTTCCCGCTCGGATTGAACGCGGCGCAGACGCTCGTCAACGGGCGCATCGCGATCGTCGGCAACGCCGCGCAAACGCTGCATCCGGTCGCCGGCCAGGGGCTGAACCTCGGACTGCGCGATGCGCACACGCTCGTCGACGCGCTGTCCACGCAGGGCTTCGAAGCGACCGCGCTCGCCACCTTCAACGCACGGCGCGCGCTCGACCGGCGCTTCACGATCGGCGCGACGGACACGCTCGCGCGCCTGTTTACCGTCGACGCCGGCCCACTTCCGCTGCTGCGCGGCGCGGCGCTCACCGCGCTCGAATTCGTGCCGCCGCTCAAGAAGGCGATCGCACGCCAGATGATGTTCGGCCAGCGCAACTGACACGCCGCGCGTTGCGCGCCGTCAGGCCGCGCAAACCGGGTCAAATCGGCGGGGCATGGGAATACGGTAAAATAGCCGTTTTCCCTCTGCCCTTTTTTGCCCGCGACGCCCGGCGCTCGCGGGCGGTGCCATTGCGATGCCCGTTATCGGCTCTCACGTATTGCGTAACAACCTGTTCGTCGCCCCGATGGCCGGCGTGACGGATCGTCCGTTCCGCCAGCTGTGCAAGCGGCTGGGGGCCGGGTACGCCGTGTCCGAGATGGTCGCGTCCAATGCGCAGCTGTGGAAGAGCGCGAAGACGATGCGACGGGCGAACCACGAAGGCGAGGTCGAGCCGATCGCGGTGCAGATCGCCGGCGCCGATCCGGCGATGATGGCCGAAGCGGCCCGCTACAACGTCGACAACGGCGCGCAGATCATCGACATCAACATGGGTTGCCCGGCGAAGAAGGTCTGCAACGTCGCGGCCGGCTCCGCGCTGCTGCAGAACGAGCCGCTCGTGCAGCGGATCGTCGAGGCCGTCGTCGCGGCGGTCGGCACGGGGCCGGATGCGGTGCCCGTCACGCTGAAGATCCGCACCGGCTGGGATCGCGAGCACAAGAACGCGATCACGGTCGCGCGCCTCGCCGAGGCGGCCGGCATCTCGATGCTGACCGTGCACGGCCGCACGCGCGCCGACCTCTACCGCGGCGACGCGGAATACGACACCATCGCGGCCGTGAAGGCGGCCGTGCGCATCCCGGTCGTCGCGAACGGCGACATCACGTCGCCGGCAAAAGCGAAGGCCGTGCTCGACGCCACCGGCGCCGACGCACTGATGATCGGTCGCGCCGCGCAAGGCCGGCCGTGGCTGTTTCGTGAAATCGATCATTTCCTGCAAACCGGCGAGCTGCTGCCCCCGCCGCGGATCGACGAGATCCAGCACGTGATGAACGAACACCTGGAAGACCACTACGCGTTCTATGGTGAATTCACGGGCGTCCGTACTGCGCGCAAGCACATCGGCTGGTACACTCGCGGCCTTTCCGGTGCCAACGGGTTCCGGCACAGGATGAACACGCTCGATTCCACCCGCGAGCAACTCGCCGCCGTCAATGCATTCTTCGAGGCGCAAAAGGCGCTGTCGGACCACCTCGTCTACGTCGATGACGAAGAGGAAAACGGCCAGGGCGAGTCGGACGACCATAACCAGTTAGCAGCATGAGCAAGCACAACATCGAACAATGTGTCCGCGAGAGCCTGGACGTGTATTTCCGGGATCTAGACGGCTCCAATCCGCACGACGTCTATGAAATGGTGATGTCCTGCGTCGAAAAGCCGATGCTCGAGGTCGTGCTCGTACAGGCCGGCGGCAACCAGTCGCTCGCCGCGGAGTACCTCGGCATCAATCGCAATACGCTGCGCAAGAAGCTGCAGCAGCACGGCCTGCTGTAGGCAGCCGTCCCGTCCCCGTTTCCCTGGCTATTGGTGGTTCCATCATGATCAAGCAAGCGCTCATTTCCGTTTCCGACAAGACCGGCATCGTCGACTTCGCGAAGTCGCTGTCCGACCTCGGCGTCAAACTGCTGTCGACCGGCGGCACCGCGAAACTCCTCGCCGACGCGGGCCTGCCCGTGACCGAAGTCGCTGACTACACGGGCTTCCCGGAAATGCTCGATGGGCGCGTGAAGACGCTCCACCCGAAGGTGCACGGCGGCATCCTCGCCCGCCGCGACCTGCCCGAGCACATGCAGGCGCTGGAGCAGCACGGCATCCCGACGATCGACCTGCTGGTCGTGAACCTGTACCCGTTCGTCGCGACGATCGCGAAGGACGACTGCACGCTCGCCGACGCGATCGAAAACATCGACATCGGCGGCCCGACGATGCTGCGCTCCGCCGCGAAGAACCACCGCGACGTGACGGTCGTCGTCGACCCGGCCGACTACGCGGTCGTGCTCGACGAAATGAAGGCGAACGGCAACGCGATCGGCTACGCGACCAACTTCCGCCTCGCGACCAAGGTGTTCGCGCACACCGCGCAATACGACGGCGCGATCACGAACTACCTGACGAGCCTGACCAACGAGCTGCAGCACGCATCGCGCAGCGCATACCCGGCCACGCTGAATATGGCGTTCGACAAGGTGCAGGACCTGCGCTACGGCGAGAACCCGCACCAGAGCGCGGCGTTCTACCGCGACCTCGCGGCGCCGGCCGGCGCACTGGCGAACTACCGCCAGCTGCAGGGCAAGGAACTGTCGTACAACAACATCGCGGATTCGGACGCGGCGTGGGAATGCGTGAAGACGTTCGACGCGCCGGCCTGCGTGATCATCAAGCACGCGAACCCGTGCGGCGTCGCGGTCGGCAACGATTCGGCCGACGCGTACGCGAAGGCATTCCAGACCGACCCGACGTCGGCGTTCGGCGGCATCATCGCGTTTAACCGCGAAGTCGACGAGACGGCCGCGCAGGCGGTGGCCAAGCAGTTCGTCGAAGTGCTGATCGCGCCGTCGTTCACGGACGCCGCGAAGCAGGTGTTCGCCGCGAAGCAGAACGTGCGCCTGCTCGAAATCGCGCTGGGCGACGGCCATAACGCGTTCGACCTGAAGCGCGTGGGCGGCGGCCTGCTCGTGCAATCGCTCGATTCGAAGAACGTGCAGCCGAGCGAGCTGCGCGTCGTCACGAAGCGTCAACCGAGCGCGAAGGAAATGGACGACCTGCTGTTCGCATGGCGCGTCGCGAAGTACGTGAAGTCGAACGCGATCGTGTTCTGCGGCAACGGCATGACGCTCGGCGTCGGCGCAGGCCAGATGAGCCGCGTCGATTCGGCACGCATCGCGAGCATCAAGGCGCAGAACGCGGGCCTCACGCTGGCCGGTTCGGCCGTCGCGTCGGATGCGTTCTTCCCGTTCCGCGACGGTCTCGACGTCGTCGTGGCGGCAGGCGCGACCTGCGTGATCCAGCCGGGCGGCTCGATGCGCGACGACGAAGTGATCGCGGCGGCCGACGAGCACGGCATCGCGATGATCCTGACGGGCGTGCGCCACTTCCGTCACTGATCGCACGCGGCCCGCGCGGCCGCCGCACGAAAACCCGGCGGCATCATACCCGCCGGGTTTTTTATTGCGCGGCGCCGGCGCACGCAGCCGCACCGCCGGCCCCGCGCACCATTCGTTGTAGTATCGCGGCATCAGGTTTTTCTCCTCACTCATGCGAATTCTCGGCATCGACCCCGGCCTGCGCGTCACCGGCTTCGGCGTCATCGACGTCAGCGGCCACCGGCTCGCCTATGTCGCAAGCGGCGTGATCCGCACGCCCACGGCCGACCTGGCTACCCGGCTCGGCACGATCTTCCAGGGCGTATCGACGCTCGTGCGCGAACACGCGCCCGACCAGGCCGCGATCGAACAGGTGTTCGTGAACGTGAACCCGCAGTCGACGCTGCTGCTCGGCCAGGCGCGCGGCGCCGCGATCTGCGGGCTCGTCTCCGGCGGCCTGCCGGTGGCGGAATACACTGCGCTGCAACTCAAGCAGGCGGTCGTCGGTTACGGCCGCGCGACCAAGTCGCAGATGCAGGAGATGGTCACGAGACTGCTCAACCTGACCGGCCAGCCTGGCAGCGACGCGGCCGACGCGCTCGGGATGGCGATCTGCCACGCGCACAGCGGCAATACGCTCGGCACGATCGGCGGCCTCGCGCCGGCGCTCGCGAAAAGGGGGCTGCGCGTGCGGCGCGGACGGCTCGTCGGCTGACGCGACGGCACGCATCCCCTCGGCGCGGCGCGCGGCTACCCGCGTCGCGCGTATTGCGCCTGCCACCGTCCTGCCTACCCGCCCGCCTGATCGCCTGATCGCCCCGCGTCGCGCGGCGCCCCGACCTGACGGCCAACCCATCGGCATCGCGCCGCACCTGCGCTACACTCGCGCTTTCTTCCTCGCATCCCGCCATCCATGATCGGTCGCATCGCCGGCATCCTGCTCGAAAAGAATCCGCCTCACCTGCTCGTCGACTGCAACGGCGTCGGTTACGAAATCGACGTGCCGATGAGCACCTTCTACAACCTGCCGCAAACGGGCGAGCGCGTCGTGCTGCTCACGCAGCAGATCGTGCGCGAGGACGCGCACCTGCTGTACGGCTTCCTGACGCCGCAGGAGCGCACGACCTTCCGCGAACTGCTGAAGATCACCGGCATCGGCGCGCGCATGGCGCTGGCCGTGCTGTCCGGCATGAGCGTGCAGGAGCTCGCGCAGGCGGTGACGATGCAGGACGCCGCGCGCCTCACGCGCCTGCCCGGCATCGGCAAGAAGACCGCCGAGCGCCTGCTGCTCGAGCTGAAGGGCAAGCTCGGCGCGGACCTCGGCGCACTCGCCGGCGCCGCGTCCCAGTCCGACCACGCGACCGACATCCTCAACGCACTGCTCGCGCTCGGCTATTCGGAAAAGGAAGGCCTCGCCGCGATCAAGAACGTGCCGGCCGGCACCGGCGTGTCCGAAGGCATCAAACTCGCGCTCAAGGCACTGTCGAAGGTGTAACGGCCGCCCGAGCCGGCTGTCGGAGCCAGTGTCGCGCCGTCGCGCGGCACGCGCCAGTCGGCCGTTCGGCCAGTTCGGCCGCGTGACGGCGCGCGGTACAATGGCCGCATGATTGAAACCGACAAACTCGCCGCCGAGCGGATCATCGCCGCCACGCCCGCCTCGTCGCACGAGGAGGTGTTCGAACGCGCGCTGCGGCCGCGCCAGCTCGACGACTACGTCGGCCAGGAAAAGGTGCGCGGCCAGCTCGAGATCTTCATCGAGGCCGCGAAGCGCCGCGCCGAGCCGCTCGACCACGTGCTGCTGTTCGGGCCGCCGGGTCTCGGCAAGACCACCCTCGCGCACATCATCGCGCGCGAGATGGGCGTGAACCTGCGCCAGACGTCGGGCCCCGTGCTCGAACGCGCGGGCGATCTCGCCGCGCTGCTGACCAACCTCGAAGCGAACGACGTGCTGTTCATCGACGAGATCCACCGGCTGTCGCCGGTCGTCGAGGAAATCCTGTATCCGGCGCTCGAGGATTACCAGATCGACATCATGATCGGCGAAGGGCCGGCCGCGCGCAGCGTGAAGCTCGACCTGCAGCCGTTCACGCTGGTCGGCGCGACCACGCGTGCGGGGATGCTGACCAACCCGCTGCGCGATCGCTTCGGGATCGTCGCGCGCCTCGAGTTCTACGATGCCGAGCAATTGTCGCGCATCGTGCGGCGCTCGGCGTCGCTGCTGAACGCGCAGATCGATCCGAACGGCGCGCTGGAGATCGCGAAGCGCTCGCGCGGCACGCCGCGGATCGCGAACCGGCTGCTGCGCCGCGTGCGCGACTATGCGGAAGTGAAGGCCGACGGCCAGATCACCGCGGCCGTCGCCGACGCCGCGCTCGCGATGCTCGACGTCGATCCGGTCGGCTTCGACCTGATGGACCGCAAGCTGCTCGAGGCGATCCTGCACAAGTTCGACGGCGGCCCGGTCGGCATCGACAACCTCGCGGCTGCGATCGGCGAGGAGCGCGACACGATCGAGGACGTACTCGAACCGTACCTGATCCAGCAGGGCTTCCTGCAGCGCACGCCGCGCGGGCGCGTCGCGACGCTGCTCACGTACCGCCACTTCGGGCTCTCCGCGCCCGACGCCGGCAACCCCGAACGCGGGATGTGGGATACCGCCGACGGGAAGTAACCCGCTGCCCGTGCCAAGCTCGCCATGACCACGCCGCCCAGCCCGCACCCCGCCCCGCCCACACCGGGCCCGCGCTGGGTCGAACCGATCCGCAAGCGGCTCGTGGCCGGCATCACGCACCTGACGACGGGCGGCGGCGGTCCGTCGATCGATCTCTCGTCGCCGCCCGGAGACCCGGGGCTGTTCGGCCCCGACGCGATCTGCTGGCGCGTGCATGCCGATTTCACGTCGATGATGACGGGCGGCATTGCCGCGCTGCTGCTGCAGGCACTCCATCCGCTCGCGCTCGCGGGCGTGTGGGATCACTCGTCGTTTCGCACCGATATCCTCGGCCGCTTGCGGCGCACCGCCACGTTCATCACGGGCACGACGTTCGGCAGCCGCGCGGACGCACTGGCGCTCATCGAGCGCGTGAAAACGATCCACGCGCGCATATCGGGCACCGCGCCCGACGGCCGGCCGTATCGAGCCGACGATCCGGCGTTGCTGACGTGGGTGCATGTCGCGGAAGTTTCGAGCTTCCTCGCCGCGCATTTGCGCTATGTGAATCCGTCGCTGTCGGGCGAGCTGCAGGACGGCTATTACGCTGAAACGGCATTGATCGCGGAGTTGCTCGGCGCCCGGGATGTGCCCCGTTCACGCGCCGAGGTAGCGGCCTATTTCGCGCGCATGCAGCCCGAACTCGAAGCCGGGCCGCACACCTTCGAGGTCATGGACATCCTGCTGAATGTGCCGGTCGCAACGCCCGCGCTGCGGCCAGCCGCGTCGCTGATCATGCATGCGGGAATCGACCTGCTGCCGCCCTGGGCGCAGCGCATGCTCGACGTGTCGACGTTCGCGCCGCTGCGACGCGCGGTGGTCCGGCCCGGTGTGCGGGCAGTCGCGCCCGTGCTGCGCTGGGCGCTCGTCAACGGCGCGTCGAAGCGCGCACGCCGCCGCGCAACCGCGACACCGCCCGACGGCACCCCGCCCGCCTGACGATCTGCTTCTTCCGCCGGGCGAAGCCGGTACGACCGGATCAGAGTACCTTGCGATACCCGTCGTCGTCGCTCGCGGCGTCCAGATGCGACACGTCGGCCCATTGCACGACCTGTGCGCGACCATCGACGTAATCGACGACGTTGATGCTCGTGTTGAGCAGCTGATAGCTGCGCGGCGCCGACAGGTCGATACCGTTGGCGAAGCGGTACACGCAGTCGAGCACGCCGCCGTGTGCGACACACGCGATCCGGCCGCCCGGATGCGCGGCGACGATCGGCTCGAGCGCATGCAGCACGCGATGATAGAACTCGCGCTGCGACTCGCCGCCGTCGGGCGCGAAGCCCGGGTCGCGCGTCTGCCACGCGGCGTAGGCGTCCGGAAACAGCGTCTCGATCTCGGTGCTGTCATGCCCCTGGAACACGCCGTACGCGCGTTCGCGCAGCCCTTCGCGCAACTGCAGCGGCAGCCCGAGCGCATCGGCAAAGGGTTGCGCGGTTTGTTGCGCGCGCATCAGGTCGCTCGAATAGATCGCGTCGATCCGCTGCCCTTCGCGCGCGTCCCGCGCGAGCCGGACGGCCAGCCGCTGCGCCTGCGCGAGCCCCGTGTCGGCCAGCGGAATGTCGATATGGCCCTGGATGCGCTTGATGCGGTTCCAGGCCGTCTCGCCATGGCGAATGAAGAGAATCTGCGTGGTGGCCATCGCGGCGCGTCTCCGGGAATGAATCAGGGCCGCACTTGCAGCCAGAACGTCACGGGGCCGTCGTTGACGAGCGACACCTGCATGTCGGCGCCGAACTCGCCCGTCTCGACGACCGGATGACGCTCGCGCGCGGCCGCGACGAAATAGTCGAACAGGCGCGCGCCTTCGTCGGGCGGCGCGGCCGGCGTGAAGCTCGGCCGCAGCCCGCTGTTGGTATCGGCCGCGAGCGTGAACTGCGACACGAGCAGCAGGCCGCCGGCGCCGCCCGCGCCGTCGATGTTCGACACCGGCAGGTTCATCTTGCCCGCCGCATCGCTGAACACGCGATAGCCGAGCAGCTTCGCGAGCAGCTTGTCGGCCGCGGCCTCGGTGTCGCCACGCTCCGCGCAGACGAGCGCGAGCAGCCCAGCGCCGATCTCGCCCGTCGTGCGGTCGCCGACGCGCACGTCGGCGCGTTTCACGCGCTGGATCAGCGCGATCATGCGGTCAGCGTGACGCGCGCGAAGCGGCGCTTGCCGACCTGGACGACGAACTCGCCGGCCTCGACCTTCAGCCCCTTGTCGGAGACGGTCGCGCCGTCGATCTTCACGCCGCCCTGCTCGATGTTGCGCAGCGCTTCGCTCGTCGACGGCACGAGGCCCGCCTGCTTCAGCAGCTGGCCGATCGCGAGCGGCGCGCCCGCGAGCGTGACCGACGGGATGTCGTCCGGCACGCCGCCCTTCGCGCGGTGGTTGAAGTCCTCCAGCGCACGCTCGGCATCGGCCTGCGAGTGGAAGCGCGCGACGATTTCCTGCGCGAGCAGCACCTTGAAGTCGCGCGGGTTGCGGCCGCCTTCGGCGTCGCGCTTGAAGCCCGCGATTTCTTCGATGCTGCGGAACGACAGCAGCTCGAAGTAACGCCACATCAGCGTGTCCGAGATGCTCATCAGCTTGCCGAACATGTCGGTCGGCTTCTCGCTGATGCCGACGTAGTTGCCCTTCGACTTCGACATCTTCTCGACGCCGTCGAGGCCTTCGAGCAGCGGCATCGTGAGAATGCACTGCTGTTCCTGGCCGTACTGCTTCTGCAGTTCGCGGCCGACCAGCAGGTTGAACTTCTGGTCGGTGCCGCCGAGCTCGAGGTCGGCGTTCAGCGCGACCGAGTCGTAGCCCTGCATCAGCGGGTACAGGAATTCGTGGATCGAGATCGGCACGCCGCCCTGGAAGCGCTTCGTGAAATCCTCGCGCTCGAGGATCCGCGCGACCGTGTAGCGCGACGCGAGCTTGATCATCCCGTCCGCGCCGAGCGGCATCGACCATTCGCTGTTGTAGCGGATCTCGGTCTTCGCGCGGTCGAGCACGAGCGCAGCCTGCTCGAAGTAGGTTTTCGCGTTCGATTCGATCTGCTCGCGCGTGAGCGGCGGGCGCGTCGCGTTGCGGCCCGACGGGTCGCCGATCAGCGACGTGAAATCGCCGATCAGGAAGATCACCGTGTGGCCGAGGTCCTGCAGCTGACGCATCTTGTTCAGCACGACCGTATGGCCGATGTGGATGTCGGGTGCGGTCGGGTCGAGGCCGAGCTTGATGCGCAACGGCGTGCCGGTGGCCGCGCTGCGCGCGAGCTTCTGCGCGAACTCTTCCTCGATCAGCAGTTCGTCGACGCCGCGCTTCGTGACGGCGAGCGCATGGCGGACTTCGTCGGTGATCGGGAAAACAGGCTTGGAACTGGGTTCGGTGCTCATCGGGGCCAGGAAGAATGTCGCAAAGACAGGGATTTTCCCATAACTTGCGCGTGCATCGCTTAACGACGCGTCAGGTTGCGCGGATAATCGGGCGCAAGGCGCGTGGCACCGGCCCGCGCCGCTCGATCCAGGAGGACCCAACGTGCCGCAACGACATCCGCAACCCGCCCATCCGGCCGACGGCATCTACTTCGGGCTGATGTCGGGAACCAGCATGGACGGCGTCGACGGCGTCGCCGTGCGTTTCGAGACCGGCCGCGCGCCGGTCGTGCTCGCGGAAGCGTTCGTCGGCTTCGCCCAATCGCTGCGCGACGCGCTGTTCGCGCTGCAGCAGCCCGGCGACAACGAGATCGACCGCGAATCGGTCGCGGCGAATGCGCTCGTCGCGCGCTACGCGGTGTGCTGTCACGAGCTGCAGCGCACGGCCGGCCTGTCGCGCGACGAGATCCGCGCGATCGGCGTGCACGGCCAGACGGTCCGGCACCGTCCCGAGCGCGGCTACACGCGCCAGCTCAACAATCCGGCGCTGCTCGCCGAACTCGCCCATCTCGACGTGATCGCCGATTTCCGCAGCCGCGACGTCGCGGCCGGCGGCCACGGCGCGCCGCTCGCGCCGGCGTTTCACGCGACGGTGTTCGGCGCGCCGGGCGAGACGCGGGTCGTCTGCAACCTCGGCGGCATCAGCAACATCACGATCCTGCCCGGCGAAGGCGGCGACGTGCGCGGCTTCGACTGCGGGCCCGCGAACGCGTTGCTCGACGAATGGGCGACGCGCCATCTCGGCAAGCCTTACGACGACGGCGGCAAGTTCGCCGCGCGCGGTACCGTGCACGCGGCGCTGCTCGACGCGCTGCTCGACGAACCCTACTTCGTCGCGCCGCCGCCGAAAAGCACCGGCCGCGACCTGTTCAATCCCGCGTGGCTCGACGCGAAGCTTGCCGCGTTCGCGCAGGTCGCGCCGGAAGACGTGCAGGCGACGCTGACGGCACTCACCGCCGTCTCGGTCGCGCGCGAGATCGCCCGGCACGCGGCCAGCTGCAAGGCCGTGTTCGTCTGCGGCGGCGGCGCCCGCAACCCGGTGCTGCTCGATGCGCTCCGGCATGCACTGCACGAGGTCGGCGTGCCGGCGACGGTGGAGACGACGGCCGCGCTCGGCGTGCCGCCGCAGCAGGTCGAGGCGCTCGCGTTCGCGTGGCTCGCGTACCGCTTCACCGCGCGCCAGCCCGGCAATCTCGCGAGCGTGACGGGGGCCGCGGGCGAGCGCGTGCTCGGCGCACTTTATCCGCGCTGATACGAGAAAACGACGAAACGAGCGGGAGCCCCGATGCGGCGCGTCCGGGACGCGCCGACAGGCCGCCCGCGCGGTTCGTCGCGTACAACGGACGCAAAAAAACGGGGCATCAAGCCCCGTTTTTCATTCCGGCGAACCGGACAGGATCCGTCGTGCGTTCAGACCGAGAACGACGAGCCGCACCCGCAGGTGGTCGTGGCGTTCGGGTTCTTGATCACGAACTGGGCACCGTTGAGGTCGTCCTTGTAGTCGATCTCGGCGCCGACCAGGTACTGGTAGCTCATCGAGTCGATCAGGAGCTGGACGCCGTTCTTGTTCATTACGGTGTCGTCCTCGTTGACTTCCTCGTCGAACGTGAAGCCATACTGGAAACCCGAGCAGCCGCCACCCTGCACGAACACGCGCAGCTTCAGGTCGGGATTGCCCTCTTCGTCGATCAGTTGCTTGACCTTGTCGGCCGCGGCGTCGGTGAAGACGAACGGTGCCGGCATTTCGGTGGTCGTTGCTGCGGATTCGGTAACAGCGTTCATGCGAACTCTCCAAAAAGCTTTAGCCGCTATTGTAGGGCCGATCAGAAGATCGTGCTGATGTCCATGAAATCAATAGGTTCTTGTTGATTTCAGTAAAGGAAACCGCCTGCGGGGCGCCGCCGCGCGGGCATAAAAAAACCGCCAGCGCGAAAACTGGCGGTTTTTCCGGCGGACGCCGCCCGGAAGCGGCGCGGCCATGAAGCGGAATTAACGCTTCGAGAACTGCTTTGCGCGACGTGCCTTGCGCAGACCAACCTTCTTACGCTCGACTTCACGTGCATCGCGCGTGACGAAGCCTGCGTTCGACAGCGACGGCTTCAGCGTTGCATCGTAGTCGATCAGCGCGCGGGTGATGCCGTGACGCACTGCGCCTGCCTGACCCGTTTCGCCGCCGCCGTTGACGTTGACCTTGATGTCGAACGTCTGGCCGTGGTTCGTGAGTTCCAGCGGTTGACGCACGATCATCAGCGACGTTTCACGCGAGAAGTAGTCGGCGATGGGCTTGCCGTTGACGATGATGTCGCCCTTGCCAGCCTTGATGAAGACACGTGCGACTGCGCTCTTGCGGCGGCCCGTACCGTAGTTCCAGTTACCGATCATGTGGGCTCCCCTTAGATCTCGAGCGCCTTCGGCTGTTGAGCCGAATGCGGATGCGTAGCTTCAGCGTAGACCTTCAGCTTCTTGATCATCGCGTAGCCGAGCGGGCCCTTCGGCAGCATGCCCTTGACCGCCTTCTCGAGCGCACGGCCCGGGAAGCGTTCTTGCATCTTGCCGAACGTCGTTTCATAGATACCGCCCGGGTAGCCCGAGTGACGGTAGTACTTCTTGTCCAGAGTCTTGTTGCCCGTGACCTTCAACTTGCTCGCGTTGATGATGATGATGAAATCACCAGTGTCGACGTGCGGGGTGAACTCAGGCTTGTGCTTGCCGCGCAGACGGCGTGCCACTTCGCTGGCAACACGGCCGAGAACCTTATCCGTCGCGTCAATCACGTACCATTCGCGCGTCACCTCATGGGCTTTTGCGGAAAACGTCTTCATGATCGATCCAAAAAAAATGCTTTGCCCGATGTGTTCTTCCTGCTTGTCTGTGTGCGCTTCGAGGCGCGGTGCAGGCTCTCCCTGTTCTTTTTCCGTGGGCATGAATGCGGAAAAGCCCTGAATTATAAAGGAAATACCGCAGCGCGGTCAAAGAGAATCCACGCCCCGTGCCGGCGGCGCCCGAAATGGGCCAAAATCCGGTCGTGCCCCGATACACCAGGCGAACCGAGCGCCTGGGGCGGCACCCATCGACGCGCGGCACCTGACCTGGCCGCGCCAGACCGGCCGATCACGGAAAACAACAAACAAGCATGATGAAACAACGACTTACGCCCTTTCTCGCGGCCGCGTTGCTGGCCGCCGCGGCGCCCGCCGTCGCCGCCCGGGCCGGCTGCGAGGCCAAGCTCGACGCTCTCGACGCCCGCATCGCCGACGCCCGCCACGCCCATGCCGAAGATCGCATCGCCCACCTGCGCGCGGTGCGCGAACGCGTGCGCCACTTCTGCGCGCGCGGTCATGGCCATGCATCGGCCGCACACGTTCCGCCCCCTGCCGCCCGTTCGACGGACACGCCGCCCGGCGCGGCATCGCAGCCAGCCGCGCGGCGGCCGGCGTAAACGGGAGTCAATGACGGATATCGACGCGCGCAAACTGCGCGCCGATGCTTGCATGGGACGAAAAAAAGCCCGAACGGCTGGTTCGGGCTTAATCCACCTTAGGAGGAGGGTGGAGGAGACATGCGGAGGTTGCCGCAGCGCGACAACCAATGAGGCTCATTATACGAACGCGTCGCCGACTTCACAAGAAAATTTGCATTGCGAAATGCAACACCATAATGCGAAATCCGGTGAGCCTTACGCGACGAATGGATTTTCTCTTTTAAAATCAATCAACTGGGAAGCAAGCGCGCAGCAGGAAGCCCGCCACACCTAGAGTAAAACCCCTAAAGACAGCAGGGAAATCGCCGTTCGGCGCCCCGCCGCGCGCCGCACGCGGCGGCATGGCGTGGCGCGTCGTGCAGCGCATCAGCCGAGCGAAGCGCTGCGGGCTACAATGCCGGATCGAATCCGAATCAGGCAACGCTGGAGTGCAAGCATGGAATGCAAAGTAAGCTGGATGGGTCAGGACGGCATGGCGTTTTCCGCCCAGACCGGAAGCGGGCACCTCGTCGCGATGGACGGCGCGCCGGAAGGCGGCGGCCACAACCTCGCGCCGCGCCCGATGGAAATGGTGCTGGTCGGCACCGGCGGCTGCACCGCGTACGACGTCGTGCTGATCCTGAAGAAGAGCCGCCAGGAAGTCACCGGCTGCTCGGTCACGCTGAAGGCCGAACGCGCGAGCGAAGATCCGAAAGTGTTCACGAAGGTCCACTTCCACTTCACCGTCACCGGCCGCAACCTGAACCCGGCCACGGTCGAGCGCGCGATCAACCTGTCGCACGACAAGTACTGCTCCGCGTCGATCATGATCGCGAAGACCGCGGAACTCACGCATTCGTTCGACATCGTCGCCGACTGAACGCACGGCAGCCACGCATGAAAAAAAGGGCCGGCGCCCCTGACGGAGCGCCGGCCCTTTCGCATTCGAACGGCAAAGCAGGCCGATAAGCCGGATTCTGTGCACGCTGCACGCCGAAGCGCACGGCGCGTGGCAGCCATTCCTCTAGGCGCGCCATTGCTGACGCGCTCAAGCTTCCTACCCGCAGACGAGACGGGGGCCCCGTCCTGCATCCGAAAATGCGCGCCTGCCTACTTGGAATTGCTCCGGGTGGAGGTTACCGTGCCGGCGAACGTCGCCGTCGCCGCGGTGCGCTCTTACCGCACCGTTTCACCCTTACCTGATCCCGGCTTGCGCCGGGCCATCGGCGGTTTGCTTTCTGTTGCCCTGTTCCGCGTGTCGCCACGGATGGCCGTTAGCCATCACCCTGCCCTGTGGAGTCCGGACTTTCCTCGCCCCCGCCAGCCCGAAGGCGGCGAGGCCGCGACTGCCTGGCCTGCTTTGCGACGCGCATTCTAGCACTGTGCGCCGCCGCCGGCAGCGCGCGAGCGGCGGCCGCTGCGGAAAACCGCCGGATCGTCGTAGAACGCGGGCGCGGCATTCGCTTCGCACCAGCCCGGCACGCCGAGCACCGGCAGCGGCGCGAAATCGCGGCTCGTCAGGTCGCGGGTCGCCAGTTCGCCGGCGATCCGCGCATCGACATGCGCGGCACGCTGCGCGTCGGGCCACGAAAAATAGTCATCGCCCACTTCGACGATCCATGCGTGCGCGGTGCACGACTTGTAGGGCGCGACGAGCTTCTCGAGCAGCGCATGGCCGACGAGCCGCGCCTCGCAGCGCGTGCCCCACGCGTCGCGCGCCGCCACCAGCAGCTGCTGCCAGCTGAAGCCGCGCAGCGCGTCGGCGAGCGTGCGGTCGGCCGTCACGAACAGCGCGGCATTTTCGTCGAACAGCGTCAGCGCATCGCGCAGCGTGCCGCGCACCGGCCCGACGCCGCCCGCGGCATCGATCGCCGCGACCTGGCGTGCGTTCAGCGCAGCCTTGGTGCGCGGATACGCGAACCAGACGAGCGCATTGAAGAAGTCGTGAAGATTGTGGCGGGTCGGGACGCCGCCGGTCGCGGCGATATGGGTTTCGTATGCGATGCCGGGCGGCAGCTCGGCCTGCGGCACGAAGCGCAGCGGCTTGCCGCGGCCGCTGACTCGGGCATCACCGCGCAGCGCGCCGTTCAGTGCGTCGAGCAGCGCGGCCTCGCCGGCGAGCGCGGCCGCCTGAAGCGTGCGGCCCGGTTCCGCGTAACGCGCGAGCCACGGCGCGGACCAGTCGATCCGCGCGAACGCCGCCGCGCCGCCGCCGGCCGCGTGGCCGGCCGCGCGCGGCGGCGTGCCGGTCACGCGAACTTCCAGCCGATCGATTCGCCGGCGCGCAGCGGCACGACCGGCGTATCGCCCGCGAACACCTCGCGCGGCAGTTCCCAGGTCTCGCGGCGCAGCGTGATCGTCTCGGTGCTGTGCGGCAGCCCGTAGAAATCGGCGCCGAAGCGGCTCGCGAAATTTTCCAGCTTGTCGAGCGCGCCCGCCTTGTCGAACGCTTCCGCATACAGCTCGAGCGCGTGCAGCGCCGTGTAGCAGCCCGCGCAGCCGCACGCGGTTTCCTTCGCGTCGCGCGCGTGCGGCGCGCTGTCGGTGCCGAGGAAGAAGCGCGGGTTGCCCGACGTCGCGGCTTCGACGAGCGCGACGCGGTGCGTTTCACGCTTCAGCACCGGCAGGCAGTAGTAATGCGGGCGGATCCCGCCGACGAACAGCGCGTTGCGGCTGTACAGCATGTGCTGCGGCGTGATCGTCGCGCCGAGCAGGCCCGGCGCCGCATCGGCGTCGCGCACGTAGTCGGCGGCGTCCTTCGTGGTGATGTGCTCGAACACCACCTTCAGGCCGGGGAAATCGCGGCGCAGCGGCGTCATCACGCGGTCGATGAACACCTTCTCGCGATCGAACATGTCGATCGCCGGATCGGTCACCTCGCCGTGCACGAGCAGCGGCATGCCGGTTTCCTGCATGACCTCGAGCGTCTTCGCGCACTTCGCGAGATCGCTGACGCCGTGGTCGGAGTTCGTCGTCGCGCCGGCCGGATACAGCTTCACGCCGTGCACGAAGCCGCTGTCGCGCGCGCGGCGGATTTCGTCGGGCGACGTGTTGTCGGTCAGGTACAGCGTCATCAGCGGCTCGAACGCCATGCCCGCAGGCAGCGCGGCCAGGATTCGCTCGCGATAGGCCTGCGCTTGCGCGGTGGTCGTGACGGGCGGCTTCAGGTTCGGCATGACGATCGCGCGGGCGAACTGGCGCGCCGTGTGCGGCAGCACCGCGGCCAGCATGTCGCCGTCGCGCAGGTGCAGGTGCAGGTCGTCGGGACGGGCGAGCGTGAGCGTCGCCGGAGAGGAAGCGTTCGAGGCAGTCATAGGAGGCGTCGTGAGGAACGGGCTGGCCATCTGCGGGGCCGGAACGCGCGTGCGCGGGCCGACTGACGGCAAACCGCAACACGGGGCCTTCGGCCGGCGGAATCCGCTTTTTACCGCTCAAGGCTCGGTGATATGCTAGAAGCCACATTGTACCGGGGTTCACCCGGTTGGTTACCCTGCTTCCGCCCCCGCCCCAAGTAAAATGTGCCAACTCCTAGGAATGAACTGCGCCGCGCCGACGGACGTCACATTCTCCTTCACAGGTTTCGCGGCCCGGGGCGGCCTCACCGATCACCATGCCGACGGCTGGGGAATCGCGTTCTTCGAGGACAAGGCCTGTCGTCTCTTCGTCGACCACCAGGCATCGGCCACGTCGCCGCTCGCCGAAATGGTCAAGCGCTACCCGATCAAGTCCAAGAACACGATCGCGCACATCCGCAAGGCCACGCAAGGCCACATCCTGCTCGAGAACAGCCACCCGTTCATGCGCGAGCTGTGGGGGCGGCACTGGATCTTCGCGCATAACGGCGATCTGCAGGAGTACGAACCCGATCTCGACGGCAGCGTCTACCACCCGGTCGGCACCACCGACAGCGAGAAGGCGTTCTGCGTGCTGATGCAGGGGCTGCGCGAAGCGTTCCCCGGCGCGCAGCCGCCGTTGCCGGAGCTGTTCGAGCGCGTCGGCGAGCTGACGCGCGACATCACCGATCACGGCGTGTTCAACTTCCTGATGTCGAACGGCCAGGCCCTCTTCGCGCACTGCTCGACGCGGCTGCACTACCTCGTGCGGCGCTGGCCGTTCTCGACCGCGCATCTGGTCGACGAAGACCTGTCGATCGACTTCGCGAAATACACGACGCCCGAGGATCGCGTCGCGGTGATCGCCACGCAGCCGCTGACCGACAACGAAATCTGGACCTCGTTCGAACCGGGCGAGCTGATCATGTTCCAGTGCGGCGACGTCGCCGCGCGGATGCAGATTCCGGTGCCCGAGTGCGTGCTCGAGAAACTGCGCAACCCGGCGCTCGACGCGTCGGCGTCCGCGCCGTGCAGTACGCAGCACGCCGCACTCGCGGCCGGCGCCGACGGCGATTCCGACGACGCGATCGATTTCTGAGAGCGCCGCGCCGCCGCCGGGCGCACCCTTCGTGCGTTGCGCTGTTCCGCCAGCGTCGCGGCCCGGCGATCCCGCGTCATGGCCGGATCGTCGAACCACGCATCCGGCGCCCGGCATCCGCCGATGATTGCCCGCATTGAAAATCTCCCCCGACAACTCCATTCAGGCTGCCATTTCAAGCACGCGTGCGTCGCCACACGACATTCACTTTTATTTAATTAATTTTCAAGTGAAAATGATTAACCGTCTAAACAAATAAAACAAGACATTCGAAACCGGACAATCCGCAAGCCTCAGCTTAAAGCAAAATCCCCACGCCTATCGTGCGCCAGCCTACCGAACCGGCGCTTCCGCCTGTTCTATAAAAAATCCACCAAGCCCTTACCCACAAAGGCTCTCAGTTCGAATACCCACACAATTCAGAAATACCACTCGATACCGTTACCATCCCCACACTTCCCGATTTTTTGAAAATCGCCCGCCCCGCCAATTAGTAGACTCGCTCCATCTTCGGTGTAACGAAACCCGACCGGCGCGTCATGCAGCTACGGCTGCCGCATGTCCATTCGCGTCACGCGGCACCGTGGAATGCGCATTCGCCGCATACGGCGAATAACACGTCAAAACAAGAAAGAGGGCATGTCGTGAATCACTCATTTCGATCGATCTGGAGCGACGCCGCCGGCTGCTGGGTCGCGGTCGCGGAAACGACACGGGCGCGCGGCAAGCGTTCAGGCCGCGAATCGGGCGCAAGCACCCGCGCCGGCCGCACGGCGATCCGCCGCTCGCCGCTGCGCGTCGCCGCGCTCGGTGCCGCGCTGGTCGCGCTGTCGGCCGGCTCCGCGTACGCGTCGAGCTGCGGCGACGGTTCGGCAGTCGCGAGCGGCGGCAGCTGCGCGCTCGGCAGCGTCAGCCCGACCGTGAACGACAACCTGGCCGGCGCCACGACCGTGTCCGGCGGCGACGCGGTCGGCGTGACGGGCGCATGGACGGCGCAGAACAGCGGCGACGCCGGCTACACGCGCATCCCGTTCGGCACGACGACGATCGTGTCGGGAAATCCGGATCAGCCGCTGGTGTCGCTCGGCGGCAAGACGCAAAACATCGGCACGCCCGACACGATCACGGGCACCCATACGTCGGTCGCCACCTACGACTCGTCCGCGTTCTCCGCGTCGACGGTCGGCACGACCGACGTGCCCGTCTACCGCAACGTCAACGGCGACCAGTACGTGAACACGCGGATCGGCACCGTCGACCGTTCCGGCGGCACGCTGAACGTGTCGATCGGCAATCCCGCCAACGCGCCCGGCGCGGCCGGCAACGCGATCACGATGGCCGCGAAGCAGACGGACCTCACCGTCGCGGACGGGACGGGCGCCACCCCGAGCGTCGTCAACTGGAATTCGCGCAACCAGGTCTGGTTCACCACCGGCGACTACCTCGCGAGCGGCGGCTCCGTCGGCAACCTCCAGCTCGACGTGCCGGCCTATGCGGGCACCTTCACCGCGTTCGACGGCAGCACGTGGACCGTCAGCGACGCCGCGTCGCTCGCCGCCTACAACGACTTCCTCGTGCGTTCGGTCCGGAGCGGCGCGCTCGGCTCGCAGGCCGCGTACGACACCGCGTTCGGCCAGGCCGTCACGTTCTCGAAGGAGACCTTCCAGTACGCGAACAACGTGTCCGCCGGCGACAAGAACACGCTGCCGATCGATCACCTGTCGGCAATGCACGGCACCGGCGCGAACGCGACGCTGCAGATCGGCAAGGACGGCCAGATCGACTTCCGCGGCACCAACACGATCGCATCGAGTTCGGCCGTCCTCGCGGAAAACGGCGCGCACTTCGTCAACGACGGCCGCCTGTCGGGTGATTTCACGCTGGTGCGCCTGCTGAGCGGTGCGAGCGGCGTCAACAATGGCGTGATCTCGTCCGGCTACGCGTCCGGCGACAATTTCGACACGAGCAGCGGCACGCCGCCCGACAACTTCGGGTTCCATGCGTACACCGAGGGCAACGGCGTGTACGCGAACGGCTCGGGCACCTCGTTCGTCAACCACGGCGTGATGAACGTCGGCGCATGGACGCTCGCCGGCGACCGCCCCGACCTGCAGAACCACGCGGTGGCCGTGACGGGCGGCGCGAACGCGTCGAACGCCGGTACGATCAACGTCGGCGTCAACGCGACGACGCTCGACAGCCAGGTGATCGGCGGCTTCGCGGCGGGCGGCACCTTCACGAACGCGGCCGGCGGCACGATCTATCTCGGCCGCGCGGCCCAGTACGGGCCGGGGGCGGCGGCGAACGACGTCGCGCTGTCCGCGCATGCGTACGGGATCCTGCTCGGCGCGTCGGGCACCGCCAGCAACCTCGGCTCGATCGTGATCGGCTCGCAGACGCAGAACGGCGCCGGGATGGCGAGCATCGGCTCGTCGTCCGGCACGCTGCGCAACGCGGGCACGATCGTCGTGAACGGCGCGGCGCCCGGCACGCCGTTCGCGAACGTCGGCATGCTCGCGGCCAACACGGCCGCGACCGTGACCAACACCGGCACGATCACGCTGAACGGCGTGAACGGCATCGGCATCATGGTGGTCGGCACCGGCTCGACCGCGACGGCCGCAACGTCGACCGGCACGATCAACGTGGCCGGCGGGCTCGATCCGGCATCGGACACGCGCAACTACGGCGTGTGGGCCGAAGGGCCGCGCGCGAAGGCCACGGTCGACGGCGCGCTCAACCTGACGGGTACTGGCGCGATCGGCGTCCATGCGCGCTCGGGCGCGACGATCAACGTCGACGCGAACGCGGTGCCCCACTTCATGTCGGATACGAACCAGATCGGCTTCTATGCGTATGGCGCAGGCTCGAAGATTAACGTCGCCGCGCAGCACCTGAGCGTCGATACCGACGATTCGACGCTGTTCCGCATGGCGGGCGGCGCGGCCTATACGGGAGCATCGGCCGCCGGCACGCTGACGACGGACGTCAACGGCCAGCGCGCGCGCGGCGTGCTCGCGACCGGTGCCGGCACGACGCTGTCCACCGGCCACGCCACCTACAACGTCAACGGCGCGAACGGCATCGCGGTAGCAGTCGAAGGCGGCGCGAAGGGCACGATCGACTCGGGCGCGACCATCAACCTGAATGCGGCCGGCGCGATCGCGGGCGTCGTCGACGGCCAGGCGCACGACCTCGCCGGCGCGAATGCCGGCGCGCCGGTCGCGACGACGCTGACCAACGATGCCGCGGTCACCTCGTCGACCGCGGGCGTGACGGGTTTCGTCGCGCAGAACCTCGGCACGCTCGACAACCGCGACACGGTGCTGCTGAGCGGCGCAGGCTCGACGGGCGTCGTGGTCGGCACGCTCGGCACCGTGAACAACGCGTCGGCGATCCGCGTGGCCAACGGCACCGGCGCGCTCGTGCAGGGCGCGTCGGCGACGCTCGCCAACGCGGGCACGATCGAGGCCGACGACGGCGTCGCGGGCGTGCACCTGACCGGCACGGGTGCGTCGGTCGCGCTGTCGGGCGCGGGCACCGTCGTCGCGAACGGCAGTGCCGACGGCGTGCTGATCGACTCGACCGTCTCGAACGGCGGGATCGCGGCCGGCGCGACGTCGATCGCGGCGGGCGGCGCCGGCAAGGGCATCGACAACCTCGGCACGAACACGACGATCGTGCTGTCGGGCACGCAGATCGGCACGACCGGCAATGGCGCCGACGGGCTGTCGTCGACGGGCACGGGCGCACGCATCGCGACCGACGCGGCGACCGTCGTACGCACCGCCGGCGACAACGCACGCGGCCTCTTCGTGACGGGCGCGGATTCGACGCTCGCGGCCGACGGCACGACCGTCGCGACGACCGGCGCCGGCGCGCATGCGATCGTCGCGGGCAGCGGCGCGACCGTGTGGCTTTCGGGCACGAAGGTCTCTGCGGCGGGCGCGGCAGCGGACGGTCTCGTCGCGCGCAACGGCGGCCGTATCGGCGACACGGGTTCGTCGCTCGCGAGCGCGGCCGGCAACGGCGCGACCGTCGACGGCGGCGGCGTGCTCGCGCTGACGGGCACGACGCTCAAGGGCGCGACGGCCGGCGTCATGAGCACGGACACGCTCGCGACCGGCGCGACGAGCTCGGTGCGCGTCGACGGCGGCAGCGTCGCGTCCGTCGCCGGGCCGGCGTTCGCCGCACGCGGCGGCACCGTCGACATCGCGGTGCGCAACGGCACCGTCGTGACGGCCGGCAACGGCACGCTGCTGGACCTCGCGAACGGCAGCACCGCGACCTTCAACGCATCGGCCGTGAATCTCGCGGGAGACATCGTGTCGGACGCGTCGAGCACCGGCAACGTGTTCCTGACGAACGGCACGACCCTGACCGGCGCGATCGACCCGGTCGCGCTGAGCGTCGACGGCTCGAGCACGTGGCACATGACCGGCAGCTCCGTGCTGAGCAGCCTGAACAACGCGGGCCTGGTCGCGTTCGCCGCGCCGTCCGGTTCACCGACGGCCGCCGGCAGCTACCGGACGCTGACGACCGGCAATTACGTCGGCAACGGCGGCACGATCGCGCTGAACACCTACCTCGGCGCCGACGCATCGCCGACCGACCGGCTGATCGTGAACGGCGGCACCGCGAGCGGCACGACCGGGCTGAAAATCGCGAACACGGCCGGCACCGGCGCGCAGACGACGGGCGACGGGATTCCGGTGGTCGTCACGGCCAATGGCGGCACGACGACCGCGTCGGCGTTCCATCTCGCGGGCCCGGTACAGGCCGGCGCGTACGAATACCGGCTCTACCGCGGCGGACAGGGCGATGCGAACGGCTGGTACCTGCGCTCGCAACTGGACCCGACGGACCCCGGCGATCCGGTCGGCCCGTCCATCATCGACGACGGCGGCGATCTCGCGTACCGTCCGGGCGTCGCGGGCTACGCGATGACGCCGCTGCTGAACGCCGACTACGGCTTCTCGACGCTCGGCAAGCTGCACGAGCGCGTCGGCGACATCTACAACCTCGAGAAGCAGGCGCCGGGCAACCGCGACGGCGTGTGGGGCCGCATCGGCGGACAGAGCCTCGACGCGAACGCGGGCCGCTTCGCGGCCGACGAGCGCACGTTCTTCGCGCAGTTCGGCAAGGACTGGACGCTCGACCAGGCGCCCGCCGGCGGCAGCACACATGCGGGCGTGACGGCGAGCATCGGCGTCGCGAACGCGAGCTTCAGCGACACGGCACGCGCCGGCACGGCCGGGCTGTCGACGTCGACGGGCTCGGTCGAGATGCACGCGCAGAGCGTCGGCGGCTACTGGACGCGCTACCTGTCCGACGGCACCTACTTCGACAGCGTCGGCCAGGTCACGCACTACGGCAACCGCTATCGCGACAGCTACGGCAACGAGGCCTCGCAGAACGGCTTCGGCATCGCGCTGTCGCAGGAGGTCGGCAAGCCGTTCGGGATCGGCGGCACGCCGATCGCGGTCGAGCCGCAGGCGCAGCTGATGTACCAGTACCTGAAGCTGAACGGGTTCAACGACAACGTATCGGCCGTGTCCGGCACGACGACCCACGCGTTGCGCGGACGCGTCGGCGTGCGCGTCTTCCGGCCGAACCTCGACGCGAACGCGGGCGGCGGCGCCGCGACACCGTACTTCACGGCCGACGTGCTGCACGACTTCCTGTCGCCGGGCCAGACCGTCGTCGGCGGCACGCCGTTCGCGACGCACCTGGGCCGCACCTGGTACGAGCTCGGCCTCGGCGTGACCGCGGGCTTCGGCAAGTCGGGCGCGTTGTACGCGAACGTGAAATATGCGCGCAACATCGGCGGCGATTACCGGCGCGGCGTGACCGGGCAGGTCGGCTACCGCTACAGCTGGTAACGCCCGACTCGGCAACCCGTCCGCTGCCACCGGCGGCCGACGGGCAGCCCGCGAAAAAAAACCGCCCGGTGTTCAGCCGGGCGGTTTTTTCATCGGCGTGCATGCGGCGCACGCGCTGCACGAACGCTCAGTGCAGGATTTTCGCGAGGAAGTCCTTCGCGCGATCCGACTTCGGATTCGAGAAGAAATCGTCCTTGCGGTCGTCCTCGACGATCGCGCCCTTGTCCATGAAGATCACGCGATGCGCGACCTTCTTCGCGAAGCCCATC
>NZ_CAJPGY010000020.1:0-138891 GCF_905339915.1 Burkholderia sp. BCC1985
GCGCGCCTGTCGACCGATTCGACGCTGTCGTCGATCGACCGGCTGCTGCTGGAGCCGGGCGACACCGTCGTGCTCGACGATCCGTGCTACTTCAACTTCCAGGCGCTGCTGCGCGCGCATCGCGCACGGATCGTCAGCGTGCCGTACACGCCGAACGGCCCGGATCTCGCGCGCTTCGAGCAAGTGCTCGCCGAACACCGGCCGCGCCTGTACATCACGAACGCGGCGCTGCACAACCCGACCGGCGCGACGCTCGCGCCGCCGGTCGCGCACCGGTTGCTCACGCTCGCGGCCGAGCACGGCCTGCTGATCGTCGAGGACGACATCTTCGCGGATTTCGAAAGCACGCCCGCGCCGCGCCTCGCGGCATTTGACGGGCTCTCGCGCGTCGTGTCGATCGGCAGCTTCTCGAAGACGCTGTCGGCCGCGATCCGCTGCGGCTACATCGCCGCGCGCCCCGAATGGATCGACGCGCTCGTCGACCTGAAGCTCGCGACGTCGTTCGGCAATGCGCAGATCGGCGCGAACGTCGTGCACCGGCTGCTGGTCGACGGCACCTACCGGCGCCATCTCGACGGCCTGCGTATGCGGTTGGCCGATGCGATGGGCGAAACGATCCGGCGGCTCGCACGCGCCGGGCTCGGGATCTGGACGGAACCGCGCGGCGGGTTGTTCGTGTGGGCCGAGCTGCCCGACGGGCTCGATGCCGCGCGCGTCGCGCGCCATGCGCTCGACCACGATGTGGTGCTCGCGCCGGGCAACGTGTTCAGTGCGTCGAACGGCGCAACGTCGTTCATGCGCTTCAACGTGTCGCGCTGCAAGGGGCCGGCGGTGTTCGATGCGCTCGGGCGGGCGATGGAGGCGGCGCGGATGTCGGAGCACGCGATCGCGCAACCGGACACGAACGGGCGCGCGCTCGCCGGCGAACGTTGACGGCGGGCGAGCGCGCTACTTGCCGGTCGCCACGATTTCCGCGACGAAATCGACGAATGCCCGCACCTTCGCGGGCGGCAGGTGACGCGACGGATAGTAGGCAAACAGCGGAAATGCCTCGCCGCGCCAATCCGCGAGCAGCTCGACGAGCCGCCCCTGCTCGATCAAGCCCGCTACCCCGCTCGCCTTGAAGCGTGCGATGCCCACACCGGCCAGACATGCACCGAGCATCGTGCCGGCGTCGTTGACGAGCAGCCTGCCCGTCGTCCTGACCGGCACGCGCTTGCGGCCAAGCTGATAGGTCCATTCGAGCGGCTGGCCGGTCAGCGTGTTGCGCATCTGGATGCACGCATGGCCCGCGAGATCGGCCGGCGCCGCAGGACGCCCGTGCCGTTTCACGTAGGCGGGCGCGGCGACCGTCACCGCGCGCGTCTCCAGCAATTTGCGCGCGACCAGCGACGACGACGGCGGCTCGCCGAACCGCACCGCAACGTCGAATCCGTCGGCTACCAGATCGCCGAGCTGCTCGCGCGCGGCCAGTTCCAGCGACAGATCGGGATGGCGTGCAAGCAACGCCGGAAGGTGCGGCGCCAGCACCCGCCGCGAGAAATACGCGTCGACGTTCACGCGCAATCTGCCGCGCACGGCGGCGGCCGAGCCGGCGGCCAGCGTCACCGCATCGCCGATGCCGGCGAGCAGCGGACCGATCTCTTCGTACAAGCGGCGCCCTTCGTCCGTCAGCGTGACCGAGCGCGTCGTGCGATCGAGCAGCCGCACGCCGACGCGCGCCTCGAGCCGGCCCACGGCCCGGCTGACGCCGGACGGCGACAAGCCGAGTGCGTCAGCCGCGCGCGCGAAGCTGCCGCTTTCGACGATCGCGGCCAGCACGCCCACGTTCGCCAGAATCCGCCCGTCGATCCCCAGGATTTCATTCATGACAAACAATCACCAATCAAATGACATGGATTCGATTCCATCAGGAATCGTCGCCTCCTATCATGCAACCCGATGCATCGCGACGGCAAGCCCGAACGCGGCATGCAGTTCCGGCGCCCGCATCTTTCGGCGCGCCTGCTCTCCCTTCTCGATGAGGATTTCAAACCATGTATGCCATTACCGGTATCACCGGACAGGTCGGCGGCGCGCTCGCCCGAACGCTGCTCGCGGCCGGCCGGCCCGTGCGCGCCGTCGCGCGCACCGCGGATCGCGCTGCGCCGTGGGTCGCGCGCGGCTGCGATGTTGCACTTGCCGAGATGACCGACACCGCCGCGCTGACGACGGCCTTCTCGAACACGGATGGCGTCTTCGTCCTGCTGCCGCCATGCTTCGATCCGGCGCCGGGATTCCCCGAAACGCGCGCCGTCATCGATGCCGTCGGTGCGGCATTGCGCGCCGCTCGGCCACGCAAGGTCGTCTGTCTGTCGACGATCGGCGCGCAGGCGACGCAGGTGAATCTGCTGACGCAACTGACGATGATCGAAAAGGCGTTCGACGACTTGCCGATACCCGTCACGTTCCTGCGCCCCGCGTGGTTCCTCGAAAATGCCGCGTGGGACGTAGCAACCGCACGCGACGCCGGCGTCATCTACAGCTTTCTCCAGCCGCTCGACAAGCCGGTGCCGATGGTCGCAACCGAAGATGTCGGCCGGACGGCGGCCGCGCTGCTACAGGACGAATGGACCGGCGCACGCATCGTCGAACTCGAAGGGCCCCGGCGGGTCAGCCCGAACGACCTCGCGAACGCGTTCACCCGCGTGTTCGGGCACCCGGTGCGCGCCGAAGCCGTGCCGCGCAGCACGTGGGCGGCGCTGTTCGATGCGCAGCGGATGCGCCACCCCGAGCCGCGCATGCGCATGCTCGACGGCTTCAACGAGGGCTGGATCGACTTCGAGTCGGCGCGCGCGGATGTCGTTCGAGGAGAAATCGACGCGGACGCCGTGCTGCACGCCCTCGTCGCCCGCGTCGCCTGAGCGCGACCGGGGCGGCGGCTGACGTTGCCACGCCGCCGCCCCGGTCGCCCGATCACGCCTCCCCCGCGTGCGCCCTCGCCCGCACCTCGGCGAATGTCGTATCGACCAGCATCCGCCCGGTATCGAACACCGTTTCGAGCGCGTCATCCCACTCGCCTTCCAGCGCGCGATCGTCCCACGCGACCGGCAGCGTCACCGTCCGGTATTCACCCGTGCGCCGACTGCGCAGCAACGTCAGCCGGCCCTGCTTCGAGCGCTTGCCCGGATCGGTAACCGGATCCTTGCTCACGTCGTGCCATACGTCGCCGCGCCGGATCGCCGAGCACTTCATCGCGAAGCGCTGCGTGTCGCGATTCACCTGCTGCAGCAGCGCGCCGCCCATCCCGAACACGACGTTGCCGGCCGCGTAGCCCGCGTCGTCGAGTGCGGAAAGGATCGCGTCGATCGACAGCTCGTCGACGCCGTCGCCCTGGATCACGCGCACGCGGTTCAGCACGCGGCGCCCCTTGCCGTTCACGGTCGAGCCGAACGAAGCGTCGAGCGCGCGCACGGTCTGCAGCACGATCTTCACCGGGTCGCCCGAATCGGGACGCACGACGAGCGTCGCGCCCGAGTCGATCACCGCCTGGCGCAGCGGACCGCCCCACATCTCGAGCGCGGCGAACAGATCATAGGAGTCCGACACGACCGACACGATCGCGCCCGGCAAACCGAAGCGAGTGATCATGTTCCGGTATGCATCGGCTTCGTGCTCACGCCCCCACGACGTGATCGTGCTGTGCTCAGCCGCGGGCACCGAATACGCGGCCATCGGCTCGCGATAGAAGCGGTTCGCGGCGAGCACGCCGAGCACCGTGTCCGAACCCATGAAGCTCACGAGGTGCGCCGCGCCGCCGATCGCGGCCGATTCCGCGCTCGATACGCCGCGCGCGCCGAAGTCGTGCAGCTTGAACGGCAGCTGCGCGAGATCGTCGTCGGTCTTCTCGATAAAGCGGCGGATCGTCTGCCGCAGGTGCCAGCTGCGCGTCGCGACCGTCACCGGGTACCACACGCGCAGCAGCATCGTCTCCAGATACGACGCGAGCCAGAACACCTTCGGGTCGTCGCATTCGACGGTCATCAGCACGTTGCGCACGGGCACGATCGAACCTTCGGGCACTGCCCGGATCCTCACGGGCAGGTAGCCGTCGTAGTGCTCGACGACATGACGCCAGCCGTCCTCGTTGAACGGTTCGCCGTGCACCGCGAAGAAATCGCGCGCGTCGTCGATCATCGCGTGCGTGACCGGCCGGCACAGATAGTCCTTCAGCAGCATCTGCAGGCCGAAGAACAGCGTGCGGTCATAGCGGCCGCCGCGCGACTCGACGTACGAGAACATCGCCTGCGCGTCGGGCGGGTATTGCAGAAAGTGGGAAGCCTTGTACGAATCCGTGTTGAGGATCGGATTGGCGAGAACCGCGGCAAAGCCGCCGGGATCGTTTTGCATGGCTAGAGCTCCTCTAGGCCGTTGACGTGCCGCCGCGTCTGTCGCGGCGGACCGGAATCCGGGGAATCAGCGTGTCACAGCTTCCCCAGGAAGTGATACGCGATCTCGAAGTGATCCTCGAACATCACGTTGCGCATCTGCGCGAATTCGTTGAGCGGCACCCAGCGCGCCTTGTCGGCGTCGTCGCTGCCCTTCACGCGCGGCAACTCGCCGGTCGGGAAGTTGAACAGGCATGCGTGCGTGATCGTGCGGCCGCGCAGCGAACGGGTCGGATGATCGAATACCTGGCGATCCTTGATCGAGCCGCGCAGCACGGGCTCCGGCAGCTTCAGGCCGGTCTCCTCGCGCAGTTCACGGATGCAGGCCGCGTCGAGCCGTTCGTCCTGGTTCACGAACCCGCCCGGCAGCGCCCACAGGCCGCGGCCCGGTTCGCTGCGCCGGCGCACGAGCAGGATATGGCCCGAGTGCACGACCACCGCGTCGACCGTCACGAACGTGACCGGATACGGCGCGGCCGACCACGCCTTGCGATACCCGGCGATAAATTCGGCCTCGGCCTTCAGCTGTGCGAATGCCGGCTGCGTGCGAAAACGTTCGAGCCAGCCGAACACGGGTTCCGGCACGGCCCATTGCACGAAGCTGTTGGTGCGTTCGGCGAAATACTGGTCGCGGATTTCGGTGGCGGAGATGTCTTCGGTCGCATCGACGTCGACGAGCTCCCATTGCGGGAACATCCGCAGGTAATACGACGTGGCGTCCTTCTCGTGGCCGATCAGCCCGACCCTGCGCTGCGCGACCTCGCCGAGCGAGGCGGCCACGGCATCCTGCACCCAGCGCACCCAGTCGCCGTCGTTGTACGTCGAATCCTGCACGGGCGCGACCGTCACGCGCTCGCGCTCGGACGGCTCGAGCAGCGAAGCCAGCATCTGGCAGCGCTCGTCGAACGAGAATGGATCCTTGATGGTGCGGGGCTTGTCGGTCGATCCGATCAGCACGCATACGCGCTCGGCCCGGCTCAGTGCGGACTTCAGCACGTTCAGATGACCACGATGCGGAGGCTGGAAACGACCAATGAAAACGAGCGCGTCGAAGCGCCGGTTCTGTTGCGTACTCATGAGGCTCCCTCAAGAGATTGAAACGCTTCGGGTCTGTCCCGAAGGCATGGAATCGATCGTAGGGGAATTCCCGGAGAAGGTCAATCGAGCGCGCGCTCGACTTGACGAAGTCTGAAGAATTGCTCGGCTTTGGCGGGTTACACTCGATTTCATCCTGATTACACCGTTGCGCTTGCTACCCATCATGAGGATCTCAGTCAGCCGGATCGTCGGCGTCGATCGCAGACGCCTCTTCACGTGGTCGCAGGACTACGCGCGGCGGCTCGTGTGGGACAGCTTCCTTGCCGACGCGTACCTGCCCGACGGGATGACGGCCGACGTCGGCGTCGATGCGTTCTGCCGCAGCCAGTCGGGCGCGACGATGGTGTCGCGCTACATCTCGTACCGTCCGCCGCAGGTCGCGGCCGTCGAAATGGTCGACGGGCCGAAGGTGCTCGAACGCTTCAGCGGCAGCTGGAATTTCACCGAGCGCACACCGGGCACGACCGAAGTGAAGTTCACGTATCACTTCCGTGCGCAGCCGGCATGGCTGCGCTGGCTGCTCGAACCGCTGATCGGCGCGTTCTATCTCGTGCAGACGCGCCGGCGTCTCGACTCGTTCAAGCGTTGGGCCGAAGCCGAAGCGCTGCCGCACTGACGCGCGACGCCGCGCGCATCAGAGGAACGGCGAAATTTTCGCGATCGCGCGCGACACGTAATCGTCCTTCTCGCCCACCGGCGCCACATAGTGAATCGCACTGCGCGCGGCCTCGACGCCGGCCAGACGCGCGATGAACCAAGCAGCCAGATACTGCGACGACAGGCACCCGCCGGCGGTCGCCACGTTCCCGCTGGCCACGAACGGCTGGTCGAGCACGGCCACGCCGGCTTCCTGCACCCACGGCTTCGTGGTCAGGTCGGTACACGCGGGGACATCGCCGAGCCATCCCAGCTTCGCCAGCACGAGCGTGCCCGAGCACTGCGCGCCGAGCAACTGCCGCGCGGGGTCGAACTGCAATTGCGCCATCAACGCGGCATCGGCGACGACATCGCGGGTCCGCACGCCGCTGCCCACCAGCACGGCATCTGCGTCGCGGGCGTCCTGCAGCGACGCTTGCGCGTCGATCGTCACGCCGTTCATCGAGCGCACGCGGGCGGTCGGGCTCGCGATCGACACCCGCCAGCCCGGCTGCTTGACCCGGTTGAGAATGCCGAGCGCGATCAGCGAATCGAGTTCGTTGAAACCGTCGAAGGTCAGGATGGCGATGTGCATGGGGGCCTCTGCGTGGGGACGTCGTACCGCCCGATCATAAGCGGTTCGCGCCATCGGTGCGTGCGCGTCATCGCGCGCGCGCCGCCGGCGCCTGCAACCCGACCGCTTACGCGACGCCGCGCGCCACCTGCTGCCGGACCTGCGCGTGCGTGCCGAGCGCGGCGGCGATCGCATCGACCGCCTCGGCCGCGCGCGCGGCGCCGCACATGAACGCGTCGACGGCCGCGAAGCCGTGCTCCGGCCACGTATGAATCGTGATGTGCGACTCCGCGAGCAGCACGACACCCGTCACCCCGTGCTCACCGCCGAAATGATGGAAATGCGCGCCGATCACGCGTGCGCCGGCCTGCTGCGCGGCGTCGGTGAGAATCGTCTCGAGCCGCGCCGCATCGCGCAGCAGCATCGCGTCGATGCCGGCGAGATCGGCCAGCACGTGCGAGCCGAGCGTCGCTCGCGGCGCGGCGATACCGTCACGTGCCGTCATTTGTGCGACCCGTACGACGAATAGCCGCTGCGCGCCGACGAACTGCCCCACCCGCTGCCGCCCGAACCGCTGCCGCCGAGCGACGCGCAGCTGAACAGCGTGACGACGATCAGCCCGTAAAGTCCGTAGAGGATGTAACGCATTACGAGTTGCCCCCGTCGGACGCGAAGCCCTTCCACAACCATTCTGGCAGCCACAGCACGAGCAGGCCGATCAGCACGTAGACGGAGCGGCCGCTGAACGAGAACAGCGACCCCAGGTTGAAGATCACGAGCATCGCGCTGAACACGATCGGCAGCGGTGCGAAGCTATGCGGCTGCTTCGCGCCGAACAGGCCCGTCGACGTCCCGGCGGAACCCGTTGCGGACGCAACCGCTGCCGTCGCGAGCGCCGGCGTCGCGAAGCGTTCGGCCAGTGCGCCGGCCGACAACGGCCGCGCACGCGACCAGACGATTTCCGCGGCGCTGCGCTCGCGCGTGAGCTTGTCCTTCTGCCAGCCGTAGTCGGCGATCGACGTGCGGTCGCCGACCTGCACGCGCCAGTTGAACGCGCCGACCACGTACACGACTTCCGAGTCGTACGTCTCGCGCAGTCGATAGGTCTTGCCTTCGTCGGTGACGTCGGACTCGCCGCCGATCGTCGGCCAGTGATCGAGCACCTGCACGCGTTCCCAGCGCCCTTCGCTCTGCACGAGCCACAGGAAGCCGCGTTTCGGGTTCAGCAGCAGGTATTCGTCCCACGTCTCGTCGTCGTCCGGCACGCGGCAACGCATCATGCCGATCACCGTGTACTTCACGCCGTCGAACGTGCCGGTCGCGCCGAGTTCCAGCGTGCCCTTCACCGCATCGAGCTTGCGCTGCGCGGCGAACACGGTCTGCTGCTCGGCCGTGCACTGCACGCCCGCGTGACAGCTGCCGCACACGACGTAGTCGGCCAGGTTCGGTGTATAGGACAGCGGCGCGCCGCAGCTCGGGCACGCGAACGGCACCATCTGCGCGCCCCGTTTCTCGCGCGTATCGTTGTCGATATCGCGCAGTCCCGTGAACGCGAGCGCGTCGAACGCCATCGCTTCGCCGCTGTAGACAGCCGGGCTCCCGCCGTTCGCCTCGGCGTCGGAATAGTCGTAGGTCGCGAATGCGTTGCCGGTGCGCAGGTCGACGACGCGCGCTTCCCAGCCCGCATCGATGCGGAACGGCAACTCGCCGTCGCCGCCCGTGCAGCGCGCGGTACGCCTGTCGGACACGAGATACGCGCGGCCGCCGTGGTCGATCCGCATGCCCGGCTCCAGCGTGCCGAACGCGGGCCACGCGCCGCCCGACGCATCGTCGGGCTCGCGCACCGTGACCGCATACTGGCCCGACGCATCCGACAGCCAGCCGAATGCACCGTCGTCGAACACGACGTACCACTCGCTCCACATGCCGGCGTCGTAGGTCATCTGGATGCGGCCGAGCACCGTGAACGTGCGCTTGCCGTAGCGCCCGGCCGTGCCGATCTGGATCGGCGACGCGTCGTCGAGCACCGTGGCCAGCTCGCCGATGCGCTCGACGTCGGCACCGCGCTTGAACAGCGTGCTGCGACAGAACGCGCAGACGGCCATCACCGCCGCCGCCGAGCGAAACTCGACCGGCGCGCCGCACTGGGGGCACGAAGTACTGAACATGCGCGACGCTTACCGGGTGAGCTTCGCGAGGATGTCCGCCTTCGCGCGCGAATAGTCTTCTTCGGTGACGAGGCCCTTGTCGAGCAGCGCCTTCAGCTGTTCGAGGCGTTGCACGTAATCGGTTCCTTCGGCCGCTGCGGCCGGCTGCGCGGCGGCAACCGGTGCCGCGACGGGCGCGGGCGGTGCGGCCGGCGCCGGTTGCGCGGCGCCCGCGATCTGGCCGGCCATCGCCTGCCCGATCACCGCGCCGGCCGCGAGCCCCGCGCCGACACCCGCGATGCCGCCCGGGTTCTGCGCGGCCAGCGGAATCGCCTGCGCCGTCTGGTATTGCGTCGCGCGGGCGAGATCGCCGGCCATCCCCGCGCCGATCCGCAGGTCGAGCGCCTTTTGCAACTCGGCCGGCAGCGACACGCTTTCGACCGCGAATGCATCGAGCGCGAGGCCGTAGCGCGTGAACACCGGCACCAGCGCCTCGGCGACGCGTTGCGACAGCAGCGTCTGGTTCGCGGCCATGTCGACGAACGGCACGTCGGCGGAACCGAACGTCGTGCTCATCGCGGTGACGACCAGGTTGCGCAGCTGCTGCTCGAGATCGTCGACCGTGTACTGCGCGCGCGTGCCGCTCACCTCGCGGTGGAACGCGGCCGCATCGACGATCCGGTACGAGTAGATGCCGAACGCGCGCAGCTGCACGAAGCCGAATTCGCGATCGCGGATCGTCACCGGCTGCGCGGTGCCCCAGCGCCGGCCGAGCTGCAGGCGCGTGCTGAAGAAGTAGACATCCGACTTGAAAGGCGACTGAAAGCATTTGTCCCAGTTCTTCAGGTACGTGAGCACCGGCAGCGTGCGCGTTTCCAGCTTGTACAGCCCGGGCTGGAACACGTCGGCGACCTTGCCTTCGTTGACGAAGATCGCGACCTGCGTTTCGCGCACGGTCAGCTGGCCGCCGTACTGGATCTCCTGGTCTTCCATCGGATAGCGCCAGGCCAGCACGCCGTCGGTGTCTTCCGTCCATTGCAGGACGTCGATGAACTGCTTGCGGATAAACGAACCCAGACTCATGTCGGTCTCCCAGGACGCGTGGCGTGTCAGGTCAGGCAGGCGGCATTGATGATGCCGACGACGAGCGATGCGGTGCCCATCAGGCCACCCATCGCGACGTTGCGATCCTCGATCGCATGGTTCATGCCGGGAATCAGGCGGGTCAGCACCGCATAGGTGACGAGCTGCACGGCCATCGCGCCGACGGCCCACAGCACGACTTCGCCGAGCGTCGAGTTGTGCGCGATGCTGGACGCGAGCGTCAGGCAGAAGCCGACCAGCGCGCCGCCGAACGACAGCGTCGCGGCCGCGTTGCCGTCGCGGATCAGGGCCAGTTCGTCGAACGGGGTGACCTTCAGGTACACTGCCGCGAACACGAAAAGCAGCACGAACGCCGACAGCAAATGAACCGCATAAAGATAGGCACTATTCATTCTTTTCCTCGGATTTTGTGCTCGGTTCGCCGCCCCGTCGCAGGCTGGCCCATGGCGGGCCACCCCACGAAAATCCGCGCCAGTATATCCACATTGACGAGCACTGCACAACGGACGCGCCATGCTGCATAAGCGCGCGCTCGTCCTGTCGATCCTCGTGCTCGCGTCGTGCGGGCTCGGCTACGAACTGATCAGCAGCGCGCTGTCGAGCTACCTGCTCGGCGATTCGATCCTGCAGTTCTCGTCGGTGATCGGCAGCTACCTGTTCGCGATGGGGATCGGCTCGTGGCTCGCGAAGTTCGTCGAGGACGACGACGTGCTCGACCGCTTCGTCGACATCGAGCTGCTCGTCGGCCTGCTCGGCGGCGTGTCGGCAGCGCTGCTGTTCGCGGTGTTCGCGTGGCTGGCCGCGCCGTTCCGCGCGGCGCTCTACGCGCTCGTGCTCGCGCTCGGCCTGTTGATCGGGATGGAGATTCCGCTCGTGATGCGCGCGTTCCAGCAGCGCCGCCAGGCGTTCCGCCATACCGTCAGCGAAGTGCTGACCTTCGACTATCTCGGCTCGCTCGCCGTGTCGCTGATCTTCCCGCTCGTGCTCGCGCCGCGTCTCGGCCTGTTGCGCACGAGCTTCCTGTTCGGGCTGCTGAACGCGTTCGTCGCGCTGTGGACCACGCACCTGTTCCGCGCCGAGATCCGCAACGTGCGCGGCAAGCTGATGCGCGCGTCGCTCGTGATCGGGCTGCTCGTCGCCGGCTTCGCGCTGTCGGATCGCATCACGCACTGGGCCGAGCACGGCGTGTACGGCGACGAGACGATCTATTCGGAAACGACGCCGTACCAGCGCATCGTGCTCACGCAGTGGCACGACGACATGCGGCTGTACCTGAACGGCAACCTGCAGTTCTCGTCGCGCGACGAGCATCGCTATCACGAGGCGCTGATCCATCCGACGATCGAGGCGCTGCCGTGGGCGAGGCGCGTGCTCGTGCTCGGCGGCGGCGACGGCCTCGCGGTGCGCGAACTGCTCAAGCACCGCAATCTCGAACGGATCACGCTCGTCGATCTCGACCCCGCGATGACGAAGCTGTTCTCGACGTCGGCGCCGCTCGTGAAGCTGAACCAGGGTTCGCTGAAGGACCCGCGCGTGCAGGTGATCAACGACGATGCGGTGCGCTGGCTCGAATCGAATGCCGACGTGTACGACGCGATCGTCGTCGACTTCCCCGATCCGACCAACTTCGGGCTCGGCCGGCTGTATTCGGTGCCGGTGTTCCGGCTGCTCGCGCGCCACCTGTCCGAGAACGGCTATGCGGTGATCCAGTCGACGTCGCCGTACTTCGCGCCGCACGCGTACTGGACGATCATCGCGACGATGCGCGAAGCCGGCTTCAACACCTGGCCGTACCATTGCTACGTGCCGTCGTTCGGCGACTGGGGCTTCGTGATCGCCGGCAAGCGTCGCGACTTCACCGTGCCGACACGCTATTCGGTGCCGACGCGCTGGCTCGACGCGCAGACGGCCGCCGAGATGTTCCACTTCCCGGCCGACATGCCGGCGCTGCCGATGTCGCCGAACGAACTCAACGACCAGCCGCTCGTGCGCCGCTTCGACGACGACTGGAAGCACGTGCTGCGCTGATGGATCGCCGCACGTTCCTCGTCGCGTCCGCGGCGGCGTCGCTCGCCGCGTGCGGCCGCACCGGCTGGATCGAGACGACGCCGCGCGTCGGCTACCCCGGCATGCGCGAAGGCCATGCGCTGCGCGACCACGCGGCGCTGCCGCCGCCGTCCGGCACGATCGAGACCGACGTCGCGGTCCTCGGCGCGGGCGCGGCCGGGTTGTCGTGCGCGTGGCAGCTCGCGCGCGCGGGACACACACGCTTCGTCGTGCTCGCCGGTCCCGAATTCGGCGGCAATGCGGCCGGCGGCCGCTTCGGCGAACTCGGCTATCCGAAGGGCGCGCACTACCTGCCGCTGCCGTCGCTCGAATCCGCACATCTGCGCGACATGCTCGCCGATCTCGGCGTGATCGAAGCGGCGCCGTTCTCCGCGCAACCCGCGTACGACGAACGCGCGCTCGCGCACGCACCCGACGAACGGCTGTTCATCGGCGGCCAGTGGCAGGACGGCATCGTGCCGACGGCCGGCCTCGACGCCGATGCGCTCGCGCAGCAAACGCGCTTCTTCGCCTATACCGACAGCCTGCGCTCCGCGCGCGGCGCGGACGGCCGCAAGGTGTTCTGCATCCCGCTCGCGGAATCGTCGCGCGACCCGCGCTGGCGCGCGCTCGACCGGCGCTCGTTCAGGCAGTGGCTGCTCGACGAGGGCTACACCGCGACCGCGCTGCACTGGTACCTGAACTACTGCTGCCGCGACGACTACGGTGCGGGCTACGAGCACGTGTCCGCGTGGGCCGGCCTGCACTATTTCTCGTCGCGCGGCGGCCACGCGAGCGATGCGAGCGACGGCGCCGTGCTGACCTGGCCCGACGGGCTGCATACGATGGTGACGAAGCTGAGCGACTCGATCACCGCGCGCACCGGCTCGAACGCGTGGTCGCGGCGCGGCTTCGCCGTTCGCGCGACCGAGCGCGCGGGCGGCGTCGACGTGCTGTGTGCGCGTGTCGGTGACGACGGCACGCTGTCGACGTTCACGCTGAAGGCGCGGCGCGTCGTCAGCGCCATGCCGCTGTTCGTCGCGGCTCGCGTGTTTCCGCAGTTGCGCGCGTACGGTTTCGATCCCACACGCGACCTGCCGCCGCGCGCGCCGTGGCTCGTGTCCAATTTCCTGCTCGACGGGATGCCGGCCGAGGCAGCCGGCGTGCCGCTCGCGTGGGACAACGTCGTCTACGACGGCGCGGGGCTCGGCTATGTCGTGTCGACGCACCAGCTGATCCGGATGTCGCCGCCGACCCGCTCCGTGTTCTCCGCCTATCAGGCGTTGAGTACGCAAACGCCGGACGACACGCGCCGCTGGCTTGCCCAGGCAAAGCCCGATGCGTTGCGCGAACAGGCGGCGATCGACCTCCAGGCCGTCTACGGACGCGAACTGTGGAAGCACGCGACGGCGCTCGAGATCACCGTGCGCGGCCACGCGATGGCGACACCCGATGTCGGCTTCCTGAGCCGGCCGGGGCTGCTCGCGCTGCGCGAGGCCGACGGCCCCGTCGTGTTCGCGCATGCGGACCTGTCCGGGCTGTCGCTGTTCGAGGAAGCATCGTACTGGGGCATGCTCGCGGCCCGGCGCGTGCTCGCCTGAGCGCCGGTTTCCGCCGCGCGCGACGCCGCGCATTCCGTCATTGCGGCGCCGCCGGCAACCGCTATAATCGCGCGACATTCCGACTGCATTGAGCAGGCCGACGGTGCGCGCCATACGACGCGCCGCATACCCTCCTCGACAACAACAATGACAAACCGAACCCTTCGACGCCTTCGTCCGTTCGTGCGCGCCGCCGCGCGCCTGCTCGCATGCGTCCCGCTGTTTGGCGCGCCGCTCGCGCTGCATGCGGCCGATGCGGCGGGTCCGGACGCACAGCCGGCCTCCGGCCGCTACGTCGTCGTCGACACCGGCCATACGCCGGCCCACCCGGGTGCCACCGGCGCAAGCGGTCGCGTCGAATACCGGTACAACCTCGACCTGTCCACCGCCGTCGCGCAGACGCTCGCCACGCACGGCGATCGCGTGCTGCGCACGTCGGCCGACGGCCGCGAGATCGCGCTCGACCAGCGCTCGACGCAGGCGTCGGACGCAAATCTGTTCGTGTCGATCCATCACGATTCGATGCAGCAGCAGTTCATCGACGCGGGCCGGCAGCGCGAATTCCGCGGTTTCGCCGTGTTCGTGTCCGAGCGCAATCCGCACTACGCGGAAAGCCTGCGTTGCGCGAACGCGATCGCCGAACGCCTGGTCGCGGCCGGCGAACGGCCGTCGCTGTATCACGCGCAGCCGATCAAGGGCGAGAACCGCCCGCTGATCGATCCGCAACTCGGCATCCACCGCTTCGACGATCTCGTCGTGCTGCGTACCGCGCCGATCCCGGCCGTTCTGGTCGAGGCGGGCGTGATCGTCAATCCCGACGAGGAAAAACGGCTCGCGCAGCGCGAGACGATCCAGCGCCTCGCCACCGCGATCGCGGGCGGGATCGACGCATGTACGGCGGCCAGGTAAAGGCGCCGCCGGTCGGTTTCAACGATTTTCACCCAGTGAGGAGCACCACAATGATGAAGAAGAATCTGCTCGTTTCCTGCGCGCTGCTCGCGCTTGCCGTGCCGTTCTCCGCGCAGGCGGCCGGCTGCGGCAAACCGCGCAGCGCGTTCGACCAGGTGTACTGCAGCAGCAACGAGTTCTCGCAGGTCGACCGCGAACTGAACGACGAGTACGGCCGCGTGCGCAAGCAACTGAGCGGCGACCAGCAGGCGAAGCTGAAGACCGGCCAGCTCGCGTGGATGAAGCGGCGCGACGACCGCTGCAGCGAAACGCGCGACGACGGCTATCTCGTGAACCTGCAATGCGCGATCGACGCGACGCAATCGCGCCTGTCGTTCCTGCGCGAACGCGAGCGCGAATGCGCGAGCACGGGGTGCGTGACGGCGAAGCTCGGCGAATAACCATGCCGCCGGCGCTGCGCCGGCGCGCTACGGACGAACCGGGGATGGCCGCGTTCGGCCATTCCCGTCATTCGGCCCTTGACCTGCCATCTCGTCCGCATGCTCGTCCCCGTTCATGCCGCGCTTGTCCGCGACCCGGCATTGTGTGGCACCCCGAACGATCGTCCCGTGCCGTCCTCCCCCCGACGCCCCGCCACACCTTCGGTCCATTTCCCGCCGCGTGCGCCGCCGATATCGTGCTCGTGTCCATTCGCATCGCGGACACATCCCGACCGACCGATATCGAACCGGAGGCACATCATGCAATACGCATACCGTGGTGAAGACAACGCCCGCGCGGGCAAACCCGGCCGCACGCCGGCGGACGTCAAGGCGGCAGGCGGCTTCGCGCCGTGGCAGGCGAAAACCGTCGACGACGCGAAAAGCAATCTCGTGAAGCTCGTCACGACCGGCACGCTCGCGCAGCAGGCGCAAAGCTGGTGCATGTACAAGAACAAGGAGAATGGCTGGTTCTTCAGCACCGGCACGGACACGCAGACGGCCTACGACAACTACGACTTCTTCTATCGTCTCGCGATCGACGGCCTGAAGAAGGTCGACTGGAGCGTGTTGAAAACCGACGTCAAAAGCATGAGCCTGTACCTGAACGGAACGACGCTCGACGACTCGACGCTGATCGCCGTCGTGTGGTCGGTGCGCCCGACGGAATTGCTGGTCATGACGCCGGTCGCAACCGCAGCCGTCGAAGTGAAGGACGGCGAGCACTGGAACGCCTTGTCCACGTATTGAGCGGATTCGATCGCAAGCGACGATGCAAGCCGATTGCGCGTGGCCCGCGGCGGGGTCACGCGTGATGTCATCACAGGAACCACCGATACTCGCGCGCCCCGATCTCGTTGCGAAAATCCAGCTCCTCCTGCCGCTTGTTCTCGCAATACACCATCACGAATTCACTGCCGAGCCCGTCGCGCACGGCCGCGTGATCCTGCATCGCCGCGACGGCCGACAGCATCTCCTTCGGGAAATCGATCCCGCTGCCGCGATCGTCGTTGAGCGGCGCGATCGGCTCGATCCGTGCGTCGAGCCCGTGCTCCATCCCGGACAGGATCGCCGCGAGCACCAGGTACGGATTCGCGTCCGCGCTCGCGAGCCGATGCTCGATGCGCAGATTGCGCGCATCCGATTCCGGAATCCGGATGCACGCGTCGCGATCCTCGAAGCCCCAGCTTGCACGGCTCGCCGCATTCACCATCGAGCCGTAGCGGCGGAACGCATTGTGGTTCGGCGCGAATACCGGCATGCAGTGCGGCAGCAGCGCGAGGCAGCCGGCCACCGCATGCCGCAGCGGTCGCTGCGCGTCCGCCGCGAGCAGGTTGCGGCCCGCGTCGTCATACAGGCTCACGTGCACGTGCATCCCGCTGCCCGGCGCATGCAGGTACGGCTTGCCCATGAAGCTCGCACGATAGCCGTGCTGCAGCGCGACGCCGCGCGTGCTGCGGCAGAACAGCGCCGACCAGTCGGCCGCGCGCAGCGCGTCGTCGGTATGGCCGAAGTTGATCTCGAACTGGCCGGGCCCGAGCTCGGCCGTGATCACCGTCGCGTCGACGCCCTGCTCGCGCGCGGCCTCGACCATCTCGTGCAGCACATCGGAAAACCGCGACAGACGTTCGATGTGCATGTTCGGCTGGTCGTCGCGGTCGTCGCTCAAGCGGTCGCGCGGATACTGCGGCAGCCCGTCCGCGAGTTGCGCGGCGAACAGGTAGAACTCGAGCTCGAACGCGACGACCGGCCGGATGCCGCGCGCCGCGAACCGCCGCAGCACGCGCGCCAGCACCTCGCGCGGCTCGAACTCGATCGGCGCGTCCGTGCCGTCGGAGCTGATCAGCATCTGCGCGAGCGGCTGCCGCTCCCAGCGCACCGGCTTCAGCGTGCCGGGAATCAGGCGGCGCGGCGCGTCAGGGTCGCCGTCGTTGAAGCAGTAATCGCCGATCTTGTAGAGGCCGCCTTGCGTGCCGAGCAGCACGCAGTTCTGCGGCAGCTTCAGCAGCGAGCCCGACGCGACCTTCTCGAGCGCATCGATCGGATAACGCTTGCCGTAGAAATGGCCCGGCAGGTCGAGACAGATCAGGTCGACATAACGGATCTCGGGATGCGCCTGCCGGAATGCGCGGACTTCATCGACCAGCACGGGAACGACGTCAGCCATGTCTCATCCTTTCCATGTCTTGTATGACGGTGCCGCGGCGCGGCGAACCGGACTCATCGGCATGCGGCACGCCACATGCCCGATGTCGATCAGTACTGCAAACCAGCAGCACGGCGCGACGATCCGTGGGACCGCCCGCCGGCGAACTCAGGTGAACACCCAGATCACGCGCGCCGGCGCGTCGCCCAGGTTCGCGTAACGAAACCGCTTGTGCGCGGGAAGCTGGAATGCGTCGTTCGGGCCGAGCGTGACGGGCGTGTCGTCGCCGTCGATCCAGATCGTCAGCTCGCCTTCGAGCACGAAGCCGCCCTGCTCGTCGCTGTCGTCGACGGAGCGCTCGCCGCTGCTCGCGCCGGGCGCGAGATGGCTCTCGAGGATCGAGAAGCGCGAGCGCATGTTCGGCGACACGAGGATGTCCGTGATGCCGGCCGCGTAATACACGGTGCGCCGCTCGTCGGGCCGCGTGACCCACGGCACGCTGCGCGGCTTGCTCAGGCTGTAGAAATACGTCGTCGGCACGCCGAGCGCCTCGCCGATCGCGGTGAGATCCGCGACCGTCGGGCGCGACAGCCCGCGTTCGACCTGCGACAGAAAGCCGACCGAGCGGCCGATCCGTTCCGCGAGATCGTTGAGCGTGACCTTGCGATGCTTGCGCAGGTCGCGGATCAGGATCGCCAGACTTTCTATCTCTTCCTGTTCGTTCATGATGAGTTCCGGTACGTCAGACGGTATCGCGCAAACGGTACCAGGCCTTGCCGATCGCTTCCAGCGGCGCGGCGAGGCGGTCGCCGCCGGGAAAGCGCGGGTTGCGGATGCGCTGGTACTGCGCGAGCAGGCGATCGTCGCCGAGCACGGCATCGGCGACCGCACGCGCGCCGGCGAGCGTCGGCAGCACGCCGTGCCCCGAGAAGCCCTGCAGCCAGAAGCGCTGGCCGCGGCGGCCGATGTCGGGCGTGCGGCGCATGCTGATGTCGATGTGACCGCCCCACACGTAGTCGAGCGGCACGCCGGCCAGTTGCGGGAACACGCGTTCGAGATGCGGGCGCGTCGCGGCCGCGATGTCGGCCGGAATCCCGCCGAGATACGTGCAGCCGCCGCCGAACAGCAGGCGGTTGTCGGGGCTCAGGCGGAAGTAGTCGGGCACGAACTGGTTGTCGATCACACAGCTGTTCTGCGGCAGCAGCGAGCGGGCGACGTCCGCCGAAAGCGGCGCGGTCGCGACCTGGTAGGTGCCGACCGGCAGCAACCGGCGCGACAGCTCGGGATCGAGCCGGTCGACGTACGCGTTGCACGCGAGCACCAGCACGTCCGCGCGCACTTCGCCGTGCGCGGTGCGTGCGACGTGACCGCCGGCCGTCTCGCGACAGTCGAGCACGCGGCTTTGCTCGAAGATGCGGCCGCCGGCCCGTTCGATCGTTTGCGCGAGACCGAGCGCGAGCTTCAGCGGATTCAGATGGCCGGCCTCGGGATCGTAGAGCGCGGCGAGATAGCGCGCGCTGCCGATCCATTCGGGCATCTCGTCCTGCCCGATCACGCGCAGCCGGTCGTAGCCCCAGCGCTGCGCGGCTTCGTCGCGGGCCTGTGCGAGCAGCGCAACGCGACGCGGCCGCACCGCGGCCCACAGGCTGCCGGGCCGATAGTCGATGTCGAAGCCGTGCCGCGCAGGCAGTTCGCGCACTTCGGCCGCGGCCCAGCGCATGCTGTCCCACAGCACGCGCGCGCCGTCGCGGCCGAGCGAATCCTCGAGCGGCTGCATGTCGCACGACCAGCCGAGCAGCGCCTGTCCGCCGTTGCGGCCCGATGCGGCCCACGCGACGCGGCTTGCTTCGAGCACCACCACGCGCTTGCCCGCGAGCGCCAGGCGCAACGCCGTGTGCAGCCCGCTGAAGCCCGCGCCGACCACCAGCACGTCGGCGTCGATGCGTTCGTCCAGTTCGGGACGACGCGGGATCGGCGCCGGGTAGGTGCCGGCGTAGTAGCTTGCGACGTGACGGTCGGACTGCACGAACATGCGGGCTCCCGTGAAATTTCAGTCGGCTAATTTCATGAAAAATTAGCACGTCAATTTCACGGAGGCAAGCGGGAGGATGGGATCGTCGTCGTTGGGAAAATGAAGGCTCGCAGGGCGCCGGCACGACGCTTGCGCCCGCAGTCCGGCACGCTCCCGCCGCCTGCATCTTTTTCCATGCCCGGCGAGCGCCGATAACGCGTACGGCAACGACCGACGACACCGCACCGATGCAAGGGGGCTCCCCGCATGACGACGCCATTCAAGCCGGGCGACCACGTCCGCTGGAATTCCGAAGCCGGTTACGTGACCGGCACGATCATCGCGATCCACACGCAGGATCTCGACTACAAGGGTCATCGCGAACACGCATCGCCCGACAATCCGCACTACGAGATCAGGAGCGACCGCACCGACCACATCGCCGCGCACCGCGGGCACGTACTCGAACGCGTTGCCGGCAAGGACGATTCGTGACGCTCCCGTTCTACACGATCGGCCATTCGAACCGCACGCTCGACGCGTTCATCGAGATGCTCGACGCGTCCGACATCGCGCTGCTCGCCGATATCCGGAAGATGACGCGTTCGCGCATGAATCCGCAGTTCAACGAAGCAACGCTTCCCGGCGCGCTGGCCGCGGCCGACATCGCCTACGAGCACATCGCCGCACTCGGCGGCCTGCGAGGTAAGTCGCTCGGCGTGCCCGACGACGTCAACGACTTCTGGACGAACCGCAGTTTCCATCGCTACGCCGATTACGCGCTGTCGCCCGAGTTTCGAGCGGGCCTCGACCAGCTGATCGCGCAAGGGCACCGGCAGCGCAGCGCGATCATGTGCTCGGAAGCCGTGTGGTGGCGCTGTCATCGGCGCATCGTGTCCGACTACCTGATCGCGCGCGGCGAAACGGTGCTGCACATCATGGGCAAGAACCGCGTGGAGCCCGCGCGTCTTACTGCCGGCGCGGTGATCCGGGACGACGGCACGATCGTCTATCCGGACGTCGAAGGCCATGCGCCAGCGGAAACAGCCGACACGCAGCCGAACGCGTGACGCGACACCGGTCGGGTGCGTGACGGCGTGACGGCTCAACGGTGCGAGCGCGTCGTGCCCGACGCAACGCCCCACGTCGATCGCCCGCGCCCCCCCGCGCCCCCGCAACGCCGCGCGCCGGCCCGCTTTGCGCCGCCGCGATCCTGCATTACCATCGGGCGTCCGCCGCGCGTACCCGCGCGCCCCGCCACTTCTCCGCTTCCGCACCCATGCTCGCCCTCATCATCGTCGCCGGCCTGTGGGCCGGCCTGCAAAACGCCCTCGCGGGCGGCGGCTCGTTCGTCACGCTGCCCGCGCTGATCGTGTCGGGAATGTCGCCGCTCGCGGCGAACATCACGTCGACGGTCGCGCTGTTTCCCGGCCAGGTCACGACAGGCTGGGCCAGCCGGAACATGGTGCGCGGCGCGGGCAAGCTGTCGTTTCGCGCGCTGTTCGCGATCAGCGTGGTCGGCGGCGCGCTCGGCGGCCTGCTGCTGCTGAAAACCCCGTCGTCGATCTTCTCGCACCTCGTGCCGTGGCTCGTGCTGTTCGCGACGGTCGTGTTCGCATGGGGCAGCTTCTTCCGCAAGACCGGCGCCGGCACGCAGCATGTCGGCCCCGTCACGGCCGCGATCTCGCAGTTCCTGATCGCGATCTACGGCGGCTACTTCGGCGGCGGCATCGGCTTCCTGATGATGGCCGCGCTGACGATGGCCGGCCTGTCGCCGCGTCATGCGATGTCGACCAAGAACGCGCTCGCGGGCGTGATGAACGCGTCGGCGGTCGTGCTGTTCCTGACCTCGCCGCACCTGCACTGGCAGGCGGCGATCGCGCTCGGCGGCGGCGCGATCGTCGGCGGCCTGCTCGGCGCGTGGGCGCTGCACCGCGTGAACGAGCGCGTGCTGCGGATTGCGATCGTCTGCATCGGCGCCGCGCTGACCGTGGGGCTGTTCGTCAAGCCGATCTGACGCACGAGCGCCGATCGCGCCGACGGCACGCATGCCGTCGGTCGCGACGAACTCGCCATCGATCGGCAGGTGCGTCGAGCGATGGGGGGGCAATGCGCCCGCCTCGATGCCGCGGGCGGATTCGCGGGCGCGGCGGGCGGCTTGCGCGCCGCGCTCGTCAATGCTTGCAGGCGCGCGCGTTCAACCGAACGGCCGCACGCCGATCAGCGGGCCGTGCAGGAACCAGGCGAAGACGGCCCATACGACGAGTCCGGTGACGATCGCCACTGCATCGCCCGACAAGCTGCCGGCCGGATAGCGGACGCCGTTGCGGCGATCGCGCGCGCGCCACACGACGAAATCGACCAGCGACCACACGAAGAATGCGCCGAACAGCACGACCGCGTGCAGCGTGCCGTTCGCGAGCAGGTGCGCGATCGCCCATACCATCACGCCGGCCACCATCGGATGGCCGACGAGCGTCTTGACGCGGTTGCGCGGCACGTAGGACGCGGCGATCAGCACGAACGCGATCGCGGTCAGCATGCCGGTGAGATGGCGAACGCCGACGGGCGACACCCACAGCAGCGTCCCGCCCTGGCGCGCGATCCCGTAACCCCAGATGATCAGCACGAAGCCGACGATCGACGCGATCGCATAGGGGCCCTTCCAGCGTTTCTCGCCGATCCGCTCGATGGTCGCGGATCGCCAGCCGTCCGCGACGATCCGAATCGAATGCACACCGAGGAAGATCGCTAAACCGAGAATCAGGACGAGCATCGGTTGTCTCCGTCTGGAACGATGAGTGGGGAATCATTCGCGCGGCTTTCGATGCGCCGTTCGCGAGGCCGGCGACACGGCCGGCGCGGGTCGCGCCAGACGCGGACGCGATCCGCGCCGATCATAAACGCCGTAGCCGCCGTTGTGAAGCATGACGCACGCACGGTTCGGCAAGGTTGATGCTTTCGTATATCCCGTGCAGTTGGCAGGAATCAGGCGCATCTCCCCGCGCCTCGTGAGTCGTGAGTCGTGAGTCGTGAGTCGCAAACTCAGGACAACGTAAATCGTGGCGCAGCGACGATGGGCAGCCGACGCTATGGTTGCTTGCGCTTCACCACGGATTTCGTGGCCGGTTTCGAAACGGGTTTCGGCGCCGCTTTCGCGGAAGGTTTCGCGGACGCTTTCGCAGACGACTTCACACTCCGTTTCGCCGCCGGCGTCGACGCCGCTGCCGTCTTCGGCTCCGCAGGCGGCTTCGGCGCCGCCTTCGCCTTGCGCTTCGGCGCCCCCGCCAGCAACGCCGCCCGATACGCGCCGCGGCACCAGTCGAACAGCGCGCCCGCATCCTCGAGCACGTCGGCCGGCGTTTCGTAATACCCCTCGAGCGCAACGGTGCGCGTAGGACGCTCATACGAAAACGGCCCCATCCCCGCCGCAACGAACGCGGGACGGTTCACGTCGTCGACGCGCAGGAACAGCGACCCGCGCGACATGAAGCCGAACATCACGCCGTCGAGCCGCATCGCGGCGCCGCTGAAGAACCGCGCGACCTCTACCTTGCCGAGCGGCGCGAGCCGGTACGCGATCTCCTCGCCGTGCGCCTTCTCCGATTGCCAGCTCATGCGGGCTCCGTGCAGCGCCGTGTCCACACGTCGAGTTCCGCGTCGTCGAAGCCGACGGCCGCCGCGCTCTCGCGGATCTGCCGCCACGTCGCACGATCGACCGGAATGCCGTCCACGCCGCGTGCGGCGCGGCTCGCCTCCTCCGGCTCGCCGGGCATCCGCACCGGCGCATCGCCCGCCTGCGGCGACGCCTTCGCCCATTCGACGAACGCATCGGCCTCGCGCTGCGCATCGGCCGCATCGAACGCGTCCGGATCGATCAGCACCGACAGCATCCCGTTGACGATCGCGCTCGTCTTCTGCAGCGTGTCGCCGTAGGTCGTATGCCCGCCGACCAGCGCGCCGCCGAAGATCTCGCACATCGCGGCCAGCGCATACCCCTTGTGCAGCCCGAACGGCAGCAGCGCGCCGAACGGCTGCTCGTGCATGACGGCCGGATCGTCGGTCGGCTGGCCGCGATGATCGATCAGCGACCCCGCCGGCACGCGCTTGCCCTGGTTGTACGCGACCCGCGTCTTGCCGTACGCGATCGCGCTCGTCGCGAAATCGAGCAGCAGCGGCGGCCGCCCCGCGCGCGGATACGCGGCGCAGAACGGATTGGTGCCGAAGCGCGCATCGGTGCCGTGCAGCGGCGCGACGAGCAAGTCGCCCGGTACGTTGACGAAATGGAACGACACGAGACCCGCGCGCGCGCACTGCTCGGCCCAGTGCCCGATGCGGCCGAGGTGATGGACGTCGCGCAGCCCGATCGCGCAGATGCCCATGCGCCGCGCGCGCTCGATCCCTTCGACCATCGCCTCGAATGCGATCACCTGGCCGAAGCCGCGCCCGCCGTCGATAGTGAGTACCGCGCCGCCGTCGCGGACGATCGACGCGTGCCCGTTCAACTGCAACTGCCCTTCCCGCCACGACGCGACGTAGTTCGGGATCGTCCCGATCCCGTGCGAATCGTGCCCGGCCAGATTCGCGCCGACCAGGTGATCGGCGACGAGCCGCGCCTCGCGCTCGCTGCTGCCGACCCGCTCCCAGAGTGCCGCGACGAACGCGTGCAGCGGTTCGGCGCGCATGCGCAGCGGGTCGGTATCGGGGGTCGGCAGCGCGGTCATCGGCAAGGCTCCGTCAGGTCGGGTTGGATCCGGTCGGGTCGGGACAGACAACGCGAACGCTCAGCGCGCGGACGCGATCACGTCCGCCACCGCCGCGGTCAGCTTCTTCGCGTACGGCACGTGCAGGAACTCGTTCGGGCCGTGCGCATTCGACTTCGGCCCGAGCACGCCGCACACCATGAACTGCGCGGACGGGAAGCCGGCCTGCAGCACGTTCATCAGCGGGATCGTGCCGCCGAGGCCCATGTACGCGCAGTCCGCGCCGAAGTGGCGGCGCGACGCGGCGTCGAGCGACGACGCGAGCCAAGGCGCGAGATCCGGCGCGCTCCAGCCGGTCGCGGCGCCCGCATCCGGCTTGAACGTGACCTTCGCGTTGTACGGCGGATCGAGTTCGAGCAGTGCCTTCAGCTGCTGCACGGCCTGAGCGGCATCGACCAGCGGCGGCAGGCGCAGCGACAGCTTGAACGCGGTGCGCGGACGCAGCACGTTGCCCGCGTCGGCGAGCGCCGGCAGGCCGGCCGCGCCCGTCACCGACAGCGACGGACGCCACGTCGAATTCAGCAGCGCCTCGCGCGGATCGGTGGTGGTCGGCAGCACCGGCTTGCCGTCCGCGCCGCATGCCCACGGCAGCCCCTTCCATACGGCGTCGCCGAGGATCGCGGCGGCCGCGTCGGCTTCGCGCACGCGGCTGTCGGGAATCTCGCAATGGAACACGCCCGGCAGCAGGTTGCCGTTCTTCGCGTCTTCCAGGCGCTCGAACAGCTGGCGCATCACGCGGAAGCTCGACGGCGCGATGCCGCCGAACACGCCCGAGTGCACACCCTCCTCGAGCACCTCGACCTGCAGGTCGCCGGACACCAGCCCGCGCAGCGACGTCGTGAGCCACATCTGGTCGTAGTTGCCGGCGCCCGAATCGAGGCACACGACGAGCGACACCTGGCCGAGCCGGTCGCGCAGCGCATCGACGTACGGCAGCAGGTCGTAGCTGCCCGACTCCTCGCAGGTCTCGATCAGGCCGACGCAGCGCGGGCGTTCGACGCCCTGCTCGTCGAGCGCGCCGAGCGCGGCGAGGCTCGCGTAGATCGCGTAGCCGTCGTCCGCGCCGCCGCGGCCGTACAGCTTGCCGTTCTCGAACTTCGGCGTCCACGGGCCGAGGTCCGCGCGCCAGCCGTCGAATTCGGGCTGCTTGTCGAGGTGGCCGTACAGCAGGATCGTGTCGGTGCTGCCCGAGCGGGTTGCGGGGGTTTCGAAGAAGATCACCGGCGTGCGGCCGGGCAAGCGCACGATCTCGAGCTTCAGGCCTTTCACCGGCTGGCGTTCGGCCCACTGCGCGGCATCGGTGACGACCCGTTCGAGATAGCCGCGCTTCGCCCAGTCGGGGTCGAAGGCGGGGCTCTTCGCAGGGATCGCGATGTAGTCGGTCAGTGCGTGGAGGATTTCATCGTTCCACTTGCGCTCGACGAAGGTAACGAGCTTGTCATGGTCGAGGACGGGGGTAGTGTCGACGGAGGTCATGGTGGGGTGCCTGGATAGGGCTGACGAAAAACCGGATGATACGCCGATGCCCCCGCCCCGGGGCGCTTTCCGTGGCCGTATTCAGGGCCCGTTCGGGCCCGTTTCCCGCGGCGCGTCGCGCCCCCGCTCAAACGGCCTGCGGGAATGCGTCGCGCAACCCCGCCGCGCACGCGATCGCGTCGTCCCACAGCCGCCGGGTCAGCGCCCCGGCATCCTCTTCCCGCGCAAGCGCCGCGGCCTCGCCCGACCACAGCAGCGAGAAATCGTCGCGCCCCTGCCGCTCGAACGCGCCGCGCAGCGGATCGACTGCCGCCGTCGCGAGCGGGAACGCGGGCGCAAGCGCGCTCATCGGCCCCTGCTCGCGCATGAAGCGCGTCAGCAGGCCGCGTCCGGGGCGGCCCGTGTAGAGGTTGGTCACGCGCGTACCGTCGTCGCGTGCGGCCCGCAGCGCCGCGCGATGCTGCGCCGAGCGGCCGGCCTGCGGCGTCAGCAGGTAGCCGGTGCCGATCTGCACCGCGCGTGCGCCGAGCGCGAACGCGGCCGCGATGCCGCGGCCATCGGCGATCGCGCCGGCGGCGATCACCGGCGCGCGCACCGCGTCGACGATCTGCGGCAGCAGCGCGAACAGGCCCGGCTGCGCGTGGATGTCGTCGGTCAGGAACATCCCGCGATGCCCGCCCGCCTCGGCGCCTTGCGCGACGATCGCATCGACGCCGCGCGCATCGAGCCAGCGCGCTTCCTCGACGGTCGTCGCGGACGAGACGACCAACGCGCCCGTGCGCCGCACCCGTTCGAGCAGCGCTTCGTCCGGCAAACCGAAATGGAAGCTCACGACGGCCGGGCGCAATTCCTCGACGACCGCGCACATCGCGTCGTCGAACGGCGCGCGACCGGGGCCGCCCTTCACGTCGGCCGGATCGAGCCCGGCTTCCGCGTAGTAGCCGGCCAGCGCCGCGCGCCAGCGCACGTCGACCTCGGCGTCGGGCGCTGGCGGCGCATGACAGAAGAAGTTGACGTTGAACGGCGCCGGCGTGCGTGCGTGGATCGCCGCGATCTCGTCGCGCAACTGCTGCGGGCCGAGCGCCGCGCATGCGAGCGAGCCGAGCCCGCCCGCCTCGCAGACCGCAATCGTCAGCGGGCTCAGGGAACCGACCATCGGAGCCTGGATCAGCGGCAGGCGGGAAGGCAGCATCGTCATCGGAATCACCGTTCGGTAGAAATAATCAATGGCGCGGGCGAGCGCATTTCGAGCGCTCGATAATAACCGACTGATTCAATCATGGTTTGTCGACTCACTCAGCCCGTAAATTGAATTAACCGGTTCGGCAAAAATCGATTATCCGTTCAACCTGCCCCGCATCTCGCCTTCGCCCCGGAACCACCGGCCGGACGGGCCAGACAGGCCATCCGCCCCGGTTCGGCCACCTTCATCCGCACCAAAGCGTTTCACCCTTTTCAATGATCGACATCAATATTCAAGATATTAAATGGCCTCGCTTACCCTTATTAAACTTCATTAGGAGATAAGATGCTGTCGTTCAATAAAACGACGATCCATTCCGGAATCGTCGACCGGTGCCGGGCCGCGCCACCTCAACCGCATCACGACCATTCAAGGAGCCTCGCATGTCCGATGCCAGCTCGTCCTCCTCCCGTTCCGCCGCCGCGCCAGCCGCGACCGCCGCGCCGAAAATCGGCGTCATCCCCGCCACGCTGATGGTCGCGGGCAACATGATGGGCTCCGGCGTCTTCATGCTGCCCGCGAACCTCGCCGCCACCGGCGGCATCGCGATCTTCGGCTGGCTGATCACCGTGGTCGGCGCCGTGTCGCTCGCACTGGTGTTCGCGAAGCTCGCGGCGATCGACCCGGCCGCCGGCGGCCCGTATGCGTATGCGCGCAAGGCCTTCGGCCCGTACATCGGCTACCAGACCAACCTGATCTACTGGCTCGCGAACGTGCTCGGCAACGTCGGCCTCGCGGTCGCCGGCCTCGGCTACCTGACGCACTTCTTCCCGGTCCTGCACGACCCGCTCGTGTTCGCGCTCGCGCAGATCTTCGTGATCTGGCTGTTCACCTACGCGAACATCCTCGGGCCGAACGTGGTCGGCCGCGTGCAGTCGGTCACGACGATCTTCGCGCTCGTGCCGATCCTCGGGATGGCCGTGTTCGGCTGGTTCTGGTTCAGCAAGGACGTGTACTTCGCCGGCTGGAACGTGTCGGGCGCGAGCAGCTTCAGCGCGATCGGCGCGACGCTGAACTTCACGCTGTGGGCGTTCATCGGCGTCGAGAGCGCGTCGGTGTCGGCCGGCGTCGTCGAGAACCCGTCGCGCAACGTGCCGATCGCGACCGTCGGCGGCGTCGTGCTCGCGGCCGTCTGCTACGTGCTCAGCTCGACCGTGATCATGGGGATGATCCCGAACAAGGCGCTGCTCGCGTCGAGCGCGCCGTTCGCGGATGCCGCGCGCCTCGCGCTCGGCGACACCGCCGCGAACGCGGTCGCGATCTGCGCGGCGCTCGGCTGCCTCGGCTCGCTCGCGGGCTGGACGCTGCTGGTCGGCCAGACCGCGAAGGCCGCGGCCGACGACGGCCTGTTCGCCGGCGTGTTCGCCCGCGTCAACTCGAAGAACGTGCCGTCGGCCGGCCTCGCGATCGTCGCGGTCATCATGTCGGTGCAGGTGCTCGCGACGATGTCGCCGAGCGCGAGCGAGCAGTTCGGCAAGATCGCGTCGATCGCCGTGATCATGACGCTCTTGCCGTACATCTACTCGTGCATCGCGATCAAGGTGCTCGGCTACGGCAAGATGCCGTCGCACCAGTTCACCTTCTACACGATCGTCGGCCTGATCGGCGCCGTCTACGCGCTGTGGGCGATGGTCGGCTCCGACGGCCAGCAGACGCGCTGGTCGCTGATCTTCGTGATCGCGACGATCGTGTTCTACGAGCTGTCGATCAACCGCCAGCGCGAAATCGAGGAAACCCATGTCCATCCGGGCGGCCGCTCGCCGCGCTGGGTGCGCTACCTCGCGCTCGGCGTGACCATCGTCGCGCTCGTCGCGGCCTTCTGGATCTCCGTCGGCCAACACGAGGCCGCCCGCCTTCACGCACGCTCGCCGGCCGCCGCAGCAGGCATCCCGGCAACTCAACAAACGGGGGAATGACCCATGACCGCTTCCTTGACCCAACCGGCGTTCCGCCGCCTCGGCATGAAGGCGCTGCTCGTGCAGCACGACATCGACGAACGCACGGCCACCGGACGCGCGGCCACCGCGCTCGTCGAAGAATTGCGCACGCGGCTCGTCGACGTCGTGATCGCGACCTCAGCCGAAGACGCACGCGCGGTGGTCGACGCCGATCCCGCGATCCAGTGCCTGCTGCTCAACTGGGAGCTCGGCAACGATCCCGTGCATGCGCCCGCGCAGGCCGTGCTCGACGCGATGCGTGCGCGCAATGCGACGGTGCCGGTGTTCCTGCTCGCGAGCCGCGCGAGCGCGGCGGCGATTCCCGTCGACGCGATGCGCAAGGCCGACGACTTCATCTGGATGCTGGAGGACACGACCGCGTTCATCGGCGGGCGGATCGTCGCCGCGATCGAACGCTACCGCGAAACCGTGCTGCCGCCGATGTTCCGCGCGCTTGCGCAGTTCTCGCGCGTGTACGAATACTCGTGGCACACGCCGGGCCACACGGGCGGCACCGCGTTCCTGAAATCGCCGGTCGGCCGCGCGTACTTCGAATTCTTCGGTGAAGCGCTGTTCCGCTCGGACCTGTCGATCTCGGTCGGCGAGCTCGGCTCGCTGCTCGACCACTCGGGCCCGATCGGCGAAAGCGAACGCTACGCGGCGCGCGTGTTCGGCGCGCACCGCACGTATCACGTGACGAACGGCTCGTCGATGTCGAACCGCGTGATCCTGATGGCGAGCGTCACGCGCAACCAGGTCGCGCTGTGCGATCGCAACTGCCACAAGTCGGCCGAGCACGCGATGACGATGTCCGGCGCGATTCCGACCTACCTGATTCCGTCGCGCAACCATTACGGGATCATCGGGCCGATCATGCCGGAACGGCTCACGGCCGCCGCCGTGCGTCTCGCGATCGACGCGAACCCGCTCGTGCGCGGCCGCGACGGCATCGACCCGACGCCCGTGCATGCGCTGATCACGAACTCGACGTACGACGGCCTCTGCTACAACGTCACGCGCATCGAGGAACTGCTCGGCCAGAGCGTCGACCGGTTGCATTTCGACGAGGCGTGGTACGGCTACGCGCGCTTCAACCCGATCTACCGCGATCGCCACGCGATGCACGGCGATCCGTCGCAGCACGACGCGAGCAAGCCGACCGTGTTCGCGACACAGTCGACGCACAAGCTGCTCGCCGCGCTGTCGCAGGCGTCGTTCATCCATGTCCGCAACGGCCGCAACCCGATCGAGCACGCGCGCTTCAACGAGGCGTACATGATGCATGCATCGACGTCGCCGAACTACGCGATCATCGCGTCGAACGACGTGAGCGCCGCGATGATGGACGGCCCCGGCGGCGAGGCGCTGACCACCGACGCGATCCGCGAGGCCGTGTCGTTCCGCCGGATGCTCGCGCGGCTGCATGCGGAATGCGAGGAGAACGACGACTGGTTCTTCAACGGCTGGCAGCCGGACACCGTGGTCGATCGCAAGACGGGCCGGCGCGTGCGCTTCCATGAAGCGGACGAAATGCTGCTCGCCACCGATCCGTCATGCTGGGTGCTGCATCCGGGCGACACATGGCACGGCTTCGGCGAGATCGAGGACGATTACTGCATGCTCGATCCGATCAAGGTGTCGATCGTCACGCCGGGCGTCGCGCCGCATGGCGGGCTGATGCCGGTCGGCATTCCGGCGTCGGTCGTCACCGCGTACCTGGACCGGCACGGGATCGTCGTCGAGAAGACGACCGACTTCACGATCCTGTTCCTGTTCTCGCTCGGCGTGACGAAGGGCAAGTGGGGCACGCTCGTCAACACGCTGCTCGACTTCAAGCGCGACTACGATGCGAACGCGCCGCTCGAGCAGGCGCTGCCGGAACTCGTCGCGCGCTATCCGGACCGCTACGGCACGCTCGGCCTGCGCGATCTGTGCGACCTGATGTTCAGCGCGATGAGCGACCTGAAGACGACCGAGATGATGTCGCGCGGCTTCTCGACGCTGCCGCAGCCCGACTTCAGCCCGGCCGAGGCGTACGAGCATCTCGTGCACAACGACATCGAGATGCTGGAACTCGCCGAGATGGCGGGCCGCACCGTCGCGACGGGCGTGGTGCCCTATCCGCCCGGCATTCCGCTGCTGATGCCCGGCGAGAACGCGGGGCCGGCCGACGGCCCGCTGCTCGGCTACCTGAAGGCGCTCGAGCAGTACGACCTGCGCTTCCCCGGCTTCACGCACGACACGCATGGCGTCGAAGTCGAGGACGGCGTGTACCGGATCGCGTGCATCAAGCAAACCGCGCGCGATACCGGCAATACCAACACGCGCTGAGCATGCGCGCCGCGACGCCGCGCCGGCAGGATGCGGCACGCGTCGCGGCGCGCGATGAACCGGCCGGTCATGCCGGCAACTGATTAACCCACGCGGCAAGCTGCGCTTCGCCTTCTTCGTCGAGCTTGCCCTTCAGTTCCCCGTACCACGGCTCGATCGCGTCGGCCGGCTGCGTGGCCTTCAGGATCTCGAGACTGTTCTCGAGGAACGACGAAAAGAACGGAATGCCGCGCATGTAGAGGAAGGTCGAATCGGTGATCCGCACGTGGCCGTACACGTCGCGCACCCACGCGAGATGCGGCAGCGCCTCGCGCAGGTGGCCGCCCTGCATCAGCGCCGAAATGAAGTTCACGCGCGCCGCGACGTCGGACTGCTCGTGCGTGTCGTGATTGACCTCGGCGGCCTTCTGCATCCACGCTTCGCCGCGCTCCACTTCGTCGCACATCACCGACGTCGTCGCGAGCTGCACCGCGTTGTGCGCGCTCGGCTCATGGTCGAACAGCGCGAGCCAGTACGGAAACGCTTCCGGGTAACGCTTCATCGCCGAGTATGAAAGCGCGCAGAGGCGCGCCGCATCGGCCAGCCGCTCCGCGTGCGGCGCGGCGGCCGCGATCGCGGCCTCGTGCCGGCCGGCCTGGAATGCCCTCAGCGCGGGCGCGAGTTCCGGCGCGATGTCCGGGCCGCCTTGTTCGTGCGTATCGTCGGATCCTTCCGTTGCTTCCGACGCTCCGCCTGCGTCGTGCGCGGAACGCGCAGGCGCTGCCGCTTCGTCACGCGTTTTCTTTCCGAACAGCTTGCCCAGCAGGCCCATGATGATTGTCCTTGTCGTTGTCGTTGCGAGCGGGAATGGCGGCGCCGCATCTACGGTCGCCGCACGGCGATCGCCATCTTACGCGTGCTCGAAGTCGACAAGAAGCAAACGACGGACTGATTCCGCCACTGCGCGGAAAGACGCACCACTCACGCGTCCGTGGACCTCACACCGCGATCCATCCCCCGCCGGTACGCAGCCGGGCTCGTCGCCGCGACGCGCCGGAAATGCCGGCGCAACGACTCCTCGGAACCGAACCCCGCGCGCGCGGCAATCTGCGCGAGCGACAGCCCGGGATGCGCTTCGAGCATGTCCTTCGCGACGTTCACGCGCTCGCGGATCAGCCATGCGAGCGGCGACATCCCCGTTGCATCCGCGAACTGCCGCTGCAGCGTGCGCGTGCTCATCGCGGCCTGCGCGGCCAGCGACGCGAGCGTGTGCGGCTCGGCCGCGTGCGCGCGCATCCAGTCGATCAGCTTCGCGAGCCGGTCGCTGCCGCCCGGCGCGACCGGGCGCGGCACGAACTGCGCCTGGCCGCCGTCGCGATGCGGCGGCAGCACGAGGCGCTGCGCGACGCGGTTCGCGATCGCGCCGCCATGATCGCGGCGCACGAGATGCAGCAGCATGTCGAGCCCCGCCGCCGAGCCGGCCGACGTGACGATCTGCCCTTCGTCGACGTACAGCGCATCGGGATTCACGCGCAGCGCCGGATAGCGCGCCTGCAGGCGCTCGGCGTAGCGCCAGTGCGTCGTCACGGTGAGCCCGTCGAGCACGCCGGCCGCCGCGAGCACGAACACGCCCGAGCAGATCGAACAGAGCCGCGCGCCGCGACGATGCGCGGCACGCAGCTTCTTCAGCAGCGGCTCCGGCGGCAGCTCGTCCGGATCGCGCCAGCCGGGAATCACGATGGTGTCCGCGCGATCGAGCATCGCGAGCCGGTACGGCGCGGCGACCGTGATGCCGCCCGCCGCCCGCACGGGCCCGGGCTCGCTCGCGCAGACCGCGAAGCGATACCAGTCGACGCCGAGTTCCGGGCGTTCGAGCGCGAACAGTTCGACCACGCAGCCGAACTCGAAGGTGCAGAGGCGATCGTAGGCGAGCGCGACGACGAGATGATTGTGCATGGCGCGATGTTACCGGAACTTGTCGATCGCGCCACTGCCGCGACGGCCGCCGAACCGCGATACTGCCCTTCATTCCGGCGCATTCCGCGCCGTCCTTCAGGAGCGCCATTCATGTCATACGTCACCGACGTCCCCGCCGCCGACAGCGCCACCGCCCTCGCGCACTTCGAAGCATCGCTGCGCTTCGAGACCGATTGCTGGGACGTCCACGATGCACTTGCGTCCGGCGCGCCGGATTTCGTGCTGCTCGACGTCCGGGGGCCGGAGCAGTTCGCCGCCGGCCACGTGCCCGGCGCGCGCAACCTGCCGCACCGCAAGATCGTCGCCGGCAAGCTCGCCGACCATCCGGCCGGCACGCTGTTCGTCGTCTACTGCGCGGGCCCGCACTGCAACGGCGCCGCGCGCGCGGCGATCCGGCTCGCGCGCCTCGGCCGCCCGGTGAAGCTGATGATCGGCGGCGTCACGGGCTGGCTCGACGAAGGTTTCGCGTTGAGCAACGAAGTGCAGCCGGAGGGCGTCGCCATGCGCTGATCGTTATTGAAAACGCAACAATCAATTGCCGGCACACGAACGGAAAAAGCGCGACAATCAGCCTCATTGCAGTTCGGACGGAGCAGCAACATGGAACACACAGTCCTGATTCAGGTGGCCGGTTCGGTCGCAGCGATCGCGCTCTATTTTCTTCCGGCCATCGTCGCCGATCGGCGCAGCCGGCACGACAAGCTGACGATCGCGATGTTCAACGCGCTGTTCGCATGGACGGGCATCGGCTGGCTGATGACGCTGTACTGGGCATGCCAGCCGAACCCGCAGACCGACGTCGCGCAAACCATCCTCGCGAAGCGCCGCGGCATCAGCATGCGGACCTTCTCGACCGGTCTCGTCGAACGCGTGCAACGCCGCGTCGCCGCCCAGCAACAATGGGCCGAGAAGCAAGGTTGCCGCTAGGCAGTCCCGCCGTTCCGCTTACCTCGCCACGCCGAACTTCGGCATCCTGACATTGGTCGAGGCCCGGTAGTCCCACACCAGCCTGTCGCGCGGCGCGTCACCGCCCGCGCGCAACCACGCCCCGAACGCCCCCGCCGTGACCGCCCGCGCGATCCGCTCGCCCGGACAGCCGTGCGGCCCCGTGCCGAACCCGAAGTTCGGCCCCGGCGCGCGGCCCGGCAGCAGTCGGTGCGGCTCGCGATGCACGGCCGGATCGCGGTTCGCCGCCGCAAGCACGACCAGGATGGCCGCACCGGCATCGACGGTCACGCCGTCGATCGTCGTGCGCGCCGCGACGAAGCGGCGCGTGTTCTGCACCGGCGCATCGAATCGGCCGACCTCGGCGACGAATGCGTCGAGGGCGGCCGTATCCGGCATCGCGCGTTCGCCGTCCGTGCCATCCCATGCGACCAGCACGTTGCCGAGCCACGCGGCCGTCGCCTCGCACGTCTGCGACAGCAACCCGACGAGGTTCGCGACCAGCGCGCCGCTGGCGTGCCAGCCCGCGGCGCCGGCCGCCTGCTGAACCGCGGCGACGAGTGAACCGTCCTGGGCCCGTGTGCACGCGACGCGTTCCGTCATGCGGTCGAGCAGTTGCCGCGCGGCTTCGCTCGCGCGGGCCAGCGCGGCGTCGTCCGACAGCGGCGACAGCGCGGCGACGAAGTCGACGACCAGCGCGGCGATATCGTCGAGTTGCGCGCTGTCGAAGCCGAGCAGATCGGCGACCGCGCAAACGGGCACCGTCAGGCACCACGCGTTCAATGCATCGGCGTCATACGGCGCGCGCAGCCGGCTGCCGGCGAGTTGGGCGGCCCGTTCGCGCAACGCGTTCGCATCGATCGGCGCGAACGCCGCGCGCAGCGCCTGCTTCGGCACGTCGTGCCGCAATGCGCCGTCGTTCATGCGCACCAGTTCGCCGAACAGCGCACCTGCCGTCGACCCGCGCAACGCGGGCGGTACCGGCGCATCGAGCGGCCTGACGCGGCACGCCGGGTGGCCGAGCACGGCCGTCACGCTCGCCGCCCGGCTCGCGACCCACAGGCCGAGCGAGGCGTCGAACGCAAGCGGCGGCCCGTCGACGAGCGTCGCGTAATACGGGTAGGGATCGCGGTGCGTGACCGCGGCAATCGGATGGGTCGGGTTCATGCGTGGAGTATCGGCGCGCCGGGCCGCCGCATGTTTCGGGTTGACGTGAAATGTCGTGGATGTCGTCGGCATGCCGGCACGGCGGGCCACGGCAATGCGGCAACCTGCGGCCGGCAAGCGGCGCGATGCCGCGACGGGCGCGTCGTCAGGCTGCCGACCGGTAGCGGTGCCCCTGCATGCGCACGCGGACACGCCCGGCGGAAATCGCGCGCGGTTCGGGCACTACCGTTTCGTGATGAAACATTTCCTGCCGGAAGTGGCCGCTGTCGTCGAACCACTGGCAGATCAGCCAGTCGGCATCGTCGAACACGACCGGCCCCGCGTAGGTGACGGTCATGCGCGGCCCGCCGGTTTTCAGCGTCACGACATCGCCGACGCGAACGCCACTGCGGTGATTTTCTCGGATTGTCATCGCTCTCTCGATTTTTTATATATTCATTTTCCGGCGGCCCGCTGGCAGGTCATTCGGATATGCGGGAGATTACCAATCCGATAAATAACCGGCAACTCCCGAATACGAAAAAAACAGCGACCGGAAAATCGCAACAATATGCGGCACCGGTTCGCGTGGCGGGCGGCTGACGCCAGAACCGGCGTGGCTTGCGTGCCGGTTCCGGTCGCACCGCCGGAATACGGAGAATAATCGATGGTTTTCGCGCCGTCATCGAACTTCAAATCGGCAGCAGTTTCGATTGATTACCGTCAATCAGCTTTCGGTTGGAAACGTTCCCACGTTTCACCGGCCCTTATTGTTCGAACTGAACGGGCGAATTGTCCGGCGCCGAAAACCAGCGATTGAGGTCGCGGCCCGGCACCGCCGCCTGCGTGAACGTGAACGTGCCGTCGCGCGCCATTTCCGTCGCGGCGCGCAGGAACGCGCCGAATGCGGCCCGCGCCAGCGCGCCGCCGACGCTGACGCGCTTCACGCCGAGCGCCGCGAGCGTCTCGAGGCTCAGCAACCCGCCCTGCAGCCCCATCACGACGTTGACCGGCGCACCGACCGCGCGCGTGAGCGCCGCGATCTCGTCGGGATCGGTCACGCCCGGTGCGTACAGCACGTCGGCGCCCGCGTCGCGGTAGGCGACCAGCCGCGCGATCGTGTCGGCGAGGTCGTGGCGGCCGTGCAGGTAGTTTTCGCAACGCGCGGTCAGCGTGAACGGAAACGGCAGCGCGCGCGCCGCGTCGACCGCCGCCGCGATGCGCTCGACCGCCGCGTCGTACGGATAGATCGGTGCATCGGCGCGGCCGGTCGCATCCTCGATCGAGCCGCCCACCGCGCCGGCGCCGGCCGCCAGGCGGATCGTCTCGGCGACCGTGTCGGGCGCGTCGCCGAAGCCGTTCTCGAGATCGGCGCTGACCGGCAGGCCGCCCGCCGCGACGATCTCGGCGATGTGGGCGAGCATTTCGTCACGGCCGATCGCGTTGTCGGGCCGCCCTCTCGAAAACGCGAAACCGGCGCTCGTGGTGGCGAGCGATTCGAAGCCGGCCATCGCGAGCAGCCGGGCGGACCCGGCATCCCACGGGTTCGGGATGATGAAGGCGCCGGGGCGCGCATGCAGCGCGCGGAAGGTTTCGGCCTGGCGGAACTGCACGTTGGAATCGGACATTGATGTCTCCTCGGAATGGAGACGCCAGCATACGCGCGCGCGGTACGCGACGGTTCAGGTCGCGATGAAATATCGATGCGGATGTCAGGGCCGCGCGCGCGGCGCGGTGTGCGGCCGGAAGTCGGCCGGGCCGGCCCGGCTTTCGTTGAACCGGACGAGTGGCGCCGCGATCTGCTTGCGGACGTTCACGTCGCCGGCGTCGGTCACGTCGTAGGTGAACGTCATCGGTTACGTCGGATCAAGGAAAAAAACGGGAGCGGAAAACAGTGGAAGCCGCGCGTGCGGCTACACGACATACGCGCCCTTCGCATGCAGTTCCGCTTCCGTGCGCTCGAGCGCCGTGATCGCATCGCTGCCTTCGAGCGCCAGCAACTGCGCGACCAGCGCCTCGGCCATCGCATGCGCGGCGACCAGCGACGGAAAGAACGACGGGCTGTCGTGCGTGAAGATCAGCTGCGCGTCCGCATGCAGCGCGATCGGCGACACCGCGCTGTCGGTGATCGCGACGATCCTGCTGCCCTGCGCTTTCGCCGCCTGCGCGACGCGCGTCGCTTCCGCCGAATACGGCGCGAAACTGATGATCACGGTCACGCTCTGCTTCGCGATCGTGCGCAACTCCATCTCGAGCGAGCCGGCGACACCGTTGAGCAACGACACGGTCGGCCGGAACAGCCGGTAGCCGTACACGAAACCGAACGCAACCGGATAGCACGACCGGAACCCCGCGACATGCACGTGCGACGCCTTGCGGATCAGCTTCGCGGCGTCCGCGAGCGCGTGCCCGTTCTGTGCGGCGGTGGCGGCGAGATTGTGCTGCTGTGCGGCGAGCAGGTCGTGCGCGAGCGACGCCTTCGCGTCGGGCCGCACGAGCGAGCGCGCACGCTGCGTGAGCGGCTCGGGACGCGTGCGCACGCGCGCGACGCACAGGTCGCGCAGCTCGTTCCAGCCGGGGAAACCGAATTGCTGCGCGAGCCGCACGAGCGACGCGGGTTGAACCTGCGCGCGCTGCGCGACCTTGCGCATCGACGAGGTGGCGACCTCGTCGGGATGATCGAGCAGAAATGCAGCGCCCGCCTGGAATTGCGGGCTCAGTTCGGAAAATTGCGCCCGGATCCGGGACGCGAGTTCATCGAAATTGGCAGCCATCTTGGTGAGAACGGGAACCGGTCGTCCATGGTATCACCGGCCCCGTGCGCGCCGGTGCACGGGTGCACCGGTCAGCGCAGCACTTCGACGTGATCGGCGTCGACCTTCACCTTGCCCGACCACTTGCGCTCGAACTCGCCGGTCAGCTTCACTTCGTTCTTGTCGCTGACGGGCTGGCCGGCCGCCCACAGCTTGTGGTCGATCTCGACGCGGATCGTGCCCGTCGCATCGGCGAACTCGTAGTCCTCGCCGCCGGCATGCTTGACGATGCGCCCCTGCAACTGCACGTGCTGGTCGTCCTTGCCGTTCGCGAGCAGTTCCTTCACGGTCGTCGTGGTCAGCGCGGACGGCCCCGTGTATTGCGCGTAGACGGCGGCGGGCAGCACGGCAAGCGCGACCGCCAGGATTCTCGTCAGGTGTTTCATGATCTCGTTCCTCCATTTTTTCGAGTGCGCCGCGCTCCGTTGAACGCGACGGCCCCAGATTACGGACCGTAAGATTAAGCAAAGCTGAAGACCGTGCGCCGCGGCATGCCGTCGCAACGTTCCAGTGCGCGAACGCACGCAGGCGCCCGTGTTTAAGCTCCGCCTAAGACACCTGCGCTTATCATGGGAACCCCGGGCGCCCGCGCCCGCCAACAGACACGAATCCATGCGCGTACTGCTCGTCGAGGACGATCCGCTGATCGGCAGCGGGCTCGAACAGGGCCTCAAACAGGAAGGCTTCGCGGTCGACTGGGTCAAGGACGGCGATGCCGCGACGCTCGCGCTGCGCTCGACCGGCTACGGCCTGCTGCTGCTCGACCTCGGGCTGCCGAACCGCGACGGCCTGTCGGTGCTCGCGTCGCTGCGCCGCCGCGACGAAACCCTGCCCGCGATCATCATCACCGCGCGCGACGGCGTGCCGGACCGCATCGCCGGCCTCGACAGCGGTGCCGACGACTACCTCGTCAAGCCGTTCGTGCTCGAGGAACTGCTCGCCCGCATTCGTGCGGTCAACCGCCGCCACGCGGGGCGCGCGCAGACGACGCTCGCGATCGGCCCGCTGCGGCTCGATCCGGTCAAGCACCTGGTCTGGCTCAACGACGAAGAAGTCACGCTGTCGCCGAAGGAGTTCGTGCTGCTGCACGAACTGATGCGCGACCCCGGCGCCGTGATCTCGCGCGAACAGTTCGAGGAACGGCTGTACAGCTGGGGCGAGGAAATCGAGAGCAACGCGGTGCAGGTACACATCCACAACCTGCGCAAGAAACTCGGCCACGACATGATCCGCACGGTGCGCGGCGTCGGCTACCGGATCGGTGACGCCGCATGATGCGTCTGCAACACGCGATCGCGCGCTGGCGCAGCGCATCGCTGCGGCGGCGCCTGTTGACGTGGCTGCTGCCGGCCGCGTGCGTGATCGGGCTGGTCGCAAGCGCGGGCACCTACTGGGGCGCACTGCGCGAGCTCGACGATCTCCTCGACGACCAGATGCGCAGCATGTCGAAGCAGATCGTCGTCGGCCCGAACGGCGAACTGTCGTTCAGCAACCATCGCGACGGCAAGCACGAATTCGAGGCCGGTGACCCCGACGCCGTGCTGCTGCAGGTCTGGCGCAACGGCACGCTGGTGTATTCGACCGATCGCAAGTCCGCGCTGCCGCCGCCCGCGCAGACGGGCATCGGCAGCGTCGACGTCGGCGGCCAGCCGTGGCGCACCTACGTGACCGAACGCGGCGGCACGACAATCCGGCTCGCGCAGGCGCGCCACGCGCGCTGGGAAGCGATCGCTGGCATCGCGGTGCACCTGCTGTGGCCGGTGTTCTCGATGCTGCCGGTGCTCGCGATCGGGCTGTGGTTCGGCATCGGCGCGGGGCTGCGGCCGCTGCGCACGATCGCGGCCGGACTGAAGCGCAGGAATGCGAACAATCTCGAGCCGGTCGACGTCGCGTCGATGCCGAACGAAGTCCGCCCGCTCGCCGAAGCGATCAACGACCTGCTCGCGCGGCTCGACCGTTCATTCACGCTGCAGCGACACTTCATCGCCGATGCCGCGCACGAATTGCGCACGCCGATCATGGGGCTGTCGATCCAGTCGCAATTGCTGCGGCGCGCGTCGACGGCCGACGAACGCGAGCAGATCCTCGCGCAGATCCATGCGGGCACGACACGCCTCGGCCACCTCGCCGAACAATTGCTGACGCTCGCGCGCCTCGAACCCGACGCGCAGGCGTCCGCCGCGGCCTCCGCGCCCGTCGATCTCGCCGCGCTGTGCCGCTCGGTGGTCGCCGATCGCACGCGCGTCGCGGATGCGCACCGCATCGACCTCGGCGCGATCGTGTCGTCGCCGGTGATGGCCGCCGGCAACATCGACACGTTGCGCGTGCTGCTGAACAACCTCGTCGACAACGCGATCCGCTACGCGGGCGTCGGCGCGCGCGTCGACGTGTCCGCGCGTCTCGATGGCGCGACGCCCGTGCTCGAAGTCGCCGACGACGGCCCCGGCATTCCGGAAGCCGAGCGCACGGACGTGTGGGAGCGCTTCTATCGCGGCGAAGGCGCGCAGGCGGTCACGTCGTCGGGCAGCGGGCTCGGGCTGTCGATCGTCAAGCGGATCGCCGAACAGCATCGCGCAACCGTCGCGCTCGGCACGACGCAAGGCGGGCGCGGGCTGACCGTGACGGTGCGCTTTCCGGCGCCGGCCTGACACACGCCCGACGGGCCGCTTTTCCACAGATTGTGTTGGCAAGCTTGTGGACAACCGGCCGCTAATGGCAGCAAGCCATTGATCCGAAAGGGTTTGGCGCTCGTGCGCAGCGAATGCGCCAACTCGCGTCGAGCAGGCGCTCGCCTCGACGCGACATCGCGTACCGATCCCTTCCCTCCGAGTCGTCGCCGCACTACTTGCAGGGGCGCCCAATGCCACATTTCAAATCGATGGACCCGAACTTCCCGATCCGGCAACAGCTCGGCGTCGACGCGCAACCCGTCGTGCTCCTCAACATCTTCACGGTGGATCCGGCAGACGAGGCGGTTTGCACGATGTGCCGCGCTGCGCGATCGCCACGCGGACTTCTCCACAGAAAATGTTGGCAAGCTTGTGGATATCCTGCGCACCGCAACGCTAAGCTGTTGATCCGACGGACTTTGGCACGCGTGATGCAGACGCGGCGCGCGCCGGGCCGTCACATGCGCCGGTTCGCCGCACTTCGCATCACGATGCCACGTCGATGCCCCAATGATGTGCGATGCGATCGTCGCAGCACTTACCCACAGATTTTGTTGGCAAGCTTGTGGATATCCTGCGCACGCATCGGCTAACCCGTTGATCGGCCAATGATTCATGCGCCGCGTCACCGTTGCGGCAGCACGCGGTTCGCCCGCGCGCGCAGACGGACGATCCGGCGCAACAGCGGCGCCCTGCCCGCCGCTTGACGCCCGCACCCGCCACGCGTCACGATCACACGAGCCGCACGCGCCACGCATCGCGAGACTTCACGCAGCGGCACCACGGTGCCGGCCGTTGCGCCCGCATCGGACAACGACACATCATTCCGAGGAAGACCATGGAACACTTCACCGCAGGGCAGTTGATCGTCTCGCTCGTGCTCGTCGCGATCGTCGTCTATCCGTATGTCCGCATCGTTCGGCGTACCGGGCATTCAGGCTGGTGGATCCTGACGATGTTCGTCCCGGTCCTGAACTTCATCATGTTGTGGGTGTTCGCGTTCGCGCGCTGGCCCTCGGTCGACGATCGGCATGGCTGAACATCGGGCGGGCTTGTCCACAGATTGTGTTGGCAAGCATGTGGATAGCCTGCGCATACCGCGATCAAGCGCTTGATCCGTAAGACTTTGTCCGCGCCGCTTCGAATCGGGCACGCGGCCACGCGATGTGCCGTTCACGCATCGTCGCGCGACGCGACGGACCGCATGTCGCGCGCGCCACGCCGCTTGTCCACAGATTGTGTTGGCAAGCGTGTGGATAGCCTGCGCATACCACGCACAAGCGCTTGATCCGAAAGGTTTTGTCCGTGTCGCTTCGAACCCGGCAGGCAAGCCTGACGCACGCCGGCGCCGCGCCCGCTGCGCGATGAACGCGGCCGCGCGCGGGCTTGTCCACAATTTTTGTTGGCAAGGATGTGGATATCCTGAGCATGCGTGACCTAAGTCGTTGATCGCACAACGTTTCGACATGCCGGTCACGACTGCGGCACCGCGTGCATTCATCGACACATCGCTTCGTCGTTCCGTGCATTCATCGATGAACGCGCGCCGCGCCGCCCGCTCACGCGAACGTCGCGACCGCGATGCGCGCGGCGGCCGCGATCACGTCGTCCTTCGCCTTCGCATCGGCACGCGCCTGCGTGTAATACACGGCGAGCACGATCGGTGCGCGCGACGGCGGCCAGATCACGCCCGCGTCGTTCGTCGTCCCGTAGTCGCCGGTGCCGGTCTTGTCGGCCACCTGCCAGCCGGCCGGCACGCCCGCACGAATCCGCTTGTCGCCGACCTTGTTGCCGCGCAGCCACGCGACGAGCTGCGCACGCTGCGCGGGCGGCAGCGCGTCGCCGAGCGTGAGCACGCACAGGCTCGCGGCCATCGCGGCCGGCGTCGTGGTGTCGCGCGGGTCGCCCGGCAACGCGGTGTTCAGTTCGGTCTCCCAGCGATCGAGCCGGAACGTGTCGTCGCCGATCGAACGTGCAAACGCGGTCACCGCCGCCGGCCCGCCGATCAGCTTCATCGCCAGGTTCGCGGCCGAGTTGTCGCTGTACTGGATCGCCGCCTCGCACAACTCGGCGACGGTCATCCCGGTGCCGACATGCTTGCCCGACACCGGCGAGTAGTTCACGAGATCGGACTGCGCAACGGCCACGCGCTGCTGCAGCAGCCCCGGGCGCTCGACGCTCTGCGCGAGCACCGCCGCACTCAGCATCGCCTTGAACGTGCTGCAGAACGGGAAGCGCTCGTCCGCGCGATGCTGCACGCGCCGGCCGCCCGCGGTGTCGATCGCGCACACGCCGAGACGGCCGCCCGCCGCGCGCTCGAGCGCGGCAAACGACGTCGCGGACGAAACGTCCTGCGCGGCAGCCGGCGGCGACGCGCACGCGCTGACGGTCAGGACGAGCGGCGCCGTCGCGGCGGCCAGCAGCAGGGTTCGACGTTGCGATGAGTAGGTCATGGAGTGTCTCTCGTGGTGGAGTGGAGGCAGAATGGCCGGCCGGCGAGACAGCACTATCGTGACTTTACGGTTGCCTGACAAGCAACGATAATTGAGCGCTGACAAAAGAAATTCTTATGACGAAGCTCCGCCCTCATCTTCCGCTCAATGCGTTGCGCGCGTTCGAATCGTCGGCGCGCCACCTGAACTTCACGCGCGCCGGCCTCGAGCTGAGCGTGACCCAGGCGGCCGTGAGCCAGCAGGTGCGCTCGCTCGAGGAGCGGCTCGGCTGTGCGCTGTTCACCCGCTTGCCGCGCGGCCTCGGGCTCACCGACGAAGGGCGCGCGCTGTTGCCGGTGCTCAGCGACGCATTCAGCCGGATCGAAACCGTGCTCAAGCAGTTCGACGGCGGGCGCTTCCACGAAGTGCTGACGCTCGGCGCGGTCGGCACCTTTGCCATAGGCTGGCTAATGCCACGGCTGAAGCGCTTCGGCGACACGCACCCGTTCGTCGAGCTGCGGCTACGGACCCACAACAACGTCGTCGACCTCGCGGCCGAGGGTCTCGATTTCGCGATCCGCTTCGGGGAAGGCAACTGGCCGGCGACGCGCAACGAGCGGCTGCTCGACGCCCCACTCACCGCGCTGTGCGCGCCGGAGATCGCGCGGCGCCTCGCGCGGCCGGCCGATCTCGCGAACGAAACGCTGCTGCGCTCGTACCGCACCGACGAATGGCTCGGCTGGTTCGATGCCGCGCCGCTCGAACCGTGGGCGGTGAACGGGCCCGTGTTCGATTCGTCGCGGCTGATGGTCGAGGCCGCGATGCAGGGCGCCGGCATCGCGCTCGCGCCAGCCTGCATGTTCGCGCGCGAACTGCAGCTCGGCCTGCTCGCGCGGCCGTTCGACATCGACGTGCGCGCGGGCGGCTACTGGCTCACGTCGCTGAAGTCGAAGCCGCTCTCGCCGGCGATGACGCTGTTTCGCGACTGGATCGTCGCGGAGGCGGCCGACACCGCGCCGGTCGAATGATGCGGCCCGGCTTGTCCACAGATTGTGTTGGCAAGGATGTGGATATCCTGGGTACCCGAGGCCTAACCCGTTGATCGCGCACGAATTATCGCGCCGACGCACGCAGCGGGCAGCCCGTGCGCAAAGGCTTCGACGCACCGACCGCCGCGCGCCGGATCGTCAACCATCAGGAAGCAATCACGTCAGACTTATCCACAGATTTTGTTGGCAAGCCTGTGGATATTCCACCAATGTGACGCGTAACATCCTGATACAAAAGGGGATTCAGTAGATCGGGCCAGACAGGTCAATGACGCGTCATCGTGTACGGCCTCGCGGCGCCGCTTGCGCGGCCGGTCGGGGGCCGGCCGGTTCTCCACAGATTGTGTTGGCAAGCTTGTGGATATCCTGCGCACCGGCCGACTAACTCATTGAGCGCACGGGGTTTTGTGCGCGCCGTGCAGGATTGGGCAGCGCCGGCGCGGGCCACGCGGCCGACGCCGGCTGCCGCTTCGTCAATGCCGGTCGAGCCCGCGGCGCAATTCGCTCGCCTTGTCGCGCAGCGCCTCGTACCCGGAGCGCGCATGTTCGGGCAGGTCGGGATCGCCGATCAGCGCGCCGAGCGTTTCGATCAGGCTGAACAGAATGCCCTTCGCCGCGCCAGCCGCGATGCTCTGCGACTCGATCGACTTGTGCAGGTGGTCGACCGCCGCTTCCAGGTTCTCGAGCTTCTTCTGCTCGCCGTCGTCGGGCCGGTTGTCGGTCGTCATCGTAGGTGCCTCCGCCATCGTTCAAGGGTCATGTCACGATTCTATGCCGCTGCGCGCGGACGTGGCACGACATCGCGCAACGTCCGTGCAGCCGCATGCGCTACAGCACCGCGACCACCTTCACCCGCCCCGGCTGCTCCGCCGACGCGATCACCTGGCCGTCGACGCGCCGGAACGTCAGCGATACCGTTTCGTCGCCGACGCGCAGTTCGTCGATGCGCAGCCAGTCGACACCTTCGGGCAGCGCCGGGCGCTCGACCCGCACCTCGTGGCGTGCCGCGTCGACGCTCACGCCGAGACACGCCTGCAGCATCATGAACGGCGCACCGGCCGCCCACGCCTGCGGCAGGCACGCGACCGGATAGGCGGTCGGCGGTTCGCCGCGCCGGCGCGGGAACCCGCAGAACAGCTCCGGCAGCCGCATCTCGAAGCTGACCGCGGCTTCGAACAGCGCGCGCAGCAGGTTCACCGCGGCCGTCTTGTCGCCGTAGCGCGCGAGCCCGCGCGCGATCAGCGCATTGTCGTGCGGCCACACCGAGCCGTTGTGATAGGCCATCGGGTTGAAGCGCGGCTGGCCGGCCGCGAGCGTGCGCACGCCCCAGCCTGTCTGGAACAGCGTCGAGCCGAGCACGCCGGCGACCGCCGCGCCGCGCTCGGCGTCGGGCAGGCCGAACGCGAGCAGATGGCCCGCGTTCGACGCCAGCACGCGGCACAGGTCGCCGTGACCGTCGAGCGCGATCCCGTAGAACTGGCCTTCCGGCATCCAGAACAGCGTCTCGACCTGGTCGCGCAGCGCCTTCGCGCGCAGCGCATAGCGTGTCGCGTCGGCCGCGTGGCCGCGCCGGTGCGAGCACATCGACATCGCATCGAGCGCCGCGCACGCATACGCCTGCACTTCGACGAGCGCGATCGGGCCGTCGGGAAAACGGCCGTCCGCATGAAACACCGAATCGTGGCTGTCCTTCCAGCCCTGGTTCGCGAGACCGCGCTCCGACGTGCGCTGGTAGTCAAGCAGCCCGTACGGATTGCGGTCGCACTTGTCGATCACCCACTGCGCGGCGCGCTCGAGCGCGGGCCACAGCTCGTCGATCAGCGCATCGTCGCCGGTGTGTTCGACGTACGCGCCCGCGAGCACGATGAACAGCGGGGTCGTGTCGACGCCGCCGTAATAGAGCGCGAACGGCACCTCCCCCGTCGCGGCCATTTCGCTGCGGCGGAATTCGTGCATGATCTTGCCGGGCTCCGCATCGCGAAACGCGGACGTCTCGCGCGCCTGGTGCTCCGCGAGAAAGCGCAGCACGCCGCGCGCGAGCGACGGCTGCAGCCACAGCATCTGCAGCGACGTGATCACCGCGTCGCGGCCGAACGGCGTCGAGAACCACGGAATGCCCGCATACGGATACGGCCCGGTATCGAGCTGCGTCGTGAGCAGCCCGAGATCCGCGAGCGAGCGGTCGAGCCATGCATCGAACAGCGGATTGCCGGTGTGCACGCGGGCCATCGACTCGCGGCGCGAGCGCATCTCGCGATGCACGCCGACGAGCGCGGTGCGCAGCGCGACACGCCCGCATCCCGGGCCTTCATCGTCGTGCGCGCGGCCGAGCGTCGCGTCGACGGTCAGGTAGATCGACACGCACGCCTGCGCGGCGATCGTCAGCGTGTAATCGGCACGATCGACCGACAATGCGTCGGGCGCCGGCGAGAAATGCACGGTCACGTTGCGCTCGACCTTGTCGAGGCCGTCGTAGCGCAGCCGCACCGCCCCGCCGTCGATGCGCGGCGCGACCACCGTGCCGCGCTTCGGGCGCGGCGTGCCGCGCACTTCGAACATGTCCTTGAAATCCGCCGCGAACGACAGCGACAGCGGCACCTCGGCCTCGCTCGCGCCGTAGTTGGTCAGCGTCAGCGCTTCGTGCAGCACGTCGCCCGCGAGCACGCGCATCCGTTCGATGTGGATCACGCCCTCGGGCGTCTCGCGACCGCCGAGCGGCGGCAGCGGGCGGTTCGTCAGGTGCGCGGTGAACGACGCGTTGTCCGCGCTCGTCGCGCCCGACAGCAGCGACGGCGCGCGGCCGCCGAACGTCAGGCGCCAGGTCGACAGCACGCGCATGTCGTCGACGAACAGGCCGTCGTCGTGGCCGCCGACGTCGCCGAGCGCGTCGCTGACGACGAACGCGTCGCCGGATTTCAGCACGTACTGGTTGTTGCGTGCGAGCGCCTGCGGATCGGCTTCGGGCGCGATGAATGCGGGGCCTGTCGCCTGGGTCGGGGGGACGGGCGCGACTTGCGGCGCCTGCGTCGTGGTGGCTTCGGCGTGATTCGGCATCGATGCTCCTGTGTCGAGGCGCAACGCGCGGCGCGCGTCGCGTGTTTCGCACAGGATAGGCCAGAACGGGGGACGCGCGCAGCGCCGAAAAAGACGCGACCCCGATGCGGGCATCGCCGTCGCATCGGGATCGCGCACAGGCACCTCAGGCGCCGGTCAGAACTTCCACAGGATGTTGCCGAGCACCGCGTTGTCGCGCACGCCGCTGCCGTACTGGCCGCTGAACGTGAGACCGAGCGTCAGGCGCTTCGTGATGGTCGCGTCGATGCCAGCTTCGAGCACCGCGCTGTCGCGCGCGATCGGCACGCCCGACACCTGGAACGACGTGCCGCCGTTCGCGAACGTGAACGCCGACGACGGCCGCACGTTGCCGAACGCATGCCGCCAGCCTACCGTCCCGCGCGCGGTGAACGTGCCGCTCGCGAGCATGCCGAGTTGAGAGGCCGCGCGCACGCCGAGCGTCGAGAAACCGACGTGGGTCGTCTGGCCGCCGGCCTGCAGCGCGGCCGCGCCGCCGGTTTCCGTATAGCCGTCGGTATGCAGGTTCACGTAGGCAAGACCCGCGAACGGTTCGAGCGCGACCGGCCCGACCGGCAGCGCATAGCCGACTTCGCCGAACACCTGCTCGGAATGCGCGTTGTAGCCGGCCGAATCGTGATCGGAGAAGCCCGCGAAGCCCGGATAACGGTCGCTGTTGATGCGGTACCACGTGTACGACGCGCCGCCGCGCACGCCGAGCGCACCGTACTGCGCGCCGCCGTACAGCGACACGTAGTAGCTGTTGACCGACGCCGACGCGCTCTGGTCGTTGTCGAGCGAGCTGTGCGTGACGCCCGCGGCGAGACCGGCACGCCACTGGTCGTTGAGCGCCATGTCGGCACCGGCGATGAAGCCCGTCATGCTGCGGTTGATGGTCGACGCGTTGCCGTCGCCCGCGAGCCGGCTGCGGCCGCCGAACGCCTGCCCCCAGACCACCGGCTGATACGGCGTGCCGCCGTAGCAACCTGCGCGCGAACCGATCCGGCGTTCCGGCGGCAGCGTCGGATCGGTCGCGCCGGCCGTGTTGTCGCCGCACAGCGCGGCACCGCCCGACGACAGCGCGGCGAGCGGCCCCGCTCCGGGCGCGAGGCCCTGGCGCACGCGATCGGTCACGGCTTCGCGCACGTAGCGGCTGTCGAGCAGCAGCATGCTCTTCAGGCTCGCCTGCAATTCCCCGCCGAGCATTCCGTAGGCGCGCCGCGCGGTGGCCGCATCGGTCGTCAGCACCGTGTCGTACAGCGGGTTGCCCGCGCCGAGCCCACCGATCGCGGTCGCGACCGCGCGCTGGTTCGGCGTCGCCGCGACATCGGGCAGCGCCGTGCCGTTCGCGACGAGCTGCAGATACACGTGGTCCGGATCGTAGCTGAGCGTCGGCATCAGGAACGCGTAGTTCGAATTCACCTGGCTGAACGTGCCCTGCACGCCCGACGATGCGCTGAGGATCGTGTACTTCGTGGTCGGCTGGTAGCTGGCCTGGTTCGCGAGCACCTGCACGGTGCCGCCGTTCAGCGTGGCCGTGCCGCCCGCCGCGATGCTGCCGGCCTGCTGCGGCGTCACCGCGACCTGCAGCGTCGAGCCCGGCTGGAACGTGACGTTGCCGGCCACGTTCAGCGCCGCGCCCGGCTGCGACGCGGCCGCAAACGCGCCGCCCTGCACGACGAAGCCGCCAACCGTGCCGGTGCCCGTCAGCGTCGCGCCGTTCTGCACGGTCACGGTCGACTGGCCGAGCGAACCGTCGACCGCGAGCGTACCCGCCGCGACGGTGGTCGGGCCGCTCAGCGTATTGGTACCGGTCAGCGTCAGTTGCCCGCTGCCGGCCTGGGTCAGCGAACCGGTGCCGGACAGCACGCTCGCGAGCGTCACGTTCGCGGACTGGTTGAAGATCAGCGCGCCGTTGTCGACGATATTGCCGACCACGCTGCCCGACGTGCCGCCGTTGCCGAGCTGCAGCGTGCCGCCCGATGCGATCGTCGTGCCGCCCGTATAGGTGTTGCTGCCGGTCAGCGTCTGAATGCCGGTGCCCGCGACCGTCAGGCCGCCGGTGCCGCCGATCGTCCCGTCGAACGTGCTGGCGCCGCTGCCGCTCAGCGCCAGCGCATTCGCGCCGAGGTTCACGGTGCTGCCGGCCGCGCCCGACAGCGCGCCGATCGTCTGCGCACCCGCTGCGCCGCTCACGTCGAACGTCGCACCCGCGCCGGCGAGGTTCACCGCGCCCATCGACGCGAGGCTGCCGCCCGCGCCGAGCGCGAGCGTGCTGCCGCCGTTGATCGTCGTGCCGCCGGTGTAGGTGTTCGCGCCCGTCAGCGTCTGCGTGCCGCTGCCCGCGAGCGTCACGCCGCCGCTGCCGCCGATCGTCCCGCCGAACGTGCTGGCGCCGCTACCGCTCAGCGCGAGGGCATTCGCGCCGAGGTTTACGGTGCTGCCCGCCGCGCCCGACAGCGCGCCGATCGTCTGCGCGCCCGTTGCGCCGCTGAGATCGAACGTCGCGCCCGCGCCGGCCAGATTCACCGCGCCGCTCGCCGCGAGGCTGCCGCCCGAACCAAGCGCGAGCGTGCTGCCGCCGTTGATCGTCGTGCCGCCGGTGTACGTGTTCGCCCCCGTCAGCGTCTGCGTGCCGGTGCCCGCGAGCGTCACGCCGCCGGTGCCGCCGATCGCGCCGCCGAACGCGCCGTTGCCGCTGCCGTTCAGCGTCAGCGCATTCGCGCCGAGGTTCACGTTCGTGCCGGCCGCGCCGGTCAGCGTGCCGAGCGTCTGCGCGCCTGCGGCGCCGCTCAGGTCGAACGTCGCGCCCGTGCCGGCCAGGTTCACCGTGCTGCCCGCGGCGAGGCTGCCGCCCGCGCCGAGCGCGAGCGTGCTGCCGCCGTTGATCGTCGTGCCGCCGGTGTACGTGTTTGCGCCCGTCAGCGTCTGCGTGCCGACGCCCGCGACCGTCACGCCGCCGCTGCCGCCGATCGTCCCGCCGAATGTGCCGGCGGTGCTGCCGTTCAGCGTCAGCGCGTTGCCGCCGAGGTTCACGTTCGTGCCCGCCGCGCCGGTCAGCGTGCCGATCGTCTGCGCGCCCGTTGCGCCGCTCAGGTCGAACGTCGCGCCCGTGCCGGCCAGGTTCACCGCGCCGCTCGACGCAAGGCTGCCGCCCGCGCCCAGCGCCAGCGTGCCGGCGTTGATCGTCGTGCCGCCGGTGTACGTGTTCGCGCCCGTCAGCGTCTGCGTACCGGTGCCGGCCAGCGTCAGGCTGCCGGTGCCGCCGATCGCACCGCCGAAGGTGTTGCTGCCGTTGCCGCTCAGCGTCAGCGCAGTCGCGCCGAGATTCACGTTCGTGCCGGCCGCGCCGGTCAGCGCGCCGATCGTCTGCGCACCGGACGCGCCGCCCAGGTCGAACGTCGCGCCCGTGCCGGCCAGATTCACCGTGCCGCTCGCCGCGAGGCTGCCGCCCGCGCCCAGCGCCAGCGTGCTGCCGCTGTTGATCGTCGTGCCGCCTGTATACGTGTTCGCGCCGGACAGCGTCTGCGTGCCGGTACCCGCGAGCGTCAGCCCGCCGGTGCCGCCGATCACGCCGCTGAACGTGCCGCTGGCGGTTCCGCCTAGCGTCAGCGCATTGCTGCCGAGGCTGACGTTCGTGCCGGCCACGCCCGACAGCGCACCGAGCGTCTGCGCGCCCGACGCGCTGCTCAGGTCGAGCGTCGCGCCCGCGTTCGCAAGATTCATCGTGCCGGTCGATGCGAGGCTGCCGCCCGCGCCGATCGCCAGCGTGCCGGCATTGATCGTCGTGCCGCCGGTGTAGGTGTTCGCGCCCGTCAGCGTGGTCGTCGCCGCGCCGTTCTTCACGAGCGCGCCCGTACCGGTAATCGCGCCGCCCAATCCGAGCGCGTTGCTGCCGCCGAGCGTGAGCGTCGAGCCCGCGCCGAGACCGATTGCATTCGCCACTGTCAGGTTCGTGTTCGTATCGAGTGTCGCCGAACCGTCGACATTCAGCGTGCCGGTGCCCAGTGCCGCGGCGTTGCCGAGCACCAGCCCGCCACTATTGAGGTTCGTGCCGCCCGAATAGGTGCTCGCGCCGTTCAGCGTCTGCGTGCCGGTGCCGGCCAGCGTCAGGCTGCCGGTGCCGCCGATCGCGCCGCTGTACGTGCCGCTCGCGGTTCCGCCGAGCGTCAGCGCGTTCGCGCCGAGATTCACGTTCGTGCCGGCCACGCCCGACAGCGCGCCGAGCGTTTGCGCACCCGACGCATTGCTCAGGTCGAGCGTCGCGCCCGCGTTCGCGAGATTCATCGCGCCGGTCGCCGCCAGGCTGCCGCCCGCGCCGATCGCCAGCGTGCCGGCATTGATCGTCGTGCCGCCCGTGTAGGTGTTCGTGCCCGTCAGCGTCACGGTCGCCGCGCCGTTCTTCACGAGCGCGCCCGTACCGGTAATCGCACCGCCCAATCCAAGCGCGTTGCTGCCGCCAAGCGTGAGCGCCGCACCCGTGCCGAGATCGATCGCGTTGGCGACCGACAGGCTCGTATTCGTATCGAGCGTCGCCGCACCGCCGACGGTCAGCGTGCCGGTGCCCAGCGCCGCGGCGTTGCCGAGCACCAGTCCGCCACTATTGAGGTTCGTGCCGCCCGAATAAGTGCTCGCGCCGTTCAGCGTCTGCGTGCCGGTGCCGGCCAGCGTCAGGCTGCCGGTGCCGCCGATCGCGCCGCTGTACGTGCCGCTCGCGGTTCCGCCCAGCGTCAGCGCGTTCGCGCCGAGATTCACGTTCGTGCCGGCCACGCCCGACAGCGCGCCGAGCGTTTGCGCGCCCGACGCATTGCTCAGGTCGAGCGTCGCGCCCGCGTTCGCAAGGTTCATCGTGCCGGTCGCCGCAAGGCTGCCGCCCGCGCCGATCGCCAGCGTGCCGGCATTGATCGTCGTGCCGCCCGTGTAGGTGTTCGCGCCCGTCAGTGTCACCGTCGCCGCGCCGTTCTTCACGAGCGCGCCGGCGCCGGAAATCACGCCGCCCAGCGCGAGCGCATTGCTGCCGCCGAGCGTGAGTGCCGTGGCCGTGCCGAGATCGATCGCGTTGGCGACCGACAGGCTCGTATTCGCATCGAGCGTCGCGGCACCGCCGACGGTCAGCGTGCCGGTGCCCAGCGCCGCGGCGTTGCCGAGCACGAGGGTGCCGGCGTTCAGCGTCGTGCCGCCCGTGTAATTGTTCGCGCCGCTCAGCGTCAGCGCCGCCGCGCCGTTCTTCACGAGCCCGCCGCCGCCGGAGATCGTGCCGCCGAGCCCGAGATCGGTGCTGCCGCCCAGCGTCAGCGTCGTGCCGGTGGCGACGTTGATGCCGTTCGCGAGCGACACGTTGGTGGTCGCATCGAGCGTCGACGAGCCGTTGACGTTCACCGCGCCGGAGCCCAGCGCCGTGTTGCTGCCGACGACGAGGTTGCCGCCGTTCAGGTTCGTGCCGCCGGAGTAGACGTTCGTGCCGGTCAGCGATTGCGTCCCGGGGCCGGACAGCGTCACGCTGCCCGAGCCGCCGATCGTGCCCGCGTAGGTCGCGTTGATGGTGCCGTTGAGCGTCAGCGAATTGCTGCCGAGGTCCACGTTCGTGCCGGCCGCTCCCGCCAGTGCACCGATCGTCTGCGCGCCCGACGCGCCGCTCAGGTCGAACGTCGCGCCCGCGCCGGTCAGGTTCACCGTGCCGGTCGCCGCAAGGCTGCCGGCGCCGCTCAGTGCGAGCGTGCCGCTGTTGATCGTCGTGTCGCCCGTGTAGGTGTTCGCGGCCGTCAGCGTGGCCGTCGCGGAGCCGTTCTTCACGAGGCCGCCGTTTCCGCTGATCGTGCCGGACAGCCCGAGGCTGTTGCTGCCGCCGAGCGTCAGCGTCGCGCTGTTGTTGAGATTGACCGCATTGTTCAGCGTGACGTTCGTGCTCGTGTCGAGCAACGCCGACGCATTGACGTTCACCGCGCCGGTGCCGAGCGCCCCGTTGTTGCCGACCACGAGGTTGCCGCCGTTCAGGTTCGTGCCGCCCGTATAGGTATTGGCACCCGAAAGCGCCAGCGTGCCGCCGTCGTTCTTCGTCAGCGCGCCGCTGCCCGACACCGTGCCCGACAGCGTGAGCCCGGTCGCGCCCTGCACCGTCAGCCCGGTGCCGAGCGTCACGTTGTTCGACACGTTGAGCCCGGCCGTGCCCGCCTGCAGCGCGCCGCCGTTGGCCGTGATCGTGCCGGTGCCGAGCGACGCGTTGTCGTTGATGATCGCGACGCCGCCGCTCGACAGCGTCGCGTCCTGCACGGTCGACGCGCCGTTGATCGTCCAGTTGCCGCTCGCGACGTCGAGGTGATTGAAGTTGATGTAGTTGTTGATCGCGATCGTGCCGTTCGCGGAGGTGCCCTGCTGGAGGTTCAGCGTGTTGTTGCCGCCCGCGCCGCCGTCGACGATCCCCGTCGCCGCCACGTTGAGCGTGTTCGGGCCGACCGTGATGTTGAACGCGCCGCCGGTGCCGCCCGCCGCGTTGACCGACGAGCCCGTCACCGCGTTGAACGTGTTGGTGCTGTTCGCGCCCATCGACACGCTGCCGTTGATCGTGCCCGAGTTGGTGAACGTGTTGCCGCCCCCGGGCGTGCCGTTCGTGGCGAGCGACACGCGGCCGTTGATCGTGCCGCTGTTCGTCATGTTGACCGTGCCGCCGCCGTATGCGGCGACCACCGGCGCATCCGCGCCGGACAGCGTCGCGCCGACCAGCGGGTTCGAACCGATCGTGCCGGTGTTGTTGATGGTCGACGTGCCGCCGGTGCCGTTCTGGACCGACAGCGCCATGCCGGTCACGCCGCTGATCGCGACCCCGGTCGAGCCGAGCATCGTGCCGTTGTTGGTGACGGTGGTATTGCTCGCCGACGCATTGCCGAGCACCGCGCCGCTCGACAGCACGCCGAGCCCCGAGCCGAGCGCGGACGGGTCGATCGTGCCGTTGTTGGTCAGCGTGTTGTTGTTGCCGGTCAGCGACATCGCGGTGCCGCCGACGCCCAGCAGCACGCCGACGCTCGCGCCGGGATTGACGGTGACGTTCAGGTTGTTGGCGCTGTTTGCATAGCTCGGCGCCAGCGGATTCGCGACGCCCGTGCAGGTCACCGTGGTGCCTGCCGTGCTGCAGGTCGCGTACGCGGGGACGATGCCCGCGCCGGACAAGGCCAGGAAGACGCCCGTCGGCAACAGGAATTTCGGAAACGGCTCTCCGCTCTTCTTCGAATGCGCAATGTTCATGCTTCCCCTCGTGCTCGGCATGGCCGGTGAATCGATCCGGCGGCGGCGGAAAATCCGGGACGCAAGCGTGCCCTCCGGCGGTCGCGGAACGACGTCGGTCTATTCGTGGATGAACTGCGGGTTAATCGATTCTCGTTTGCGAGTGCAAACTCAACCGGACAACATGATCGTGGCCCCTTGTTCTTATGCAGCGACTTTCTGGTTGATTTGATTACCGCCCTGCTTTTTGTCAGACAAGGCTATATCAAATAAACAGGGTTTTCCAGTCGATGTTTGGTTATCGGAGCGAGGTCGATGGAATACGTATTTTTTACTCGTTAGATTGCGTGAAACGACCGGATTAAAAGGGTCTTTCGGTCATTCCGTCATGCCAGGAAAAGTTACCTGCACCATGAGATCAGTGAAAACACTGATAATTCATACTAATCCCCAGTCGGATTTTCGCGACTCAATTTAAATGATGACGGCGGCAGCGGCGCAAATAATCCGAACCCATTTTATTTAAAAGATTGAGAGCGTGGATTCTCAACACACTTGCAGAGCGCTTTCGAATACGGCGCACATGATTCCGCCGCCTTGAAATGAAAAATGAAAGCCGCAAGGTCAATCGACTCCCTGCCGCGCGGCCCCGCGTGAAACTCAGGTGCAAAGGTGTCGGACTTCAGGAGAAGCGTGCCGCCGGCTTGCACGGCACGCGGCCCGGCATGCTGCCACGGCCGGCTCGCGCATGGCCAGGCACTGCGGTCGACACGGCGTGTCGAGCGTGTCCGGAGCAGCCTGACGATGTTCGGCATGCCGGAGCTTCGGGGTTCGAAGGATTTTCAACGGACCTCAACGCGCCTGCCCGGCCGGCGTCAATCCACCGGACACATCGCGAGCCGCCCCATCGCCTCCCCGGCGCCGCGCACCGCGCAGGTGGCCGGCTCGTCGGCGATCCGCGCGCTCAGCCCGGTCTCGTCGCGCAGCAGGCGTTCGAGATCCGCGAGCAGCGCGCCGCCGCCCGTCAGCACCACGCCGCGATGCGCGATGTCGGTCACGAGTTCGGCCGGCGCGTTTTCCAGCACCGACTTCACCGCGCCGATCACCTGCTTGAGCGGCGCGGCCAGCGCGTCCGCCACATCGTGGTTGGACAGCTCGATCGAACGCGGCAGGCCGTCCTTGACGCTGCGCCCGATCGCGCGCGTCGACGCGCGCGGCACGGCGCTGGTGGCCGAGCCGATCGTCTCCTTCACGCGCTCGGCAGTCTGCTCGCCGAGCAGCACGCCGTACAGGTTGCGCACGTGATTGACGATCGCCGCGTCGAACTGGTTGCCGCCGACGCGGATCGCCTCGCGATAGACGACACCGCCGAGCGCGATCACCGCGACTTCGGTCGTCCCGGCGCCGATGTCGACGACCATCGAGCCGACCGGCTCGGTCACCGGCAGGCCCGCGCCGAGCGCGGCGGCGAGCGCTTCCTCGATCAGTTCGACGTCCGATACACCGGCCGCGAACGCCGCCTCGCGCATCGCGCGGCGCTCGACCGCGGTCGCATCCGACGGCACGCACAGCGTGACCTCGACGCGGCGGCTGAAGCGCGAGCGCGTGCGCGACATGTCGATGAAGCGCCGAAACATCTGCTCGGCGGCGTGCGCATCGGCGATCACGCCGTGCCGCATGGGCCGCACGGCCTCGAGATGCCCCGGCTCGCGGCCGAGCAGCGCCTTCGCGAGTTCGCCGACCGCCTCGAGCGTCGGTCGCGCATCGGACGCGCCGCCCTTGCGAAAGCAGACGACCGACGGCTGGTCCAGCACCACGCCGCGCTCGTGCGTATAAATCCGCGTACTCGCCGTTCCAGGGTCGATCGCAACGGGTTGCGCAAACAACTTTCCGAACAGCGGTGTCGACATGGTTACCCTTTTCTTGAACAAACGGCCGAAGCGGCCAGGCCGCATCCCCGCGGCGCGCCTTCGCCGCCCCATTGAAGTCTTAGCGGCAAATCGTGCCGATACTTTAAGCAATTCCAATGATTATTTCGCGACGAAATTGCCGAAACCGCGTTTCGGCAGGCCCGCGGCTACGCATCGGCCGCTCGCGTTGCGCTTGTAAAACACGGTAATCTCTCGGTCTTGCCTGCTCCCGGCAGGCGCCCGACGCCCGATCACGCCAGGTATTCCACCATGACAGCGACCGCCTCTCTCCGCTGGCTCGGGGTGCGCCGGCTCGGCGCCACGCTCGTTGCGCTGTGGTGCTGCACCGTTGCCGCGCAGCCCTTGCCGGCCGCCGACACCGCCGCGCGCACCGCGACGGCGGCCACTGCCGCCGCACCGGCCGCCCCTGCCACGACGGCCGCCCCCGCCGCCACGCCCGCCTCGACCTGCAACGCCGACGGCGGCCCGGCCGGCCGGCCGCCGGTCGGCCTCGTGCTGTCCGGCGGCGGCGCGCGCGGTTACGCGCACCTGGGCGTGCTGAAGGTGCTCGAGGAAAACCGCATCCCGATCGACTGCATCGCCGGCACGAGCATGGGCGCCGTGGTCGGCGGCCTGTATGCGAGCGGGATGGCCGCCGACGAGATGCAGAAGCAGCTGTCGGAGGTGAACCTGGCCGACATCGCGTTCGACGTGACCGACCGCGCCGACCTGCCGCAAACCAGCCGCGAGGACGAGCGCCTGTACATCAACAGCCTGACGCTGGGCTTCGGCAAGAAAGGCGTGAAGGCGCCGGTCGGCCTCGTGCAGGGCAACCGGCTGCAGGCGCTGCTCGCGAACTGGACCGCCGCCGTGCCGACCAACCAGCCGTTCGACCAGCTGCCGATCCCGTATCGCGCGGTCGCGACCGACCTGCAGACCGGCCAGATGGTCGTGCTGGACCGCGGCTCGCTGCCGCTCGCGATCCGCGCGAGCATGGCGATGCCCGGCCTGTTCGCGCCGGCCGAGATCAACGGCCGCGCGCTCGTCGACGGCGGGCTCGTCAGCAACCTGCCGGTCGACACCGCGCGGCAGATGGGTGCGAAGGTCGTGATCGCCGTCGACATCGGCTCGCAGCTGCGTCCGCTCGACGCGCTCGCATCGCCGGCCGACGTGATGCAGCAGATGGTCGGCATCCTGATCCGCCAGAACGTGACGTCGCAGCGCAAGCAGCTCGCCGCGCAGGACGTGCTGCTCACGCCCGACCTCGGCGCGCTCGCGTTCACCGATTTCCAGAACGCGAAGCAGGCGATCGCCGCCGGCGCGGCCGCCGCGACTGCGGCGCTGCCGCGGCTCAGGCACCTCGCGCTCACGCTGGAACAGTACGCGGCCTACCGGTCCGCGCATGCGCAGCCGCTGCCGCCGCCGATCCGCATCACGCGGGTCGAGATCAAGACGACCGGCGGCGTGCCCAAGCGTGTCGTCGCCGACGCGCTGCACGTGAAACCGGGCGACACCTACGATCCGGCGACCGTCAGCCAGGACCTGCTCGGACTGACGACCGGCGGCAATTTCGAGAGCGTGACGCAGCAGATCGTGAGCCACGGCGACGAGAACGTGCTCGAGATCGATGCGCGGGAGAAATACTGGGGGCCGAATTTCCTGCTGTTCGGCGTCGGGATGTCGAGCAGTTCGACCGACGAAGGCGGCTTCCGCCTGCACGTCGGCTACCGGCGGCCGTGGCTCACCGAATCGGGCCTCGAATTCCGCGCGGACACGACGATCGGCAGCGACCTGCAATCGGCGCGCGTCGAACTGCGCCAGCCGTTGCCGGCCGCATACGGCTTGTACATTTCGCCCTATGCGGAATACCAGCGTCGCTACGTGAACCTGTACGACAACAGCGGCGAGGTGAAGCTGAATCAGTACTTGATGCAGACGGCGCGCACCGGGCTCGACTTCGGCCTGCCGATCGCGCGACTCGGCGACTTCCGGATGGGTATCGGCTATGCGACCGGGCACGGCTCGCCGAACTACAACCTGCCGTTCCCGTTCGATGACGGCAGCTCGACGCTGATCTGGCCGAGCTTCACGTCGCAGGCGCTGACCGCGCGTGCGCGGCTCGTCATCGATCAGCTCGACGATCCGATGTTCCCGCGTCGCGGCTACTACGGCGAATTCCGTGTCGAACGGTCGCTGTGGTCGCACAACAGCCAGTCCGCGGAGGACCTCGCCGATACATCCAACACGCCTTACACCGAGCTCTACGCCAAGGCGATGATCGCGCAGCAGTTCGGCCGGCACAGCGTCAGTGCAACGATCGAGGGCGGCAAGAGCATCGGCGGCACCAACCTGATCAACGCGTTCAACTTCACGCTCGGCGGGTTCCAGCATCTGGCCGCGTATGCGGCCGACCAGCTGACGGGCAACGAACTCGCGTACGGCAACGTGACCTACATGAACCAGCTGATGACGTTCAACGCGTCCCCGATCAAGGCGCTGTCGGTCGGCGCCAGCGCGGAACTCGGCAACGTGTGGTCGAGCGGCGTGAAGGTCGGCGGCGGCACGCTCAAGCAGAGCTATACGTTCTTCACGAGCCTGTCGACCTCATTCGGTCCGCTGTACATGGGTATCGCGCTCGCGCCGGGCGGCCGGCGCAACATCTACCTGCAGCTCGGCCGCACATACTGATGGGGGCGCGCGGATGGCGGCGGCGGGCATCCGCCGCGTCACCGCCCGCGCCTTGTGCAGCCGGACGCCGGCTAGATCGGCCAGCTGATCTCGAAGCGCGCGCCGCCGAGTTCGGCCGGATCGACGACCGCGATCCGGCCGTTGTGCGCGTGGAGCACCTGCCGCGTGATCGCGAGGCCTAGCCCGTAGCCGCCGGTGCGGCGGTCGAGCCGCACGAACGCGTCGAAGATCCGCTCGCGTTCGCTCTCCGGCACGCCCGGCCCGTCGTCCTCGACATAGATCGCGATGTTGCCGTGTTCGATCGCGATCCCGACGACGATCCGCGACGCCGCGTATTTGCTCGCATTGCGCAGCAGGTTGCGCATCGCGTACGACATCAGCCGCCGGTCCATCTTCACGCGCAGGTCCGACGCGATCGCGATGCGCGACTCGATCGCGCGCTCCGGATACAGCAGCTGCGCGTCGCTGACCTGGTGCTCGAACCACGCGACCGGCGCGGTCAGCTCGAGGCTCGACTGCAGCGAGCTGTATTCGAGCCGCGCGTACGTGAGGCTCATGTCGATCAGCTCCTCGAGCTCCGTCACGTCCTGCGCGATGCTCTCCAGCGCACCGTGGTATTCGGCGGCCGAGCCCGGCTCGCGCAGCATCTCGAGCGCGAAGCGCACGCGCGCGAGCGGCGTGCGCAGCTCGTGCGAGATCCCGTTCGTCAGGTCGCGCTGCGCGGCGATCAGCCGCTCCATGCGCATCGCGAGCGCATTCAGCGTGCGCGCGAGCGGGCCGATGATCACGCTGTGCGACTCGCGTGCGCGCGTGTTGAAGCGCCCGCCGGTGAAATCGATCGCGCGCTCGCGCACCATCACGAGATCCGACCAGACCGGCCGCATCCACCGATACGCGGCGAGTGCGGGCGCGGTGAACACGAACGCGAGCACGATCCAGATATCGCCCGGCAGCGCGTCGAACGCGTGCCACACGACTTCCGGCGACAACACCACGCACAGCGCGAGCGCCGGCACCAGCGCGGTCAGCAGCACGAGGCCGAGCAGGTGCAGGTAGGTGCGCACGTACAGGCGCGACCAGCTCGGAATGCGGTCGGCGCGCGTGTCGGTCCACGCGCGGCGGAAATGCAGCCAGCGCCATTTGACATAGCGCAGCGCGGAAAGCGGCGCTGCGTCGGGATGCGAACGGGTGCGTCGGATCATCTCGGCTTCCGGCTATCGTGCGATGCGGGGACGCGGCGGCCGACGGCGCCGCGCCAGGGTGGCGTCATTCCCACGCATGCTTGCTGAACTGGTAACCCTTGCTGCGGATCGTCTTGATCCGCTGCGGGTTGCCTGCATCGTCGTGCAGCTTGCGGCGCAGCTTCGAGATGCGCCCGTCGATCGTGCGGTCGAGGCCGTCGAATTCGACCCCGCGCAGCTGCAGCATCAGGTCGTCGCGGCTGACGACCTCCCCCGCACGGCACACCAGCACCCACAGCAGGTCGAACTCGGCCGACGTGAGGTCGGGCGAGCCGCCGCCGGGCAGCACGACCGAGCGGTCGGTGCGGTCGATCGAGAACTGGCCGAACGTGTAGCGCTCCGGCTGCGGCGCGGCGCCCTCGGCCGCGCGCGCGGGCACGCGGCGCAGCTGCGCCTTGATCCGCGCGAGCAGAATGCGCGGCTCGACCGGCTTGTGCACGTAGTCGTCGGCGCCGAATTCGAGGCCGAGCAGTTCGTCGAACGGCTCGTCGCGCGCCGTCACCATGATGATCACGCCGTCGTATTGCTTGCGTGCCTCGCGGCAGATCTCGAACCCGTCCTTGCCCGGCAGGTTCACGTCGAGAATGACGAGATCCGGGCGCGTGGACAGGATCGCCGGCACGGCGGCGTCACCATGCAGCACAGTGTCGACTTCATAGTCGTTCTTGCGCAGGTAGCCGGCGATCAGCGTGGACAGGCGGGTGTCGTCTTCGACGAGCAGGATGCGAAAGGGCATGGGCAACGGTCGGATCGTACGGGGAGACCGCGGCGGCGGCAGGCTTGCACCGGCTGCCGGCCATCGGTCGAAACGTACCGCATGATACTGCGCCCACCGCTCGCCTGTTGCCCGATCCGATAAATAAGGGCGCGATTGCTGCCGCGCTTGACGAACCGGCGCCGAAACGGTTCCATACGGGCTCTTTGGAAACCGGGCCGCCCGCCCTGCCTCGCACGCGATGAACTATCAGCCGATCCTCGAACGCATCCATACCGAACTCGCCCCCTGGATCGGCCAGGGACGCGTCGCCGACTACATTCCCGAGCTCGCGAAAGTGCCCGCCGACAAGTTCGGGATGGCCGTCGTGACGCTGGACGGAAACGTTTACACGGTCGGCGACGCGCGGGAGCGCTTCTCGATCCAGAGCATCTCGAAGCTGTTCGCGTGCACGCTCGCGTTCCAGTTGCTGGGCGACGCGCTGTGGGAACGGGTCGGCCGCGAGCCGTCCGGCACCGCGTTCAATTCGCTCGTTCAGCTCGAAAGCGAGCGCGGCAAGCCGCGCAACCCGTTCATCAACGCCGGCGCGCTGGTCGTCACCGACGTGCTGTGCCGCCGCTTCGTCAGGGCCGAGACGGCGCTCGTCGAGTTCGTGCGGCGGCTGATCGGCGCGACCGACCTCGACTACGATTCGCGCGTCGCGCTGTCGGAGCTGCAGCACGCGGAACGCAACCGCGCGATGGCGCATTTCATGGCGAGCTTCGGCAACATGCAGATGCCGCCCGATACGGTGGTCGACGCGTATTGCCGCCAGTGCGCGATCACGATGAACTGCGTCGAGCTGGCGCAGGCCGCGCTGTTTCTTGCGAACGGGGGCGTCGCGCCCGTTACCGGCGAGCGGGTCGTCGATGCGAGTTCGGCAAAGCGGCTGTCGGCGCTGATGCTGACCTGCGGCACCTATGACGCGGCGGGCGACTTCGTTTATCGCGTCGGCTTGCCTGCCAAGAGCGGTGTCGGCGGCGGGATCGTCGCGGTGCTGCCGGGGGAGATGGCCGTGTGCGTGTGGGCGCCGGGGCTCGATGCGAACGGGAACTCGCTGGCGGGGACGTTGGCGCTGGAGTGGTTGACGACTTATACGGAAAGGTCGATTTTTTGACGCACCGAATTCACGCGCGACGCATTCTTTGAAATGTGACGATCGATTCGGCACGCATCTACACGTTGAATCGGGAATTCGTTCTCGGGCAGCAATCGACCCGGAGGACACGCTCGCAACGCCCGAAACCGGACGTCGCACTCGTCATGAATCGAGCGCGACAACCGATCGCATCGGAACATCGAGCGAGCAAGATTCGGACAGGCCGGCGCAAGTCCGGCCACGCAGCTAGAAGGCGCTCTTTATCACGCCCCCGTCGGCTCGCAACGCAGCGCCGGTCGTCGCCGACGAAAGCGGGCTGGCGATATAAGCCACAAGGGACGCCACTTCCTGCGGCGAACCGAATCGCTTGATGAGCGATGTGGGACGGACCTTCTCGAAGAATTCCTTTTCGAACGCTTCAAACGATTTGCCGTCGGCCTTCGCGAGCGTCTCGACGAATTCGCCCACGCCGCGCGATTTCGTCGGCCCCGGCAGGATGCTGTTGACCGTGATACCCGTGCCGGCAACGGCTTCGGCCAGCCCGCGCGCAACCGCGATCTGCGCGGTCTTCGTCACCCCGTAGTGGATCATTTCGGCCGGAATCTGCACCCCGCTTTCGCTCGAAATGAAAATGATGCGCCCCCAGTCGGCCTGCTTCATCGCCGGCAGGAACAGCCGGGCGAGGCGTACGCCACTCAGGACGTTGACCTCGAAGAAACGCTTCCAGTCCGCGTCAGGAATCTCTTCGAATGGCTTGGGCTCGAAGATGCCGAGGTTATTGATCAGGATTTCCACGCCGGGATAGCGTTGCGCCAGTTCGTCGGCCGCTTCGGCCGTACTCAGGTCGCCCGCAAATCCAGCCACATCGCCGCCGGTATCCGCTTTCAGTTGCGCGACTACGTCATCGACAGATGACTGGGAGCGTCCGTTCACGATCACACGAGCGCCTTCCTGGGCCAGCGTGCTGGCGATAGCGAGGCCAATGCCGGCTGTGCTGCCGCTCACCAGTGCGAGTTTGCCTGTCAGATTCAGGTTCATGAGTGATTCCTTTTTCCGTGGACAAAGTAGACGTGACGACATCGAGTCTCGAACGACCGGATGTCGCCAACGGGATTACGTACGCGTAATCGATGCGCCGCCATCGACCAGCGACGCAGTGCCGGTGACAAAGGACGAATCGTCCGATGCGAGATAAAGCACTGAACGCGCCAGTTCTTCCGGCTTTGCCACGCGCTTGAGCGCATGCAGCCCGGTCACGAACGCCTGCGATTCTTGAGTGTCGTTCATGCCGCGATACATCTCCGTGTCCACGGCACCGGGCAACACCGCGTTGACCCGCACGCCTTGCGCGCCGTACTCCGCGGCGAGTGCCTGCGTCAAGCCGATCAGCCCGGCCTTGCTCGCCGCGTAGGCCGCCGTGCCGGGAAACGCGAACGAGTAACCGACAAACGTCGACGTGAAGATGATCGATCCGCCGCCCTGCTTCAGCATTTCGGGAATCTGGTGCTTCGCGCCCAGGAAGGCACTGGTCAGATTGGTCGCCAGCGCGGCGTTCCAGCCTGCTTCGGAAATACCGGTGGTCGGGCCCATCTCGCCGAGCGTACCTGCGTTGTTATAGGCGATGTCCAGACGGCCGAAGCGGCTCACTGCAAGCGCGACCAGCGCCTTCGCGAAGTCCTCCGACTGTACGTCGCCGGCCAGATACGCAGCCTCGCCGCCTTCGCTGGCGATCTCCGCCGCGAGCGTCTCGAGTTCCGCCGCGCGCCGCGCCGCAATGACTACCTTGGCGCCTTCCTTCGCGAACAGCTTTGCAGTGGCACGGCCAATACCTGCGCTGGCACCCGTCACGATCGCGACTTTTCCTGTCAAACGTTGCATTTCCAATCTCCTGATCCGCTGCGTCGGCCAGCGCCCGATGCGTTGGCCCGTGACAGCAATATAGGCTTCAGTCTTGATTGCAGAAAGGCATAAAAAATGGTTCTATCATTAAGTTTTTGTGAATGATCGAGGATTGGTATGGATCGCCTTCGCGCCTTCGAAGTTTTCGTGACGGTGGTGAGCCGTGGCGGCTTCGCGCGCGCGGCGGAAGCGCTCGGCACGTCGCCGGCCAACGTCACGCGGTACGTGCATGAACTGGAAGCGCACCTCGGCACGCGCCTCCTGAATCGCACGTCACGCACGCTGTCCCTGACGGAGGGCGGCGAGACCCTCTACGCCCGCTGCAAGTCCATCCTCGACGAGGTTGCGGAGACGGAGGGGCTTGTGTCATCCGCGTCGGTCGAACCACGTGGACGACTGCGCATCAATGCGCCCGTGAGCTTCGGCATTCTGTATCTGGCGCCGCTATGGCCCGGGTTCATGCAGAAATATCCGCGAATCGAACTCGACATCGGGCTGATCGACCGCGTCGTCGATATCGTCGACGAGGGCTACGATCTCGCCATTCGCATCTCGCGCGCCGGCTCGACCAACCACGCGGCACGCAAGCTGGCGACATCGCAAAACATTCTGTGTGCGTCGCCGGCCTATCTGGCCCACTTCGGACATCCGACCGCGCTGACGGACCTGGTCGAGCATCGCTGCATCGGGTACACATATGCGGCCACCGGCGACGAATGGGAACTGATCGATGGAAACGGCAAGACCCATCCTGCGAGGGTCGACTGCCATATGCATACCAATAACGGCGATACGGCGCGCTCGGCAGCGCTCGCCGGGCAAGGGCTGATCTGGCAACCCACGTTCCTGATCAACGACGATCTGCGTGCAGGCAAACTCGTTCACGTGTTGCCTGAGTATCGTCTACCCGAGATCGACATACTTGCTGTCTACCCGAGCCGCCGACACTTGAGCGCCAGAGTGCGCGTCATGATCGATTTCCTGGTCGATGCGTTCGGTGGAGTGCCGCCGTGGGACCGGGATGACGGAAATCGGGCAGGCGCCACGCCGGCGATGCGTTGAAGGCGCCTCCCGGACAAGCGTCCGCCATCGTCGGGCATTCAGGCTGCGGGAGCGCGATCGTTCCGTGCTCTGGCATTCCATACGTTGCAAATTTGATTATTGACGGGTGTCCGTTGCGGGCCGCACGCCCCGTGGGGGAAAGTCGAACGAGAGAAACGGCATCGCTAGTCTGCAACGCAATGGGCGCGCGCTCCTGCCCCGTGGAAACGGGCCATGTCACGCGCGGGAGACACTCCGAATTGGCGTGCATATTCACGGCTGAATTGACTCGGGCTTTCATAGCCCACGCTAAAGCCGACGCCTGCGACACCTCCTTGTTGCGCTAAAAGCCGGGCGCGAGCGGTCTGGAGGCGGATTTGCTTTTGATATTGAAGCGGGCTCATGGCGGTTGCCGCCTTGAAATGGCGGTGGAAAGATACCGGGCTCATCCCTGCCAACGCGGCCAGGCGTTCGACCCGCACCGACTCCGAAAAATTGGTGCGCAGCCATGTGATGGCACGGCTCACCTGCGAGAGGCGGCTGTCCGCCATGGCAATCTGGCGGACCATGGGGCCACACGGGCTTTGCAGAATCCGCCAGAACACCTCGCGCCGGATCATGGGCGCGAGGACTGCAATGTCCTCCGGCCGGTCGAGCAACCTGACCAATCTCCACATCGCATCAAGCAAATCGGGCCCAGCCTGGTTCACCTCCACGCCGGCGGCGCCGCCCTGTGGCGCCATTGGCTCGGCGATCAAGCTCGCGAGCATGCCCAAGTCCAGGTCCAGCGTGACGGCGGAGTATGGCGCCAGGGTGACCTGCCCTGTCGCTGGCAGGTCCACGGACACGGCTACGTAGTCGCCCGGCACGATGTCGAATAGCCGGCCTCCGAGCACCGTCCGCTTTGCCCCACCGAGGATTAGGGCCAAAACCGGCCGGTGGACCACGTAGGTGACCACCGAAAGATCCGTCTCGACATAAAGCGTCAGCCCGCCAACGGCGGTTTCAGTCGGGCCTTCCCCGCCATGGCGCTCGACCAGCGCGCGAAGTTCGTACAAGTGGTCCAAGCCTGCCTCCAAACACCTCAGGGCATTGCACCCGCTCCGGAAACACCAATTGACAGGATTGTGCAAGAGATTGGCGGCATTGCGCTACCACCGCGAACGGTCCCTGCGATTCAATGGAGCGTCCCAAACGCAGAATTGAACGAGGAAACCGTATGACGCACACGCCTCAAAAACCAATCGGTTCAGGCTTCGGCCCCGCCTCGACCGCCGACGAGGTGATCCGTGGCATCAATCTTACGGGCAAGACCGTCGTGGTAACCGGCGGCGCTTCAGGTATCGGAATCGAGACCGTCCGTGCATTTCGTTCCGCAGGCGCCAGGGTCATCGTGCCGGCCCGCGATACAGCCCAGGCCAAAGCAGCCCTCGCGACCATGCCTGACGTCATCGTGGAAGCGATGGACCTGCTGGAGCCTGCAGCGATAGACCGATTCGCCAGTCGCGTACTGTCGCTGACGGACAAGCTGGACATTCTTGTCAATAACGCTGGAGTCATGGCCGCACCGCTGACACGCGATGCGCGCGGCTACGAAATGCAGTTCGCGGCCAACCACCTCGGCCATTTCCAACTCACCTGCCGGCTATGGCCCGCACTCGTGCGCGCGGAGGGGGCTCGCGTCGTAGCGCTGAGTTCCTACGGACATCGCCGCGCCGGCATCGATTTTCGCGACCCTCATTTCGAGCGTCGTGAGTACGACCGATGGATAGCCTACGGCCAGGCCAAAACCGCGAACGCCTTGTTCGCCGTCGCGCTGGATTCAATCGGCCGGCACTGGAACGTGCGCGCATTCGCCGTCCATCCCGGTGGCATTGCCACCCCGCTAGCGCGCCACATGCTGCCCTCCGAGATCGAAGCGAGCCGGATCTTCGATGCCGAGGGCAAGCCGGTCATTGATCCGGAAAACAACAAGAAGACGCCCGAACAGGGGGCGGCCACCTCCGTGTGGTGCGCGACGAGCCCTCAACTAGCCGGCATGGGCGGCGTCTACTGCGCCGATTGCGACATCGCCATCGCGCTTCCCAGCGACGGGAGCCCTGAAATGCACGGCGTCAGGCCCCGTGCCATCGACCCCGTCTCCGCCGGCCGTTTGTGGCAGCTCAGCGAACAACTGACGGGTGTGACGCTGGATTGAGCAAATTCGATGCGACTCGGGACAACCAGTCGCGCCTTATCACCAACCACTATGGCAACGTAGCCAGGAGAAAAAACATGCGAACGGTATCACTCGGTAGCCAAGGCATGGCGGTCAGCGCGCAAGGCCTTGGGTGCATGGGAATGAGCACTACCTACGGGCCCAGCGACGAGCAGGAAAGCCTTGCAACCCTCATGCGCGCCCTCGACCTCGGTGTGACGTTCTTTGATACGGCGGAGGTCTACGGCCCATTCATGAACGAGGAGCTTCTCGGCAAGGCCTTCATAGGCAAGCGCGACAAGGTCATCCTGTCGACCAAGGCAGGATTTCGCTACACCGAGCACGGCAAGCTCGCCATGGAAGGTGAGAAGCCCTTGGTCACGGGCGATCCGTCGCATATCCGAAAGTCGGTCGAAGGATCGCTGCGACGCTTGAGGACCGACGTCATCGACCTCGTCTACCTGCATCGCATCGATCCAGCAACGCCGATCGAAGTGACGATCGGCGCGCTCGCCGACCTCGTGCACGAAGGCAAGATCCGCTACCTCGGCCTATCCGAGGCATCGGCAAAGACGATCCGGAAAGCCCACGCGGTTCATCCGCTCACGGCCGTCCAAATGGAATATTCCCTGTTCGAGCGTGGCGTCGAGCACAACGATGTGCTGGCGACCGTCCGAGAGCTGGGAATCGGTTTTGTCTCCTACTCGCCGCTCGGCCGGGGCTTCTTGACCGGTGCGCTGAAGCATCTGGATAACCTGCATCCGACCGACTTCCGCCGGTTCGATCCGCGCTTCCTGGGAGAGAACCTCCAGTCCAATCTACTGTTGGTCGACCGCATCACCGAGATCGCTGAAGCAAAGGGCGTCATGCCGTCTCAGCTCGCCCTTGCATGGGTGACGAGTACCGGAACGGTGCCCATTCCGGGAACGCGACGCATCAGGTATCTCGAAGAGAACGTCGCCGCCATCGATATCACGCTGACCCAGGACGAGATGAACGCCCTGGATGCGGCCGCTCCGTTCGGCGCAGCAGCTGGCGAACGCTATTCGTCTGGAATGATGGCCACACTCGGTCATTAGGACAGCAACTCGCAGGAGGCGCCGCGAGCGTTTGCGCAGGCAGTGATCGACGTTGACAGGTTTTGATCCGGCAGACTCCGACCTTGAAGGCGCGCGCCTCAGCCAGACTGTGGTCAACACGACGTAAGTAACCAGGGGCAGCGCCACGACGTATACGAGCTGTGGCCTGTCGGACATCTTGCGATTTCGCGCAAGTTTGAAAGATGCATGACTCTTGTTCTCGGGAGCGGGTTTGCTTCGTAACTCCCCACCGTGCACCACAACTCCCGCCCGTCATATACGCCGAAGGCGGTGCGGTACGCGATCCGGATTCCAACGAGGGCTACGATTCTGTCCGTCCGGGTAGAGCAGCCACGGAGACCTGACTGCCGGCGAGCATCCTGTTCGCTCGGCGCACGAACACCCAGTGCCAAACCCAGAGCAAAACCGCAACGCCGCCCGCGATGGAGCCAATGGTATTGGGTATTAGCGAAAGAACCTGGGCAAGACACCACCCGATGCCGCTGATCCGGCCGAACGAGCGCAAACCCGACAGAGCCGGATTGATACGAGACTCCGCTTCCAGGGACTTCGCGACGTTGGAAATAATGAAGAAGTCCTCGATGAAGTTGTATGGCAAGAGGAACATGAGCCAGACGCTGTTGGGTTCGGCCGCACGCGATCCTCGGTTGACCGATTTCAGGGTGGTCCTGAGGTCGCTCGCGTAGGCATAGACCAGCGCCAGGAAAACCGCGATGACGACGATGCCACCGATCGGCCCAAGCATCTCCATTTCGCCGAGAACGCCTCCGCCTTCAGCGGGATAGATAAGGGGATAGGCGAGCCCAAAGGCAATGGGGATGCTCAGAATGGCTTTGAGAATGGTCCGCGCAGTCGTGCTCATGTATATCGGCTGGAGTAGGTGCGTTGTCGCAGGCAGCATAGCGAACGATCATCCTCGCCGTGCGATTTTTTCCTGATATATACCGCCTTTTCTCGCGACTCCAGCCGAGTTGGTGTCTTCGATTGAATCGACCCGTTCGATGGCAACGATCAGAGATCTCCGCGCACTTCACCGGTTCCCAGCGCGCTGCGCTGCCGGTTGACTTCCGCCCAAAGCTCGTCGCTGTCGTCATTGCGCAGCACGACCATCCAGTCCAGTCGATCGTCGGTCACGCCGAAGTATTCCAGGATTTCCCGGCGAACCGCATCGACGAACTGCGCATATTCCGGGGTTGCCTGCGCCTGCGCGTGCAGGGCGTCGTATGCGGCATCGTCCGCGCCGCCGCCGTGCTCGTCGATATAGCGCGAGATCCACTGGTCCAGTTCGCGGTCGTAATCGGCCTCGGCGCGCATCGCTTGCACAGCGGTGTAGAAATCCAATTGCGCAAACGCGGCGATTGCCGCCGTTGTCGCTTCGTCGAAGGTAGTCGTCATTCCATCTCTCATGTCGGTCATGGCACATCATCGCACGGGCCGCATCCGGGCCGGTGCCGCGAATCCGGACGGTGCAACACACCGCTTCGCGCCACCGGCTGACCGGAGCAAAGGCACCGTGAGCGGGGGCACGCCTTCCAGCGTGCCACTCATCGGGGCCGCCCGGGCAACAGGACACTCATTTTGCAGCATTGCGAGCACAGTGAAGAAAGCAACCGGGCGCGGCAAATCACGGAACAAGTTTCGAGCGTATCGCCGCAAGCGTCACTCCGGTACTCAAGCGCCAATGCGGGTGCCGGTCGTGCATGACTCGTCATGGCCGAATCGAACGCCGTTGGATACCTCCCCGGCGGTCCGTTGCCGGTTGAATCCGCTCCCCTTGCCGAAAAGCCCACTCGTCGGTCAGTCGAATAGGCCTTCAGCCCATGATCTGCGCGCCGGACACACGAGCCTGTCAACCACAGACCCGCCGCTCCTACGGCACGACGGCGTGGCCTGCGCTGCTGCGCAAGCCGGACCGCATCGCCCCTCTTGTCGCCACTGAAAAAGCGCAAGCCCGGCGCGAAGCCGGGGTGACGGAAACGCGCCGCTGTAATCGCTCTCAGGCCGACGATGCCGCCGACGCATTGCCGCCCGCGCGGCGACGGTACAGCCCGAGCGTCGCGCAAAAGCCGCAGAGCGCGGCGAAGCTCAGCCAGTAGCCGGGTGCGGCCTTGTCATGCAAGACCTGAATCAGATACGTCGATACGGCCGGCGTAAAGCCGCCGAACAGCGCCGTCGCGAGACTGAACGCCAGCGAGAAGCCCGCGACGCGCACTTCGACCGGCATCACTTCGGTGAGCGCGGCGACCATCGCGCCGTTATACATGCCGAAGAAGAACGAGAACCACAGCAGCACGATCAGCATGCGCGCGAAGCTCGGTGCATCGGCGAGCCAGGACAGCGCCGGATAAGCCGTGAAGATCGTCAGCGCGGAAATGGCGAGCAACAGCGGTTTGCGGCCAATGCGGTCGGAGATCGCGCCGCCGATCGGCAGCCAGACGAAATTCGATGCAGCCACGAGCAGCGTCACCATCAGGCTGTCGGCGGTGGACAGCTTCAGCACCGACTTCCCGAAGGTCGGCGTATACACGGTGATGAGATAGAAGGTGGTGGTAGTCATCGCCGTCAGCAGCATGCCGCCGATGACGGTGCGCCAATTGCCGAGCAACATCGCGAAAATCTCGCGCGCCTGCGGATGATGCCGCCGCGCTTCGAACGCTGCGGTCTCCTGCAGCGAACGGCGCAGCACGAACAGGAACGGCACGATCGCGCAGCCGATGAAGAACGGCACGCGCCAGCCCCATGCAGCGATCTGCTGCGCGGACAGCCACTGGTTCAAGCCGTAACCGATGGCCGCCGCCACGACGATGGCGACCTGCTGGCTCGCCGACTGCCAACTCGTGTAAAAACCCTTGTTGCCGGGCGTCGCCATTTCCGCGAGATAGACCGACACGCCGCCCAGTTCCGCGCCCGCCGAGAAGCCCTGCAACAGACGCCCGAGCAGCACGAGCGCTGGCGCGACCAGGCCGATGGTCGCGTACCCCGGCACGCAGGCAATCAGAACGGTGCCGCTCGCCATGATCGACAGCGTAACGATCAGCCCGGTGCGCCGCCCGACCTTGTCGATATACGCGCCGAGAAAGATCGCGCCGAGCGGACGCATCAGAAAGCCCGCGCCGAACACGGCGAAGGTGAGCATCAGCGACGCGAACTCGCTGGTGGACGGGAAAAAGATCTTCGCGATCGAGGTCGCGTAAAAGCCGAACAGAAAGAAATCGAACTGTTCGATGAAATTGCCGCTGGTCACGCGCAACACGGCGGCGGCCCTCGTCATGGGCGAAACGCCGGACGTGGCAGCGATCGATTCTGTGCGGTTCATTGCGTCTCCTGCTTCTTGTCTATGGTGATGGGCGCCCAAGGCGCACCCTAGTGACTTGCTAATCCGAACCGAGGCTCAGCGTGTTGCGTTGCCGCCTCTCTATCGACGATTTGAGCAATGCCGCCGAGCGGAAGATGCCGTGAGCGAACTTGCCGTAAGGCAGCGTGGCGAACAGCGCCATCACGATGCCGAGATGAATCGCGAGCAGCAACGGCATCTCCGAGGTCGTGCGGAGCGCGAGCAGCGCGAGACCGGATGCGCTCGTGAGAAGCAGGAGCGCGATGAAGCCGCGGTCCATCGGACGCTGACGGGCATCGCCCCGCTCCGGAACGCGTTTCAGGTTCAGCCACAGCAGTCCCGCCGGCCCCGCAAGCAATCCGATGCCGCCCGCCGTTCCCATCAGCACCGGCACGCTCAGAGCCGGATACGGCGCTTCCAGACCGAATGCATAGTGATAGAGCGTCGCGACCGCGGTTGCCGCAAAGCACAGCATGAAGCCGTAGAACGTCAGATGATGGAAACGACGCCGCGCCAGCGTGAAGGCATCGTCCTCTTCGTTGCAGCCGTCGCCGTGGCCGCCGTCCAGGTACTTGAGCGTCAGCGCGTTCCTGGCCGCTTCCGCGACGGCCGGCGCGCTCGCGCTCGCCGCTCCTGCCGACACGTCGCGCCAGAAGCGCGTGACGCCCAGACCGAGCGCGAGAATGGCGAACAGGAAAACGATGCCGAACATCGCCGCGAGCAGGCCGTGCGGGAAGATCGCGTAGAAGTTCGCCGGCGCGACATCGCCCGACAAGCCGCCGCGCAATGCCGTACCGAGCAGCAGAAACAGCGCGATTCCGGCCGCCAACGCAACCGACAATGTCAGGCCGTTTCGCTTGTACAGCGCGCCGAACGACGCGGGAAACGCGTATTCGGTGTAGGTTTCGAGCCGGACTTCGGCCATCGCTTTCGGCACGTTCACGCCGAACTCGTGCGGCGGCGCGTATTGGCACGCGTGATAGCACGCGCCGCAGTTGTGGCAGAGATTCGCCAGATAGTTGACGTCCGCCTTGCCGAATTCCAGGCGGCGCGTCATGGCCGGGAACACCGCGCAGAAGCCTTCGCAATAGCGGCAGGCGTTGCAGATCTGCATCTGCCGTGCAACTTCGGTTTCGGCGGCGCTCATCTGCACGATGGGGATCACGCGCGCCGTGCTGCCGTGTGAAGTTTTTTTCGTATCGACCGAGCACGCCGTGCGCGTGCGTTCGGGCGCGAGCGGGTCAGACTGCTGCACTGGTTGCCTCCGTTGTCTTGAGTGCGGCGCGTGCGGCCTGCGCCCCGGCAATGCGCCCGAAGGCCGTGCCGATCGACATGCCGACGCCCGCCGTATAGCCCTTGCCGAGCACGTTGCCGGCCATCATTTCGCCGGCGACGAACAGGTTCTCACTGGCTTTGCCGCCGAAGTGAACCTGCGCGCGGTCATTGGTCTCGAGTCCGAGATACGTGAACGTGATGCCTGGCCGCAACGCATAACCGTAGAACGGCGGCGTCTCGATGCGGCGCGCCCAGTGCGTCTTGGGCGGCGCGAGGCCTTCGGTGTGGCAGTCGTCGAGCGCGGTGTGGTCGAAGGTGCCGTCGCGGCATGAATCGTTGTAGCGCGTGAGCGTTTCCATGAAGCGCGCTTCCGGCAGCCCGAGCTTGCGCGCGAGTTCCGGCAGCGTGTCGGCCTGTTCGCCCGGAAACACCGGCGGCATGAAGCGGCCGATTGCTTTCGAGTCGATGATCGAATAGCCGATCTGCCCCGGCTGATGCGCAACGAGGCGTCCCCAGATTGCATAGCGCTTCGGCCAGAAATCCTCGCCTTCGTCGTAGAAGCGCTCGGCGTCACGATTCACCACGACGCCCAGCGACACGCAGTCGATGCGTGTGCAGATGCCGCCGTCATACAGCGGCGCGCGCGCATCGATGGCGACGCAATGCGACTGAGACGGGTCGCCAATCATGTCCGCGCCAGCGTCGGCCATATGCTTGATGAGCACGCCCTTGTTGAAGCGCGTGCCGCGAATCAGGAAGTTGTCGGCGGGCCATTCGCCGCGCTCGTTTTGCCCCCACGCTTCGCGCAGCCATTCGCGATTCGATTCAAAACCGCCTGCCGCCAGCACGCAAGCGCGCGCCTCGAAGCGCTGGCTGCCGCTGCGCGCCGCGATGAAGAGACTGCCGTCGAGTTCAAGCGAATCGACGGGCGTTTCATAGCGGATATCAACGCCGAGCGCTTCGGCGCTGCGGTAATACGCGTTGACGAGCGCCTTGCCGCCGCCCATGAAGAACGCGTTGGTGCGTGCCACGTGCAGCGCACCGGACAGCGGCGGCTGGAAGCGCACGCCGTGCTTCTGCATCCACGGCCGGCACGACGACGACGCGCGGATCGTCAGCCGCGCGAGATGCTCGTTCGTGATGCCGCCGGTGACTTTCAACAGGTCCTGCCAGAATTCCTCTTCCGGATAGGCATCGACGAGAACGTCTTGCGGCGCATCGTGCATGCAGCGCAGATTGCGCGTGTGTTGCGAGTTGCCGCCGCGCCATTCGCGCGGCGCGGATTCGAGAAGGAGGACCGAGGCGCCCGCTTCGCGCGCCATCAATGCGGCACACAGCGCGGCATTGCCTCCTCCGATTACGAGCACATCGACCATCAGACTTGCCTCCTTTTGGACAAATCGTAAAGGTCTCGTGCCCGCGTCGCTACCAGCCAGCCGTCAACGGGTCTTCACTTTTTGTGAAGGCTGAGGTTCCCGCAGCCGCGCACCGGGCCAGCGGCCTTCCTGCACCAGTCGACGGGCGACATCGGCGAGCACCACGCGCGCAGCGAGACCGGCGGGAGACAGTTCGTCATCGGAGATGCTGGCGAGCATATTGGGCCGCGTGGCGTATTTTTCCGCGACGGGCACGCTCGTCAGTATCACGTTCTCGGGCCTGGCGAGCGCCGCGCCCGGTTGTATCGTCGCGCCGATGCCGGTGCGGACGAAGTCCATCAGGAGCGCAAGGCCGTCGACTTCGGCGACGATGTTCGGCTCGTACTCGGCGCGCCTGAACGCCGATAACAGCAGCGAACGCAGCCCGTGCGTGCCGCTGGGGAGAATCAGCGGAAGCCTGCCGAGATTTTTCAGCCGGACGGATGCGCTCGTCGGCATGCCATCGAGATCGCCCGCGCCGATCAGGAACAGCCGCTCGTCCAGCAGCGGCAGCACGCTCCAGCGTTGCGCGGACTCCTCACGGAACAGCACGGCGAGATCGATCTGACGCGCGCTCAACATGGACGCAAGATAGCCGGAGAGACTTTCGACCATGTGCAACCGTACATCGGGATAGCGCGAGCGCATGGCCTGCATGAACGCGACACCCAGCACGCTCGCCGTGCTCGGCGCCATGCCGACGCTGACATGGCCCGACAGACGGGCCGAGCGTGCGGCAAGCGCGGCATCGTCGATATGCCGCAGCGCAAGTTGCGCCTGACGCCAGAACGCCAAACCTGCGTCGGTCGGAACGACGCCCGCCGAGGTGCGTTGCAGCAAGCGCGTGGATAGTTCGCCTTCGAGACGGCTGATCTGCTGACTCAGTGCCGAGGTCACCACGCCGAGTTCCAGCGCTGCCTTGCCCATGCTTCCGTGTTCGACGACACTGAGAAAATAGCGTAGTTGTCTGAGTTCCATTCCGCGCTCGATCAGAAGGATTGGGCGGATATTTTGACAGAACGTCGTCGGGTAATCCTCAGTGTCGAGGTTGGATCTTTACAGCAGGTGCGTCTCTGCAGCAGTCGCACATATCCGGCAGAGACCAACCCCTTACTGCCACCGCTCTCTTCGAGAACAGGCGCTGATCGCTCCATACGCGCTTACCGAAGCCTCCCTGGCTCGAGCTTCGACCGAAGCTAACCCCGCGTGCCGCCTTTGACGAATGCCAATCGGCTCCACGTCACACCCGCACGCCGATTTCCACGCTGTACGGATTCGGTCTGGACATTCAGCACATTGCGCAAGCCATGAGCATTTGCGAGCTGCATGGTTTCTTCCGCTGAAACGTCGAACATCCGTCGTCCTTCCGGAACTGGTCCGTAACGCAAGGACATGACCAGCATCGCGCCATCGCACAGGAGAGCGCTGACGTTCGGCATCGCCCGACGGCGCTCGTCTTCGTCAAGGTGCATCCAGACGGCCGACAGCATCACGAAGTCAAATGCTTTTCGCCTCGTACGCAAAATCGCGAGATCCGGCAGGCTATCGTCCAGCCATTCGATCCGCGGAGACGAATGCCGCCTGATTCCCGCAACGCGCAGCGCATCCACCGGTTCGACGGCTACGACCGAATGCCCCATCGCCGCGAATGCAGCCGCATCGGTTCCGATACCGGCTCCGACATCGAGAATGCAAGACGGGAGCACGGGAACGAGATACAGGATGGGCTGATGATGTTTCTCGAACGAGATGTCTTGCCATCGCTCGATGAGCGAATGTGCATGCTCCGCGTAGCCTTCCGTGCCGCGTACATTGATGGACACCACCGTTCTCCAAATGTCGGTGTTTCGCGAAGTTTGCCAGATTGCCGGCGTTTCAGTATCGCCGACCCGATGTCCAGAGCTGACCGAACCCGGTCGTCCAGGGCGGCACCGCACTCGCCAGCTCGGTCGGTCTGCACCAAGATGAAATGTCGGTTTATATTGCCGGAGTTCCAACACGCTCGCGCCGGAATGGTTGACGACGTATACGGAGCGGTCGATTTTCTGAAAACACCGAAGTGACTCATGGGAGAGCATCAGTCATGCAACCGGAACACGCTTCAGATCTCGCAACGACTCGCCATGCAGGTGCGGAAGGCGGCACGCACGCGCCGATACCCTCGATCGTTCCGGCACAAACCGCGCTCATCGTGATGCACTACCAGACCGACATCCTCGGCCTCTTTCCGTCAGTCGCCCCCACCCTGCTCGCCAACACGCGCAAGCTGTGCGATGCAGCCCGGGCGAGCGGTGTCCACGTCTGCTTCGCGAATCTCCGCTTCAGCCCCGGCTATCCGGAAGTCAGTCCGCGCAACAAGAACGGGCAAGGGATCAAGCAACTCGGGCTGTTCGTCGACGACGGCCCGTGCCCGGAGCTCGGCCGGCTCGACAGCGAGCCGCTGACTATCGCGCATCGCGCGAGCGTGTTCTTCCGCACCGACCTGCAGGCGCGGCTCATCGCGCGGGGTATCGATACGCTGATCCTGGTCGGGATCGCGTCGACCGGTGTCGTGCTGTCGTCGGTCGCGCACGCCAGCGACGCGGATTTCCGGCTGTATACGGTGAAGGACTGCTGCTACGACCCGGATCAGGTCGTGCACGAGCATCTGTTCGCGACGGCGTTCGAGACGCGCACGACGGTGCTGTCGCTCGCGGACGCGCTGCGGCTGCTCGCTTAGGCGCACGATATCCACGCCACGCCGGCCGGAGCGCTTCCGGCCGGCGCCTCGCGCATCACGCCGTGCGCAACTTCGCGCGTTACTTCGCGATATACACGCCCGACGTCGGGCACGTCCCCTGCGTATTCCCGTCCGTCACGAGCGACGCCGCGCTCGGAAACTGCGTGGTCGCGTTCGTCTTGACCGCGATCCACGCTTCCGTGAAATAGCTGACGCCATTGGTCTTCGTGCACTTCAGCGACACCGCGCTGCGCGTATTGCTGCCGAACGCGCCTTCGAACGCGGACAGCAGCTGGTTGCGCGTCACCGTCTTGCCTGCGTTCGCCTGCAGGAACGCGTTGAACGACGTGTTGCCGAGCCGGCTGATCATGCCGGCCGCCTGATTCCAGTACGCATCCGGCGACGCCGAGTTCGAGCAGGTGCCGTGCTTGAACCATTCGTGCTTGTCGAGGCACGACGCCACGCCCGGCATGTAGGTCGACAGCGTGTTGCGGGTCGCGGTGCTGACCGGATACGCATCCATGCTGCACCACTGGTGCGCGTTGTCGAGATCGACGTCGCTCTGCGGCACGCCGCAGTAGAACGGCTGGTTGCCGTCGTACCGGTTCGGCCAGAGACCATGCAGCGACAGGCTCGTCGCCGCGTACGTGCCGGCGAGGTTCGTACACTCCGGCGTGTCGTGCGACGCGCAGAAGCCGGGTTCCCACGAAGCGGCGAGCAGCAGGTAGTCGTAGCTGGTCTGCGCGACGGCGTGCAGCGAGGCGGATGCAACCGCGATTGCGGCCGCGGCGCGAGCGAGCGTCTTGAGCATGGCGTTTCCTCGGAAAAGGCTTGCGGTCGCGGGATGCGCCGCAAGGTTGTCGAATGTCTGCCCGCGATTGTTGCTCGCGCAACGTGGCATCAATATGAAGGTGGACGAAGGAATTCGTAGTCGAACGCCACCCTTGTCAGCACCGGCACCGGTACCAATACGCGCCCTTCTCCGCCGGAGACGCCGCCCAACCCTGCAACGGAGCATCCCCACGATGACGGCCTGCCAGCCGGGCAGGCCCAATCGCGTCGCGATCGGAACGGGCAAAGCATCGAACTCGCGAACAGCATGCCCCTGCTCACGGCTCGCTGCTGCCAAGCTGCATGCACGCACGCGCGGCCGAATCCGTGCCTTCGAGCGCGAGAATCTGCCACACGCAGATGCTCACGCGCAGGCCCTCGTCCGGCGCCACGCGATCATTTCACCGACGCGGCTTCCGATCCGCCGGACGACAGCGCCGCGCTGTCCTGCTCGCGCCACGCGCGGCGCGACGCGATGATCGCCTGCACGGCCGAGCGCGCGACCTTCCACCACGCGAACGGACGCGGATCGGCGAGCATGCTGAGCGCGCGCGCATAGTCGAGCGTGAGCCCGGGCGTCCAGGCCATCGTCACCGCGCGCTTGCGGATCTGCGCGGCGACCCACAGCTCGGGCGTGAGCAGCAGCCGCACGAATGCGCCCCACCCGGCCCGCGTGCCCTTGAGCCGCCACACCGCGCCGTCGAGCGCCGCTTCGAGCGCGTTCGACACGGTGCTCGAACAGTTGCGGTGCGTGAGGTTGTACGTGACCGTCTGCCGATACGACGACCAGAACGCGGCCAGCTTCGCCGGATCGTAATTGCGGATCCGCACGCGCACGGTCGACGGACACCACGCCTTCGACTCGGTCGCATAGTCGGGCTGGAACAGCCCGGGCACGTCGTTCTCGCGCGTCGCGCGCAGGATCCGCGTGAATTCATCGGGAGAACGATCGATCTCGACGGCCGGATACAGGCTGATGTAGATGCCCTCGGGCGACTCCAGCGCCGCATGGCCGGTGGAGATCACCCCGTTGACGTCCACCGCCGCGATGTAGCGGTCGATCACCGGATAGCGCTGCGCCTCGGCCTTCGACGTGCCGGTCGGCGTCCACACGTGCACGGTCAGCGCGTGCTCGTGGTCGGCCGGCGGGCCGTCCCATTCGGATTGCGTGAAGCGCGGGAGGTCGGCAGCCGTGTCGATGTCGGGGACGATCGCCGGCGCCGGCGACGTGACGAACGCGGGGTTGCGCGTCAGCCGCCGCACGCGCGCGGCAAGGCTCAGCATGTGCATCCCGCCGAACATGAGCAGCAGGCCGAGGCAGTACGGCACGGTGCCCACATAATGAGTCGGGTACGGCTGGTAGAAGAAGATCGCGAGCAGGATCTCGACGACGCCCCACGCGAATGCGACGTGCCAGCGCCGGTAACGCACCATCCACGCGGACGTGCACTGCAGCAGCCCGTCGACGAGAAACAGCGTGCCGAAGATCATCGACAGCAGGAAGTGTCCGTGATGATGGCCCGCGAACACGAGCGCGGCAGCCACCACGACCGCGATGCCCTTCACGTAGCGCAGGATGCGCTGCCCGCCAACGCCGCTGCCGGCCACCGCGAGCGTCGCAAGCCCCTCGATCAGGAACAGCCACGCGAACAGTTCGATCGGAAAATGCAGCGCGCCGTCGAGTGCGTCGACGAAGATGCCGACGCCCGCGACGACCCACAGCCAGCCCAGCACGGTCAGTCCACGCCAGCGCGTTCGCAGATATTCGATGCCCAGCAGCAGCAACACCAGTCGTACCATGGCGCCCTCGTATTGATTTTTTCGGGATACGCGCAGATCACGCGCCTCCGGTCGTGCCGATCGTGCATCGTGCGATGCGGAAGGCGGACGGTGGCAATGCTGACCGGCGCGTCATGCGTCGACATCTCCAATCACGGCCGGCGCGCTCCGCTTTCGCCGAATAATAAGATATGGCGGAGCCGGTTGAAAGCCTGGCGAAAACATTGCCGGCGGAGCCGGACGCCCGGCGTGTCGATAGAGACGGCGCGATTGGCGGAGTTGCGGCTGCTATTCCGCCGAGGGTTTCGACGTACCGTCCGGGATGGCCGCACCGTTGCTCGACCAGCCGTACACGATCTAAGCTCGGCATGTCACGATGGCGATCGCAGGTCTGGATCTCACGATGCAGCGCACACCGATCACCGCCGACGGCTCACCCGCCCTTGGCGGACGACGCGCGTTCCGATTGGGTTCGTCGTAATCCAGGCATCCCGGAAATGACGGCCCCATTCATCCATTGCGCAACGCGGCGCCGGCGCGGCCCGCATCCCGAACGGAATACGAACATGCCCGCCTCACCGCTTCACACCCCGCCGCTCGGCCCGCAACTCAAGCGTTGGCGCACGCTGCATCGCGTGAAGCAGAGCCATGCTGCCGAATTGTTCGGCGTCGCCCAATCGACGATCTCGCGCTGGGAAGCCGGCATCCAGCAGATGTCGCCGGACGAGCGCGCGACGGCCGAGCGGCTGCTTGCCGCGCGTCTCGATTCGGCGGGCGACCACGCGCTCGCGCGGCTGATCGCGAGCAGCGCGGCGCGCATGCATCTCGTGTGCGACCTCACGCACCGTCTGCTCGCGTGCTCGCCGTCGCGCGCGGCCGAGTTCTCGCGGCCGCTGCCGACGCTGCTCGGCACGTCGCTGTGGCGCTATGCGTCGCCGGAGATCGTCCGCATGGAAGCCGCGCTCGACCCGCTCGGCTGGCACGATCATGCGGGGCCGCCGAGCGTCGAATTCGCGACCGGCGCCAATGCGTCGCGCGTCGTGCCGATCCGCGGCAGCACCTGCCGATGGACGCGGATGACGCTGTCGGACGGCTCCGCCGCGCGCCTCGTCGAAACGCTGTAGCACGCGCGGCGGTCGCGGGGTGCAAGCGCGGCGCGCATATTTCATGCGTGGACGCAGCGCGGCCGCACGGCGTACGCTTGACGGCACGATTCAAGCATTCCCACCGGCCATGAACCTCGACACGATCCACGCGCGGCTCGATTTCCTGCGCGAAGCCGAACGCCTGAAAGACGTGCTGCGCAGCGGCCACACGTCGAGCGGGCGCGCCGAAAGCACGGCCGAGCACAGCTGGCGGCTGTGCCTGATGGCCCTCGTGTTCGCCGACGCGCTGCCCGACGTCGACACGACGAAGCTGCTGAAACTGTGCGTCGTCCACGATCTCGGCGAAGCGCTGCACGGCGACATCCCCGCGATCGAGCAGGCCGCGCATCCGGACAAGAGCACGCACGAACGCGACGACCTGCTCACGCTGACGGCCGGGCTCGATCGCGCGCTGCGCGACGAGATCGTCGCACTGTGGGACGAATACGAGGCGGCGGCATCACCGGAAGCGCGCGCCGCGAAGGCACTCGACAAGCTCGAGACGATCCTGCTGCACAACCAGGGCAGCAATCCGCCGGACTTCGACTACGCGTTCAATCTCGGCTACGGCCGGCGCTACACCGACGCGGCACCGCTGTTCAACGCGATCCGTGCGATCGTCGACGCGGACACGCAACGCAGGATCGACACACGCGGCGACGGTGCATAAGCGCGCGGAACCAGCCGCGCACCACACCGCGTGCGGCAATCGCACAAGATGCGCACGCACCTGAACGGACGGGAATCGGCGCGATGCCCGCGCGCGGCGAGGAACACGACCGGCCGATGATGGCGCTCGTTGCCGCGTCACGGCAACGACGCGTCACCCGACGCGCGGCGCACGCGTCATTCACACACCGTCACCCCCCGCCGCGCCGGCGCGAACGCCACCGCGCTTGCCGTCGCGAGCACGGCCACGCCGGCCGCGCCGTACACCATCACCCAGCCGAAGCCGTGCACGAGCGCCGCGTGCAGCGCCGCACCGTTCGGGTCGGCCTTGGCGAGCGCCGGCGCGATCGCCTGCAGCCCGTCGGTGCGGCCCGACGCGATCTGCTGCGCCAGCGCGCGCAGCGCCTCCGGATCGACCGCTCCCGCGACGCCGGCCTTCAGGCTCGCGACGATCCCCGCGACCAGCACGAAGCCCATCGTCGCGATGTTCAGCGCGAGCGAGATCATCCGCGCGCTCATGTCGATGCCCGACGCCATCCCGGCCCGCGAACTCGGCACCGCGCCCGTCGTCGTGTTCGTGACCGGCGTGTTGGTGAGCCCGAGCCCGATGCCGGCGATCACGCAGCCGGGCAGCATCGTGAGCCAGCTCGCGTGCTCGACGCCGCTGCCGATCCGCATCAGCGCGAAGCCGGCCGCGATCGTGAACAGGCCGCCCGGAATCACGACGCCGGGCCCGTAGCGCAGCGCGAGCCGCTCGCCGAACGGCGGCGCGACCAGCGTCGGCAGCGTGTACGCGAGCAGCGCGAGGCCGGCCGTCACGCTGTCGTAGCCGAGCGCGACCTGGAACCAGATCGGCAGGTAGATCATGAACGGCCAGAAGCTGAAGTTCATCCCCATCGAGCCGAAGATCGCGCCGGTGAACGCGCGAATCCGGAACACGGAGAAGTCGAACATCGGCCGCGCGCTCGTGCGCTCCGCGACGAAGAAGCCGGCCAGCGCGAGCACGGTCGCGCCGAGCACGCCGAGGCCGGCCGCACTCGTGAGCCCCAATTCCGCGCTCTGGGTAATGTAGAACGCGAGACCGAGCACCGCGAGCGACAGCGTGACGATGCCCGCGACGTCGAGCGTGCCCGCATGCGGATCGCGCGACTCCTGCACCGCGCCGCCGATCAGCACGAGCGCGACGGCCGCGAGCGGCGCATGGACGAGAAACACCCACGGCCAGCTTGCCGCCGCGACGATCGCGCCGCCGACGATCGGCCCGAAGCCGAGGCCGATCCCGAACACGATGCCCCAGATCCCGAACGCGCGGCCACGCTCGCGCCCTTCGCGGAACTGGTGCGACAGCACCGCGATCTGGCAGATCAGCATCGCGCCGCCGCTCGCGCCCTGCAGCAGCCGGCCCGCGACCAGCACCGGCACGTTCGGTGCGAGCCCGCACAGCAGCGACGTCGCGCCGAACAGCACGGTGCCGATCACGTACACGCGCTTGCGGCCGAACCGGTCGGCAAGCGTGCCGGCCGCCATCAGCACCGTCGTGCATGCGATCGTGTACGCGTTCATGATCCACTGCATGCCGTTGAAGTCGCCGTGCAGCACGCGTTCGAGCGTCGGCAGGATCACCGGCACGCTCGAGATCTCGAGGCCGAACATCAGCGACGTGAGACAGACGGCCGCCAGCGCGACCGCATTCCTGCGGGAGTCGGATAGGGTCATGCGTATTGCGCGACGGCCCTCGACAGGCCGTGCGCCTCCAGGTGAGAAGGATGCGCCGCGTGCGGCCGGCAACGCACGCTGGGCGGGAATCGGTACTATAGTGAGAATTTCCCTCCCCATTGATGCGTCCATTTCCCCGGACTCGGGAATCACAGGACGCAATTGGGGCAACCCCAGCACACCCCGCCATGACCGACAAACTCGACGGCGTAACGACCTTCGTCCAGGTCGTGGAATCCGGCAGCTTCGCGCTCGCCGCGGAACGGCTCGACATGACGCGCTCGGCGGTCGGCAAGGCGATCGCGCGGCTCGAGAAGCGGCTCGGCGCGCGGCTACTGCAGCGCACGACGCGCAGCCAGAGCCTGACCGACGACGGCCAGGCGTACTACGACCGCTGCGTGCGCGCGCTGGCGGAGCTGGAAGCGGCCGAAGCCGATCTCGATTGCGGCCGCAACGAAGCGCGCGGCAAGCTGCGGCTGAGCGTGCCGCTCGCGTTCGGGCATCACTGCGTGACGCCGATCGTGCTCGATCTCGCGCGCACCTATCCGCACCTGCGGATCGACGTGTCGATCACCGACCGCTTCGTCGACCTGGTCGAGGAAGGCATCGACCTCGCGGTGCGGATCGGTTCGCTCGCGGACAGCACGAGCCTCGCGGTGCGGCGGCTCGGCACGCAATACGGGAGCCTCGGCGCCGCGCCGTCGTATCTCGCGCGCTACGGGATGCCGCAATCGCTCGACGATCTGAGGAACCACCGGACGATCGCGTACTCACGCTCGGGCGTCGCGCAGCCGTGGGACCTGCGCGCGCCGGACGGCTCGACGGTGCGCATCGACATGCCGCACCAGCTCAGCTTCGACGACGTGCAGGCGATCGCGGCGGCCGGCGCATCGGGGTTCGGGATCGCGTGGCTGCCGAGCTGGCTGCTCGATCATTACGTGAAGCGCGGCGAGATGGTCGTCGTGCTCGACCGCTGCTTCGTATGCGAAGGCGACATTCACGCGATCTGGCCGAAAACGCGCTACCTGCCGCGCAAGACGCGCTGCGTGATCGACGCGCTCGTTCAGGCGGTGCCGCCGATGATCGAGCGGCCGGAGCCCGCGAGCCTCAAGAAAACCGGTTGAAACCGACGCGCCGCACGGGCGCGCCGGGCCGTCACGCGGCGCTCACGCCGCGCCGAGATCGGCGAGCGGATGGGCGAACAGTTTCCACGGCGACGTCAGGAAATGCCGCACGCGCTCGGCGCGCAGCTCGACGAGCGACGCCGGCGCCCAGCGCGGCTTGCGATCCTTGTCGACGAGATGCGCGCGCACGCCTTCGCAGAAGTCGCCCTCCTCGATCGCGCGCGCGACGATGCCGAGCTCCATCCGGAACGATTCGGCGAGCGTCATCTGCCGTCCGCGCAGCAGCGCTTCGCGCGTCACGCACAACATCGTCGGCGAATGGCCGGCGAGTGCATCGAGCGTCGCCTGCAGCCATTGACGGTGCTCGCGCGACAGCTCGTCGCGCGCGAGCTCCTGCGTGAGCGTCGCGACGATCCGCTCGACGGTCGAGCGCTTGTCGAAGTGACGGACGATCCACGCCATCTGCGTATCGAGCGCCGCATGCGGCACGACGTTGCACGGCGGCTCGAACACCTTGCGCAGCGCCGGCAGCACGTCGCCGTCCCATTTGATGCTGTCGATGCGCGTCTCGAACGTATCGAGCCACGCCGACGGCACGCACAGATCCGCGAGCTTCGCGCTCAGCGCGTCGGCGCCCGACAGCATCGCGCCCGTCAGCCCCACGTACAGTTCGAGCTCGACCGGCATGCGCGACAGGAAATGCGTCGCGCCGACGTCGGGCACGAGGCCGATGCGCGTCTCGGGCATCGCGATCTTGCTGCGCTCGGTCGCGACGCGCAGCGCCGCGCCTTGCGCGAGCCCCATTCCGCCACCCATCGTCACGCCGTCCATCAGCGCGACCACCGGCTTCGGGAACGTGTGGATCGCGTAGTCGAGCCGGTATTCGTCGACGAAGAACGGCAGCCAGGTCTCGCGCTGCGCGACCATTCGGTGCAGCGCTCGCACGTCGCCGCCCGCGCAGAAGCCCTTCTCGCCCGCACCGCGCAGCACGACCGCGACGATCTGGTCGTCGGTGCGGCAACGTTCGAGCAGCGCGGCCAGCTCGCCGATCATCGAATAGGACAACGCATTGAGCGCGGCCGGCCGGTTCAGCGTAATGAGCGCCACGCGGTTCACCACGCGAAACAGCACCTCCGGCGCGGGTTGCGCGAAGCTGTCATGAGTCGTCACCGGCGTGCTCATCGTTGCGACTCCCCGTCGGTGTGCCATTGCGGCGCGCGCTTGCCGAGAAACGCGGCCACGCCCTCGCGCGGATCGTTGGTGTCGAACAGGTCGACGAAGCGCTCGCGCTCGACCGCGAGCGCCGCGCCGCGCGGCACGCCGCGGCGCGCGAGGCCGATCAGCTCCTTGCTGTAGGCGACCGCATGCGGGCTCTGCCGCGCGACGTTGCGCGCGAGCGCCAGCGCCGCATCGCGGGCCGCGCCGCTTTCGACGACGTCCTCGACGAGGCCGATCCTGAGGGCCGTCGCCGCGTCGACGCGCGTGCCGGCCAGGATGATCCTCTTCGCCCAGCCTTCACCGACGAGCCAGGGCAGCGTCTGCGTGCCGAGCCCACACGGCAGCAGGCCGACCGACGGCTCGGGCAGCGCCATCTGCGCGTGCGTCTCGGCGATCCGCAGGTCGCACGCGAGCGCGCATTCGAGGCCGCCGCCCATCGCATAGCCGTTGATCGCCGCGATCGTCACGACGCGCGCGTCGTGCAACGCCTCGAATGCCGCGCCGAAACGCGCGGCCATCGCGCGCGCGACCGCGCGATCGCCGTCGGCGAACGTGTTCAGGTCCGCGCCCGCGCTGAAGAACTTCGGGCCGTCGCCGGTGATCACCAGCGCGCGCACACGCGGGTTCGCATTCAATTCGGCGACGGTGGCCTGCAGCTGCTGCAGGCCGTCGGCGGTGAAGGCGTTCGCGGGCGGACGCTTGAGCGTCGCGCACGCGATCGCGCCGTCGTCGACGTAGTCCAGTTCGATCATGAGGCGTCCTTCTTGGTGGCCGGTTGGTACAGGCGGATCACCGCCGAGAAATCGAGCTGCCCGTCGCCGCGGCTGCTCATCGTCTGGTACAGCTGCTGCGCGAGCGCACCGAGATAGACGGGCTGGCGTGCCTGCTTCGCGGCGTCGTTCGCGAGGCCGAGATCCTTCAGCATCAGGTCGGTGCCGAAGCCGCCGCTGTAGCCGCGCGACGACGGCGCGGTGTCGATCACGCCCGGATACGGGTTGTAGGTGTCCGAGCTCCAGCAGCGGCCCGTCGACGTGTTGACGATGCCGGCCAGCACCTTCGGGTCGATGCCGAGCGCGACGCCGAGCGACATCGCCTCCGACACGGCCGCCATCGAGATGCCGAGCACGAGGTTGTTGCAGACCTTCGCGACCTGCCCCATCCCCGTCGGCCCGCAGTGGACGATGTTCTTGCCCATCCCGGCGAGCACCGGCTTCACGCGCTCGAAATCCGCATCGCTGCCGCCGACCATGAAGGTCAAGGTGCCGGCCGCTGCACCGCCGGTGCCGCCCGACACCGGCGCGTCGACGAACGCGCCGCCGTGCTCGCGCACGAGCGCGCCGAACGCCTGCGCGCTCGCCGGGTCGATCGTGCTCGAATCGATCACGGTCGCGCCGGCGCCGAGGCCGGCCAGCACGCCGTTCTCGCCGGCGAGCACCGAGCGCACGTGCGGCGCGGCCGGCAGCATCGTGATCACGAAGGCCGCGCCCGATGCCGCGTCGCGCGGCGATGCGGCGACCTGCGCGCCGGCGTCCTGCAGCGCGCGCAATGCGTCGGCGCTCAGGTCGAACGCATGCACTTCATGGCCGGCCTTCAACAGGTTCAGCGCCATCGGCGCACCCATGTGGCCCAGTCCGATAAAACCGATCTTCATGTTCGTGTCCTCCGCGGCTCAATGCAGCCGGATCGTCGTGTTCACCGGGCCGGCCGTCGTGTCGTCGTCGAACCAGCGCGCGGTGACCGTCTTGGTCTGCGTGTAGAACTGCACGACCTGCTTGCCGTACGGGCCGAGATCGCCGAGCTTCGAACCGCGCGAACCGGTGAAGCTGAAGAACGGCACCGGCACCGGGATCGGGATGTTGATGCCGACCTGGCCGACGTCGATCTCGCTCTGGAACTTGCGTGCCGCCGCGCCGCTCTGCGTGAAGATGCCCACGCCGTTGCCCATCGGGTTCGCGTTGACGAGCGCGATCGCTTCGTCGAGCGTGTTGGCTTCGAGCACGACCAGCACCGGACCGAAGATCTCGTGCGTGTAGATCGACATGTCGGTCTTTACGCCGGAGAAGATCGTCGGGCCGACGAAATTGCCCTCCTCGTAACCGGCCACCTTCACGTCGCGGCCGTCGAGCTCGAGCTTCGCGCCCTCCTTCACGCCCGCTTCGATCAGCGACAGGATGCGCGCCTTCGCTCCGCGCGACACGACCGGACCGACGTCGGTGCCGGCTTCCGCGCCCGCGTTCACCTTCAGCAGCTTCGCCTTCGCGACGAGATCGGGCAGCCAGTCGCGCGCCTCGCCGACCAGCACCGCGACCGACGTCGCCATGCAGCGCTGCCCGGCCGCGCCGAAGCCCGCGCCGACCAGCGCGTTGAGGGTCTGCTCGCGATTCGCATCGGGCAGCACCACCGCGTGGTTCTTCGCGCCCATCATCGACTGCACGCGCTTGCCGTGCTCGCTGCCGAGCTTGTACACGTGCGTGCCGACCGCCGTCGAGCCGACGAACGAGATCGCCTTCACGAGCGGATGCGTGCAGATCGCGTCGACCACTTCCTTGCCGCCGTGCACGACGTTCAGCACGCCCTTCGGCACGCCGGCCTCGATCGCGAGTTCGACGAGCTGCATCGTCGACATCGGATCCTGCTCGGACGGCTTCAGCACGAACGTGTTGCCGCATACGATCGCCATCGGGAACATCCACAGCGGAATCATCGCGGGGAAGTTGAACGGCGTGATGCCCGCGCACACGCCGAGCGGCTGGCGCAGCGTGTAGGTGTCGACGCCGCCCGCGACGTTCTCCGCGAATTCGCCGAGTTGCAGCGTGCCGATCGAGCACGCATGCTCGACCACTTCGAGGCCGCGGAAGATGTCGCCTTCGGCATCGGGCAGCGTCTTGCCCTGCTCGGCCGTCAGCGTCTTCGCGATGCGCTGCAGGTTCGCGCGCACCAGATCCTGGAACTTCAGCATGATGCGCATGCGCGCGGCGATCGGCGTGTTCTTCCACGTCGCAAACGCGGCGTGCGCGGCCTGCACGGCCGCGTCGACTTCGGCGCCGGTCGCGAACGGCACGCGCGCGAGGACCTGCTGCGTCGCCGGGTTGACGATGTCGCGCCACTCGCTCGTGGTGGACTCGACGAAGGCGCCGTCGATCAGCAGCTTGACCGTCGGCACGTCTTGCCCCGTGCGGGGCGTCGGATTCGCGTTCATCAGTGCACTCTCCTTGCAGTGGGCCGCATGGCGTGATGCCACGCGCGGCCGGTTCGGTTCAGTATGGTGGCCGGCGACGCACGGCAAAAGCGCGGCGCGCGCGGCCCGCGGCCGGTCATTTCAGTTCGGCGGCGAAATCTTCTTCCCAGTATTCGCCGGGCATCCGCGTGGTCGCATCGTCGCCGCGCTCGATCTCGCGGCGGCGCAGCTCGACGCGACGGATCTTCCCCGAGATCGTCTTCGGCAGCTCCGCGAACTGCAGGCGGCGAATGCGCTTGTACGGCGCGAGCTTCTCGCGCGAGAAGCGAAAGATCTCCAGCGCGAGCGCGGGGCTTTCCTCGTAGCCCTGGCGAAGCGTGATGAAAGTCTTCGGCACCGACAGCCGCAGCGGGTCCGGGCTCGGCACGACGGCCGCTTCCGCGATCGCCGGATGCTCGATCAGCACGCTTTCCAGTTCGAACGGGCTCAGCCGGTAGTCGGACGACTTGAACACGTCGTCCGCGCGGCCGATGTACACGTAGTAGCCGTCGTCGCCGCGCATCGCGATGTCCGACGTGCGGTAATGGCCGTCGCGCATCGCGTGGGCCGTCGCGTCGGGATTGTTCGCATAGCCGGTCATCAGGCCGACCGGGCGCGTCACGCCGGCGCCGATCGGCAGCGCGACCTCGCCTTCGGTCACCGGCGCGCCGTCCGGGTCGAGCAGCGCGATCCGGTAGCCGGGCAGCGGCCGCCCCATCGAGCCCGCGACGACCGGCTGGCCCGGCGTGTTGCCGATCAGGCAGGTGGTTTCGGTCTGGCCGTAGCCGTCGCGAATCGTGATGCCCCACGCCTTCTTCACGCGCTCGATGATCTCGGGATTGAGCGGCTCGCCCGCGCCGACGATCTCGCGCAGCTTCACGTCGAACGACGCGAGCGGCTGCTGCACGAGCATGCGCCACACGGTCGGCGGCGCGCACAGCGTGGTCACCTGGTATTTGACGAGCGCATCGAGCACGACCTTCGGCTCGAAGCGCGCGTAGTTGAACGCGAACACGCACGCCTGCGCATTCCACGGCGCGAAGAAGCAGCTCCATGCATGCTTCGCCCAGCCCGGCGAGCTGATGTTCCAGTGGATGTCGCCCGGCTGCAGGCCGACCCAGTACATCGTCGACAGGTGCCCGACCGGATAGGTGCGATGCGTGTGCTCGACGAGCTTCGGCTTCGACGTCGTGCCCGACGTGAAGTACAGCAGCATCGGATCGCTCGCGTGCGTGACGGCGTCCGGCTCGAACGCGGCGCTCGCCGCATAGCCGTCGTTCATCGCGAGCCAGCCCGCGCGCGGCGCGCCGGCGACGATCTTCTGCGCGAGGCCGAGATCGGCCTGTTCGAACTTCGCGGTTTCGTTCTCGTCGACGATCGCGTATTTCGCGCCGCCGATCTGCACGCGATCGCGCACGTCGTCGGCCGACAGCTGCGTGGTCGCGGGCAGCACGATCGCGCCGAGCTTCATCGCGGCGAGCATCGCGTCCCACAGCTCGACACGGTTCGGCAGCATCAGCAGGATCCGGTCGCCGCGCACGACGCCGATGCCGCGCAGCCAGTTCGCGATCCGCGACGAGCGCTCGGACATCTGCGCGAACGAATACGGGTCGCCCGTGCCGGTCGCCGCATCGACGATCCACAGCGCGGGCTTGTCGTTGCCGCGCGCCATCGGGTCGAAGTAGTCGAGCGCCCAGTTGAACGCATCGAGCACCGGCCATTCGAAATCGCGGTAAGCGGTTTCGTAGTCGGTGCGATGGCGCAGCAGAAAGTCGCGTGCGTCCAGGAATGCCTGTACCGTCATCGTGTCGTCTCCTGTCGACGTGAGTTAGCGCTTTAGCGCTTACTCACGTCCCATGCCTTGGCGAGTCTCCATGCCCAGCGGTCAACCGGGCACGCGCTGCAGCGAATGCCCGGTTCCGTATCACGCGGCGCACGGTCACGTCGTTGCGTGCCGCGTTTGCCGCGCTGCCCTCGTGCCCTGCCTGTTTGCCGGCCTGTATGTCTGGTTGTTTGCGTGGTTGTCGATGGCGCGCGCGTCGCGACTCAAAGCTGTCGCGCGATCACCATCCGCTGCACTTCGCTGGTGCCTTCGTAAATCTGCGTGATGCGCGCGTCGCGATAGTGGCGCTCGACTTCGTAATCGACGAGGTAGCCATAACCGCCGTGGATCTGGATCGCGTCCGAACACACGCGCTCGGCCATCTCGGACGCGAACAGCTTCGCCTGCGATGCTTCCGACAGGCACGGCAGCCCGGCGGTGCGCAGCTTCGCCGCGTGATGCACGAGCAGGCGCGCCGCGTTGATCTGGGTGGCCATGTCGGCGAGCTTCTGCTGGATCGCCTGGTGCTCGGCGAGCGGCTTGCCGAACTGCACGCGCTCGCCCGCATAGCGGCGCGCCTTGTCGAATGCGGCGCGCGCGATGCCGAGCGCCTGCGCGGCGATGCCGATGCGCCCGCCTTCCAGGTTCGACAGCGCGATCTTCAGCCCTTCGCCGCGATTGCCGAGCAGGTTCTCTTCCGGAATCGCGCAGTTCTCGAACGTGATCGGGCACGTGTCGGATGCGCGGATGCCCATCTTCTTCTCCGGCTTGCCGACGATGAAGCCCGGCGTGTCGGTCGGCACCAGGAACGCGGAAATGCCGCGCTTGCCGGCTTCCGGGTCGGTCATGGCAAAAACGATCGCGACGCCGGCGCGCTGGCCATTGGTCACGAACTGCTTCGCGCCGTTCAGCACCCACTTGCCGTCGCGCAGCTCCGCCCGCGTGCGCAGGTTGTGCGCCTCGGAGCCGGCCTGCGGCTCGGTCAGGCAGAACGCGCCGATGATGCGGCCCGCCGCCATCTCGGCCAGCCAGCGATCCTTCTGCGCGGGCGTGCCGAAGCCGAGGATCGGCCCGCAGCCGACCGAGTTGTGCACGCTCATCATCGTCGCGCAGGCGGCGTCGCCCGCCGCGATCTCTTCCATCGCCAGCGCATAGGCGACGTAATCCGTATACGCGCCGCCCAGTTCCTGCGGCACGATCATCCCGAGCAGGCCGAGTTCGCCGAGCTGCGCGACGACGGCGTCGGGCAGGTGCGCGTCGTGGTCCCACTGCGCGGCGTGCGGTGCCAGCACCTCGGTGGCAAAAGCGCGCGCGGCGTCGCGGATCATCCGCTGGTCTTCGGTGTAAAGCTCGTCCATGGCGCTGCTGTCTCCCGCGGCCGCGTACCGCGACCGACCTTTCGTTTCGATGCAACAAGTGTAGGCAAGCGCGCGCGACTGTTCGATGCTCGCGCCGCTCATTTACACTGAGCGTTTTTGCCATACCGGCGGCTTCGATGAAGCAGGAAGAGAAGGGAACCGTCGCGATCAGCCTCGTCGCCTACAGCGTCGCGCTCGCCACCCGGCGCGGCGTCGCGGCCGAGCCGCTGCTCGCGCAGGCCGGCATCGCGCCCGCGCTGCTCGCGCAGCCGCGCGCGCGGGTGTCGGCGCAGCAATACGGTGCGCTGTGGAACGCGATTGCGCGCGCGCTCGACGACGAGTTTTTCGGGCAGGATCGCCACCCGATGCGCAGCGGCAGCTTCATCGCGATGAGCCAGGCCGCGCTGTCCGCGCAGGACGGGCTGCACGCGATGGCGCGCGCGGTGAATTTCATGCACTGCGTGCTCGACGACCTGCACGCGGAGCTCGACGCGAACCCGCAGCGCGTGCGGCTGCGCTTCGTGCACCGCAACAGCGCCGCGGCGCCCGCGATGTTTACGTACGCGACCTATTTCATCATCGTGTACGGGCTCACCTGCTGGCTGATCGGGCGACGCATCCCGCTGCTGCACGCGAGCTTCCGCTGCGACACGCCGCCGGCCGACCACGAATACCCGTCGATGCTGTGCGACGACATGCGCTTCAACCAGCCCGATTCGTATGTCGATTTCGATCCCGAATTCGCGACGCTGCCGGTCGTGCAGAACGCGAAGACGCTGAAGACCTTCCTGCGCAATGCGCCGGCCAGCTTCATCGTCAAGTACCGCAACCCGAACGCGCTCGCGCAGCGCGTGCGCACGGTGCTGCGCGGGATGCCGCCCGCCGCGTGGCCCGGCGCCGGCGGGATGGCCGCGCGGCTGCATGTGGCCGAGGCGACGCTGCGCCGCAAGCTGCACCAGGAAGGCCACGCGTACCAGTCGATCAAGGACACGCTGCGGCGCGACCTCGCGTTCGAGGCGCTGGCCGATCCGGCGCGGACCATCGCCGACGTCGCGGCCGCCGCCGGTTTCGCGGAACCGAGCGCGTTCTACCGCGCGTTTCGCAAATGGAGCGGGCGCAGCCCGGCCCAGTACCGGGAAGAAGCGCTCGCGCGGGGCGGCGCCGCCGGCTGAGTGCGCGGCCGGCGGCACCGCCTTCGCGCTTTCCGCCGAAACCGCCTAATCTTCAAATATCGGGCCAACGCCCTTTCCGCGAGCCGGACGGCGTGCGGCCGCGCGCCGCCCGGACGCCCCGATGCACATTCACCGTCATGGGCCGCCGCCGGCACCTGCTTCGCCCGGCGGCCGCCCCCGTCACCCGCTGTCCGCGCGGGTCGCGCGCGCCGCGCTGTTCGCGGCGCTGCTCGTCGTGTGCGCGGCGGTTGCCGCGCCGCCCCCCGCTACCCAGCCCGCCACCGCACCCGTCGCCGCGCCGCCGGTCGTCGTGATTCCGGTCAACGGCGCGATCGGGCCGGCCAGCGCCGACTTCATCGTCCGCTCGCTCGACCGCGCGGCGCGCGAGCACGCGCCGCTCGCGATCCTGCAACTCGATACGCCCGGCGGGCTCGACACGTCGATGCGGCTGATCATCAAGGCGATCCTCGGCTCGCCGGTGCCGGTCGCCGCGTTCGTCGCGCCGGGTGGCGCGCGGGCTGCGAGCGCCGGTACCTATATCGTCTACGCGAGCCACATTGCCGCGATGGCGCCCGGCACCAATCTCGGCGCGGCGTCGCCGGTGCAGTTCGGCATCGGCGGCGGCGCGCCGGGAGCGCCGGGGGCGACGAAGCCGTCGCCGGCCGGCGCGTCCGGCGCATCCGCAACGCCAGCCGAGTTGCCGAACGACACGCAGTCGACCGAGATCCGCAAGGCGACCCAGGACGCCGCCGCGTACATCCGCGGCCTCGCGCAGTTGCGCGGACGCAATGCCGAGTGGGCCGAGCGCGCGGTGCGCGAGGCGTTGAGCCTGTCGGCAACGGAGGCGCGCGCGCAGCATGTCGTCGACCTGGTCGCGCAGGACCCGGCCGACCTCGCGCGCCAGCTCGACGGGCGCACCGTGACGACGACCGCCGGCACGCTGCACCTCGCGACCGCGCATGCACCGCTCGTCGTGCTGGCGCCCGACTGGCGCAGCCGCTTCCTGTCGATCATCACCGATCCGAACGTCGCGCTGATCCTGCTGACGATCGGCATCTACGGGCTGTTCTTCGAGTTCGCGAATCCCGGCTTCGTGCTGCCGGGCGTCGCCGGCACCATCTGCCTGCTGATCGGGCTGTTCGCGATGCAGTTGCTGCCGGTCAGCTATGCGGGCCTCGGGCTCGTGCTGCTCGGGCTCGGCTGCCTCGTCGCCGAGGCGTTCCTGCCGACCTTCGGCGTGCTCGGGTTCGGCGGGATCGTGTCGTTCACGATCGGCGCGCTGATGCTGATCGACACCGACGTGCCCGGCTACGGCATTCCGTGGCCGGTGATCGTGGGCCTCGCGGCCGGCGGCGGGCTGCTCGTCGCCGTCGTGTCGAGCGTCGCGCTGCGCGCGCGGCGGCGGCCGGTGGTGACGGGCGCCGAGGCGATGGTCGGCAGCATCGGCGAAGTGCTCGACGACGGCCTGCACGCCGACCAGCCGCAGGGCGCGGCCGGCGCCGCACCGTCGGCGGCGGGCTGGGCGCGCGTGCACGGCGAGCGCTGGCGCGTCGCGAGCAGCACGCCGCTGGCCGCCGGTTGCCGCGTGCGCGTGACCGGCCGCCACGGGCTGACGCTCACCGTCGCGCCGCTCTACGACGTGCCGGCACACGAACAACAACACCAGGGAGCACCGTCATGATGGGCTACACGTTTGGCTTCAGCAGCGTCCTGATCGTCTTCGTCGTGGTGCTCGTCGCATCGTCGATCCGCATCTTCCGCGAGTACGAGCGCGGCGTCGTCTTCATGCTCGGCCGGTTCTGGAAGGTGAAGGGGCCGGGGCTCGTGCTGATCATCCCGATCGTCCAGCAGGTCGTGCGGATCGACCTGCGCACCGTCGTGTTCGACGTGCCCGCGCAGGACGTGATCACGCGCGACAACGTGTCGGTGAAGGTCAATGCGGTCGTGTATTTCCGCGTCGTCGATCCGGAGAAGGCCGTGATCCAGGTCGCGCGCTTCTTCGAGGCGACGAGCCAGCTCGCGCAGACGACGCTGCGCGCGGTACTCGGCAAGCACGAGCTCGACGCGTTGCTCGCCGAACGCGAGCAGCTGAATGCCGACATCCAGAAGACGCTCGACGCGCAGACCGATGCGTGGGGCATCAAGGTGTCGACGGTCGAGATCAAGCACGTCGACCTGAACGAGACGATGATCCGCGCGATCGCGCGGCAGGCCGAGGCCGAACGCGAGCGGCGCGCGAAGGTGATCCATGCGGAAGGCGAACTGCAGGCGTCGGAGAAGCTGCTGCAGGCCGCGCAGCGGCTCGCGCTGCAGCCGCAGGCGATGCAGCTGCGCTACCTGCAGACACTGACGACGATCGCGGCGGACAAGAATTCGACGATCGTGTTTCCGCTGCCGGTGGATCTGCTGGGGGCGTTGCTGGAGCGATTGAGGCCGCCGCGCGAGCAGTGAGACGCGCGTGCGCCGGCCCGAGCGACGCTGCGGCCGATGCCGACGGGCGACGCTCGGGCGCGGGGCCGCCGCGGCCGGAAGCCGGATGCCGGATGCCCGGCGCCCGGCCCACGTCAGGCCAGCAGCTTTCGGTCGGTCTTGCCGTACTTGATCGACTTCTCGTCCGGGATCATCAGCCCCGTGTGCTCGTCGCGGCCCTGCAGCAGGAAGCGCGCGTCCGGCTTGCCGATCTGCTCGGCCGCGAGCTTGCTGTCCGCGCCGATCTCGCCCTTCTTCATCCGGTTCACGATCACGCCGGCCGCGGTGTCCTTGAAGTCGCGCAGCATCCACGCGTCGCCGTCGCTGTCGCCGAACACCAGCAGCGGGCCGTAGCCCTTCTTCGACGCGAGGACGTTGCGGATGCCCACCGTCTTGCCGGGCCCCCAGTTGAAATGCCAGCCGGCCGGATAGGTGCTCGTGTACTTGCCGTCCTGCATGTCGAGACGCAGGCCGATCACGTTCTCGGGCGGCACGCCGTAACCATAGTTCGGATTGCCGGCGAATACGCGCACGACATCGTCGAGCGACGCGGTGCTCACGTACACGTCGATGCCGTTCGCACGCAGCGTATGCATCACCGCGCGGATTTCCTCGTGAATGCGGATGCCGTGGAAATGCGTGTCGGCCACCACGCCGGCCTTGCCCGGCAGCGCTTTCGGGCTTTCGTAGCGGACCTTGCGCAGCGCGTCGCCGATCCCGTAGTTGTTCGACGCTTCCGCCATCGCCTGCAGCTCGGCGGTCGTCATGTTCTTGTAGAAGTAGATGATCCACTTGTAGCCGACTTCGAGCGGATGCGTATCGCAGATCGCGTCGTACATGAAGTACAGCTTCGCGCGAAAATCCTTGAACTGGTCGGTCTCGCGAATCTCGTCGAGGCTCTTGTCGCCGCCGAACCCCTTGTAGTTCGCGTAGAGCCAGCGGTAGTCGGACTCGACGTCGGCGGCGAGATCCTCCATCGTCACCGGCCTGCCGTCGACGGTCGTGTAGTCCTTCATGAACGCGCCCTTCGGCACGTCCTTCCACATCACGCCGACGAACTCGTCCGGCGTCAGCTTGTACTGCAGATGGTTGATCTGGTACATCAGCAACGCTTCTTCGCAGTCGTTCATGATGCACGTGTTGTCCCAGTCGAACACCGCATACGGGCGGCGCTTCCCGTCGTAGCGCGCGCTCGCGACGCCGTGCTGGTCGAGTACCGCCTGCAGGCGCGCGGCGTTGAACGGCGACCAGCGGCCCGGGTCCAGCGCGTCCGGCGCGGTCGCGCTCTTCGCGCCGGCCATGCCGGCCTTGAGCATCAGCGGCGTCGCAGCGGTCGCCGCGGCCAGGGTGTTCATGAACTTGCGGCGTTGCATGGTCTGTCTCCGTAGGAAGGTCGAATCGGCTTCGGTCGCTGCCCCCGCGCGACGCGCGGCACACCGGCCCCGCGAAGCCGCGAAGGCTTCGAATCGGGGGCGAATGATGTGACGAAATTATTTCGGCAATTTGACAGCGTCGCGCCGCGACACGACAGGGAGTTGATCCAGCGCGACATGCCAGGCCCGCGCCGCGGCCTCGCGTGGCGCTCCCCGGCCGGCTGCCCCGCTCGGGATGCGTGCGCCCGACGGCCGTCCGCCCCGATCGCCGCCAACCTAGAGCTTCCCCTCCATTTCGGCCTTCATTAGGAGAAATCCTCACCTCCGCGCCACGTCGAACCCGCTATGATCTTTACATCGACCAATGACACATTAAATGCTGACTGAATAACCCGCCTCCGGATCCCCGGCGGATGCATTCCTGATCAGCGCCCCAGCCTTGCACCGGACCCGCGTCGCGCCGAGGCGCGAACGCGGGCCGACACACGGAGACGCATCATGACCGCCCACCATCCGCTGCCGGAAGTCCACCTCGACGATCTGCCGCAATTCCGCGCGGTCCAGCAGCTTGCGTACCGCTGCGTCGAGACCGTCGGCGCGATGCTCTACCCCGGCATCACCGAGAAGGAAGCCGCGCGCCTGCTGACCGAATGGCTGCAGGACAACGGCGTGCACGACTGGCTGCACAAGCCGTTCGCGTGGTTCGGCGACCGCACCGCGTTCCAGGGCTTCTCGGGCCTGAAGCACATGGGCGGCTTCAACCTCGCGTTCTTCCCGAGCAACCGCCAGCTCGAAACCGACATGCCGGTGATCCTCGACGTCGCGCCCGTGCTCGACGGGATCGTCGCGGACGTCGGCTACGCGCACTGCCTCGGCCACAACCCGATCCTCGAACAGCTGCAGGACGACCTGATGGACCATCGCGACCTGATCGTGCAGCTCGTGAAGGCGCGTCGTCCGATGGCCGAGGTCGCACAGGCGGTCGACGCGCTGTGCCGTCGCCAGGGCGTCGAGCCGCGCCACAAGGCTTATCCGTTCAAGGTGCTCGCGCATCGCGTCGCGAAGATCCACAAGCTGTCGAAGCCGCGCTTCGTCGCACGCTTCGGGCTGAACGCGACACGCAACCTGCTGCTCGACCAGGGCCGCGCAGCGAAGCAGCAGGGCTGGTCGCCGCTGTGGTCGATCGACCGCCGCTCCGAGCACGCGCCCGTGCCGGGCCTGTGGGCCGTGGAGCCGCATCTCGGCTTCGCCGGCGTCGGCGCGAAATTCGAGGAACTGCTGGTGATCACCGACGACGACGCGTACTGGCTCGACGACGACCTGCCGCACGTGCGCCGCTGGCAGCGCCGCCAGGCCGAACGCGCGCCGGCCGTCGCGACCGTGCAGGCCGCCGCCTGACACGCACGCGTTGCGCCTTCCTCCCGAATCCCTGAACGACGGACTCACGATGCAGCCTCTTTCCGACGAAGCGCCGCTGGCCCTGTTCGAATCGGTCCACAGCGAAACGGCCGTCGCCTCCGGCGACCTGACGCTCGCGGTGCGAACCTGGGGCGACCCGGCCCGCTCGCCGGTCGTGCTCGTACACGGCTACCCCGACGACAGCAGCGTCTGGCAGCAGGTCGCGCCGCTGCTCGCGCGCAGGCACTACGTGATCGCCTACGACGTGCGCGGCGCGGGCCTGTCCGGCGTGCCGAAGCGCACGGCCGACTACCACCTCGCGAAGCTGACCGACGACTTCGTCGCGGTGATCGACGCGCTCTGCCCCGGCCGCGCGGTGCACCTGATCGCGCACGACTGGGGTTCGATCCAGGGCTGGGAGTTCGTCACCGATCCGCGGCTCGCCGGCCGCATCGCGTCGTACACGTCGTGCTCGGGGCCGTGCCTCGATCACGTCGGCTTCTGGCTGCGCGAACGCGTGCTGCACCCGACGCCCTCGTCGCTCGGCAAACTCGGCGGCCAGCTCGTGCGCTCGTGGTACGTGTACCTGTTCCACCTGCCGTTCGTCCCTGAACTCGGCTGGCGACTGTGGCTGGGCCGCGCATGGCCGGGCCTGCTGCGCCGGATCGAGAAGACGCCGGCCACGCCGCGCCCGACGCAGGCCGACGACGGCGCGCGCGGCGTGCGCCTCTATCGCGCGAACTTCATCCGCTGCCTGTTCGCGCCGCGCGAGCGCTACGCGCATGCACCGGTGCAGACGATCGTGCCGCTCGGCGACAAGTACGTGAGCCCGGCGCTGTCCGAGAACCTGTCGCGCTGGGTGCCGCAGTACTACCGCCGTGAAGTCGCGGCCGGCCACTGGCTGCCGCTCGCCGATCCCGCGCGCTTCGCGGGCCTCGCCGGGCAGCTGATCGACGCGGTCGAATCGGGCGAGGAACCGCCCGCGCTCGCGAACGCACGCCGCCGCGCGACCAGCGGCCGGTTCAGCGGCAAGGTCGCGGTCGTCACCGGCGCGGGCAGCGGCATCGGCCGCTGCGCGGCGCTCGCGTTCGCCCGCGAAGGCGCGACCGTCGTCGCATGCGACATCGATCTCGCGAGCGCCGAGCGCACCGCGCTGCTGCTCGGGCTGACCGGCGCGCAGGCATACGCGAAACGCGTGGACGTCGGCGCCGCCGACGAGATGGAAGCGCTCGCGGCATGGGTCGGCAGCGAGCTCGGCGGCGCGGACATCGTGATCAACAACGCGGGCATCGGCATGGCCGGCGGCATCCTCGACACGAGCGAGCGGCACTGGGAGCGCATCCTGCACGTGAACCTGTGGGGCGTGATCCACGGCTCGCGGCTGTTCGCGCAGCAGATGGCCGCGCGCGGCGCGGGCGGCCACATCGTCAACACCGCGTCGGCCGCCGCGTTCGGGCCGTCGCGCGACCTGCCCGCTTACGCGACGACGAAGGCCGCCGTGCTGATGCTCAGCGAATGCATGCGCGCGGAACTCGCGGACAAAGGCATCGGCGTGACGGCCGTGTGCCCGGGTTTCGCGGAAACCGGAATCATGGCGTCGACGCAATACGCGGGCGCCAACGCACAGGACGAAGCGCGGCTGCGCAAGCGCGCGACGAAGCGGTACCAGATGCGCGGCCTGAAGCCGGAAACCGTCGCGCAGGCGATGGTCGACGGCGTGCTGCGCAACCGCCCGGTCGTGGCGGTGGGCACCGAGGCGCATGCGCTGCGCTTCGTCGGCCGCTTCATGCCGTGGCTCGGCCGGATGCTCGCCCGCATCAGCATGGCATCGCATTGACGGCGCAGCGCGCCGCACAGGAACGGAGACACAGATGACCGCTACCGCCGACTATCACAAGATCAAGGCCCGGCACGTGAAGTTCGACTTCAGCGACACGCCGATCACCTGGGTGCCGAACGACCCGGGCAGCACGCACATCATCAACACGCTGAACCTGCTGTTCCCGGAAGGCGAGCTGTGGTTCTGCCGCGTGTACAACAAGGCGCTGCCGCACATCACCGATGCACGCCTGCGCGACGAAGCCGAAGGCTTCCTGCGTCAGGAAGCGGTGCATTCGCGCTCGCACGGCGGCGTGCTCAAGCATTATTACGACCGGCACGGGATCGACACGAAGCCGTTCACGCAGAAGCTGAACTGGCTGTTCACGCGCGTGCTGGGCGAAGCGCCGTTCGGGCTGAAGATCGGCCATACGCGCTTCTGGCTGCGGCAGCAGCTCGCGGTGATCGCGTCGCTCGAGCATTTCTTCGGCTACCTCGGCAACTGGGTGCTCAACGCGCACGGGCTCGACGAAGGCCGTGCCGACCCGACGATGGTCGACCTGCTGCGCTGGCACGGCGCGGAGGAAGTCGAGCACCGGACCGTCGCGTTCGACATCTACAACCACATGGGCGGCAACTACCCGGAGCGCTGCCTGCACATGGCGTTCGTGATCGTGCTGCTGCTCTACTTCATCACGAGCGGCGCGAAGTTCATGTACCGGCGCGATCCGGCCGCGGGCCGCTATCCGGGTTTCGTGCTCGCATGGTGGAAGGGTTCGCGGCGCGGGCACCTGCCGTCGTTCTGGAAAGTGATCGGCGCGGCGCTGCGCTATTTCAAGCCGGGCTATACGCCGCACCACGAAGGCTCGACCGAGCAGGCGCTCGCGTATCTGGCGCGCTCGCCGGCCGCGCAGGCGGCCGCGCACGGCGGCAACTGGGGCACGACGAAGGGCGCATGAGCCGGTTCGTCGACGGCTTCGTCACGGCGTCGGCGGGCGGCGTCCGCCGAAATGCGTACAATCGCGGCTTCATTTCCCGGAGGTGCCGCGATGGCCATGAAGAAAACCGATCTAGAAAAGAACAAGGCGCTCAAGCTGACGCACGCGATGAAGCAGTCGAGCTCCGCCCGTTTCGGCAAGGGCGCCGAGGACGCGGCGAAGCTCGATCGTCGCGCGCAACGCAAGCTCGACCAGGAACAGGGCCTCGTGCCGTTCGCGTGCAAGCTCAACGCCGAACTCGTCGAACAGCTGAAGGCACGCGCCGCCACGCATCCGAACGGCATGACGGGCCTGCTGTCCGAACTGCTCGTCAACGGCCTCGCCCAGCGCGACGCGTGACGCGCCACGTTTCTCGAAAATAGTCGTTGACAACGCCGTACGACATCGACAAACTCGTTCGCATGCCTACGTTCAAGCTCATCGCCATCGCGAATCATTGCCCGGTGAACATTCGAAAGAATGGATCACGGGAGGCGCTTGTGCGTTAGCATCCGAGCAGTACCGCATGTCACACGAGGCCTCACCGGAAACGGATGAGGCCTTTTTGTTCTGGTGCGCGTCATCCGTCCGGCTCAACGAATGGAGAAGACGATGGATCAGGCAAGCCCGTTGTTCGACCGTCCCGATTCGCGCCGCGCCGGCGCGATCGCGTTACCGACCGTCGTGATCCGTTTCGCGGTTGCGCCGCGCACGACGCTGACCTGGCGCGCGCCGGGCGATGCGGAAATTCGTGCGCACGGTGCGCCGCTGTGGATCACGCGGCCGCCGAGCGTCGACGACTACTGGGTGCAACCCGGCGACGTGCTGCGCATCGCGCGCGGCGATCGCATCTGGCTCGGCACCGATGACGACCGGCCGGCCGAAGCGTCGATCACGACGGCGTACGTGCGGCGCGGCGAACGGCTGAGACGCACGCTCGCGCGAATGCAACGTTTGCTCGCCGGACGATGGCGAAGACGGGAGTGATGATGCGCGATTCCGTCGCGCGACGTGACACCGGAACGCGCGGAATCAACGCATCCGGAAACGGACGCACCCGCGGCGCCATGCGTCGCGGGTGCGCATCGAATGACGCGGCACGCGCGTGCGTGCCGCGAGCGATCGCGCGCCGTGCGCAACCCTTGCATGCATCGCGTGCATCAGGTGCTGGCGGCGAGACGCGGGCCCGTGCTGCGGGGAGTGGCATCGAGGTCGGGGCGTTGCGCCGCCTGCGAGGTCACCCACGGGTCGATGCCTTGCTTTTGCACCTCCTCGAGAAATGACACCCGCGTACGCCAGTAATCCGCCTGTAATTTCGCATCGATGACGCGCTGTTCGGCTGCGAACAGTTCCATGCGCGCCGTCACGAGCATCGACGCAGCGGTTTTTTCCGGCGTGGGGGCGTGCCGCATCGCCCAACGGCTGATCCAGTTCAACATGCTCACCTCCGGGATGACGGACGAACCCGCATCGGGCAATCGCAACCGGTCGCGCCTGCCCGAATGCGCAACGACCGTCACCGCACTTCACCGCCTGCCCTGCACGGACTGCGACTCCCCCGCGTCGGCAACGACTGGCCGGCGTGTGTGCGCGGTGTATCTATCCTAGAAAGACTTGCCGGTTAACGCGATGACGTCTTGCAATCTTTTACACAGAAACCACAGTCGCGCCCGCGTCGCGAAATGACAGTTGCGGACGGAACGGGTTCGGCGCAGGATAGCCCGATATCTGCAACCGCCTGGACTGATGAATGGCCGCTGCACGCCGCTGCGCACCCGCGCCGGTCATGCCGCGCGCGTTCGCGCATGCATTGCGACCGTCCTGCGTTCGGCCAGCATGCGGGTGCGCCATTGCAGTCGCATGTCATCGCGCGGCGGCCGCGCCGCATGCCCGTCATGTCGTTGCGCCCGCATCGGCCGGCCCGGCCCCCCGCCCCTCATCGAATCGTTTCCATCGTTTCTACCTGCCCGCCTCGTCCGAACCGGTAAAATGCGCGCCTTCCTCGCGCGGCCGGCCTGTTCGACCGTTCGCGCGAACGCGGCCGATCGTGCCCCGCAACTATATCGTCCGAGCTATCCGCGCTATTACAATCCGCCGATAGCGCGGCAATAGTGGCTGGTTACAGTAGGCCGGCCTCGCGCTGCCTTACAACAATTCGGCACGAACAACAAGCAACACGACAACCCGACCGGAGAAAACGCCTTCATGGAATCCATCAAGCGGTATTTCGGCTTCGCTGAAGCCGGCACCGACTTCCGCACCGAAATACTCGCGGGCGTCACCACGTTCCTGACGATGGCCTACATCATCTTCGTCAACCCCGCGATCCTCGGCGATGCCGGCATGCCGAAGGAATCCGTGTTCGTCGCGACCTGCCTCGTCGCAGCGCTGGCATCGATCATCATGGGGCTGTACGCGAACTATCCGATCGCGTGCGCACCCGGCATGGGCCTGAACGCGTATTTCGCGTATACGGTCGTCAAGGGGATGGGCTTCACGTGGCAGGCCGCGCTCGGCGCGGTGTTCATCTCCGGCTGCCTGTTCCTGCTCGTCACGCTGTTCCGCGTGCGCGAGGCGATCGTCAACGGCATTCCGAAATCGCTGCGCATCTCGATCACCGCCGGCATCGGCCTGTTCCTCGGCATCATCTCGCTGAAGACCTCGGGCGTGATCGTCGGCAGCCCGGCCACGCTCGTCACGCTCGGCGACCTGCACAAGCCCACGACGATCCTCGCGATCATCGGCTTCTTCACGATCGTCACGCTCGACCACCTGCGCGTGCGCGGCGCGATCCTGATCGGCATCATCGGTGTCACCGTCCTGTCGTTCTTCTTCGGCGGCAATCAGTTCCACGGCGTGTTCTCCGCGCCGCCGTCGATCGACGCGACGCTGTTCAAGCTCGACATCGGCGCCGCGCTGTCGACCGGCATCATCAACGTGATCCTCGTGTTCTTCCTCGTCGAGCTGTTCGATGCGACCGGCACGCTGATGGGCGTCGCGAACCGCGCGGGCCTGCTCGTCGAAGGCAAGATGAACCGCCTGAACAAGGCGCTGCTCGCCGACAGCACCGCGATCGTCGCGGGCTCGGTGCTCGGCACGTCGTCGACCACCGCGTATATCGAAAGCGCATCGGGCGTGCAGGCCGGCGGCCGCACCGGCGTGACGGCGATCACCGTCGCCGTGCTGTTCCTCGCGTGCCTGTTCATCGCGCCGCTCGCCGGCGTCGTGCCGGGCTACGCAACGGCACCGGCACTGCTGTACGTGTCGTGCCTGATGCTGCGCGAGATGGTCGACGTGCCGTGGGACGACGCGACCGAAGCCGTGCCGGCCGCGCTGACCGCGCTGCTGATGCCGTTCACGTACTCGATCGCGAACGGTGTCGCGTTCGGCTTCATCGCGTACGGCGGCCTGAAGCTGCTGACGGGCCAGGCCCGCACGGTCAAGCCGATCGTGTGGATCATCGCGGCCGTGTTCCTGTTCCGCTTCTTCTATCTCGGCAGCGAGTGACGCACGCGCATCGGTGCGATGCATGATGAAAAGACGCCACCTTCAGGTGTAGTGCCGCCCGGTTCCTGTCGCGGAACCGAACGGCATGGCGAGAAGGACGGCCCCTGACGACCCGGTCGCATTTGCGGCCGGGTCGTTTCACATGGGCGCCCGCCTGGTGCGGGCGACGTCAGGTCACGCGTCCGCCTGCCGGAGCACCCAGCGCGCGAAGGTCTGCAACGGCCCCTCGCCCAGTTCCAGCGCCTCCGGCAACACGAGACAGAAGCGCTTGACCACGCCCCGCCCGTCCGGCCAGGGCGCCGCGAGCAGCCCCTGCGCGATTTCGGCGTCGACATAGAGGCGCGGCACCAGCGCGACGCCGAGCCCGGCCAGCGCCGCGGCGATCAGCATCGAGTAAAGATCGTAGCGGGCGCCGGCGGCCGGATTGTTCACGGGCAACCCCGTTTCCTGCACGTAAGCCGACCACGCATCGGGCGTCTGGCGCTTGTGCAGGCGCGGCAGCGTGCCCAGCAAGGTGTCCGGCTGCCCGCCCGCGAGCAGCGACGGATGGCAGACCGGCACCAGCACCTCCTCGCACAACCGGTACGTATGCATGCCGGCCCAGGCCGGATGCTCGAAGTGAATCGCCGCGTCGAAGCCGCTGCCGGCCAGCACGAACGGCTCGGCGCGATCGGCGAAATGCACCGTGATGTTCGGATGCTGCGTCTGGAATCCCTTGAGCCGCGGAATCAGCCAGCGCGTCGCAAACGTCGGCGTCACGGCGATATCGACGCTGCCGCCGTCGCCGGGCTGTCCCATCATGTACTGGCTGTCGCGCTCGAGCCGGTCCAGCACTTCGCGAACCTGCGCCGCGTAGCGCGCGCCGTTCGGCGCCACCCGCACGCGGTTGCCGACCCGTTCGAACAGCGCGACGCCCAGGAACGTCTCCAGCCGGCCGATCTGCCGGCTGATCGCGCCTTCCGTCAACGCCAGTTCGTCGGCGGCGCGCGCGAAGCTCCCATGCCGCGCCGCGGCCTCGAATGCCATCAATGCCGAATTGCTCGGAATCCTGCGTCGCGTCACGATTGCTCCCGGTCCGACCGCCGTCGGTCATGGCTTGATCAAATGTCATTGAACGGTGACGAATCATCGTTTTCCGCCCATTCTTCCGCTCATTATCATGACAAAAACTCAACCAGTCGAGCCGGCCGATCGCGCCCGAAGGCCGCTCGCCACCCGTGGAGATGTCATGATCTATGCCGTTGAATGCAGCATCGCCGAGCCCGCCGTCGAAGCCGGGTGGAACGACTTCTACAGCCGCGTCAAACTGCCGGCGCTGATCTCGGTATCCGGCTTCCGCACGTCGCAACGCTTTCGCGCCCTCGGCGGCGACGGCCCCGTCTACCTCGCGCTGCATACGATCGACGGCCCGGACGTGCTGACGTCGGACGAGTATCGCGACAAGGGCGGCGGCAATTTCGCGCGCTGGCAGCCGCACATCGTCGAATGGCGCCGTAACGTGTACGACAGCGCGGCACCCGCGCCGGCCGTCTCCGGCCATCAATGGCTGGCCGTTTGCGACGACGCCGCCCCGTTCGCGCGAGCAGGTATCGCAGCCACGGCCATGCATGCGGTCGCGCTGGACCGCCAGCCGGCCACTCGCTGGCTGGCGGTCCTCGATCACGATCAGGCGCGGCTCGCGTCGGATGCGTCGGGCGCCGCGATCCGGTGCTATGCGCCGATGGGCGACCGGCTTGTCAGCGCGACGACGACGTCGGCCGCACGCTGACGGGAGCCCGGCCATGCCCAGCGTCACGATTTTCATCCCCGGGACGAGCATGCCGTCCAGCGCGGCACTCGATGCACTGTCGTCAGCCTGCGAGACGCTCTGCACCGAGGTGTTGCGCGCCGCACCCGGCACGATCCACGTCGCCTACGTTCCGATCCGGCTCGGCCGAGGACATCCGGTCAGCGCGGAGATCCGCTTTCGCATCGCATCATTTCGTACCACTGAATTGATGGACCGGTTCATGGCCGAACTGGATCGCGAGATTCTCCGGCACACCGGATTCGTCGCACGCATCCGCTGCTTCGGCTACGACACCACCCACCTTCACGCCCGACATTGACCCCATGAGCGCACCCGTTCCACGGCCTTCTTTCCCGCGCCGCCAAGTCGGCGATTTCACGGTGACCGCGATCAGCGACGGCACGCTGACGGCCGGCCTCGATCTGCTGTCGAACATCGACGTCGACGACGCGACCCGCATCATGCACCGGGCCGGCATGCACACGCCGTCGGCGGTCAACATCAACTGCTACGTGATACGCGGCAACGGCCGCACCGTGCTCGTCGACACCGGTGCCGGCGGCATCCGGAACTGGGGCGGCCTGCTGCGTCCGTCGCTGTCGCAAGCCGGCATCGATGCACGCGAGATCGACACGGTCCTGCTGACGCACGCGCATCCGGACCACATCGGCGGCCTGCTCGACGCAGACGGGCGCCCGGCCTTTCCGCAAGCGGAGGTGCTCATCGACGAACGGGAACGCATGTTCTGGCTGGACGACGATATGTACGAGAGGGCCAGCGAGCGCGCGCGCGTCAATGTCCGAATCGCGCGGCGCGCGTTCGACGCCTGCGCGGCGCAACTGCGCACCATCGCGGCAGGCGACGTGCTGCCCGGTATCGCCGCCGTGCCGCTGCCGGGGCACACGCCCGGCCACACCGGCTATCGCGTCGAATCGCAGGGCGAGCGCCTGCTGATCTGGGGCGATCTCGTGCATTTCGCGCCGATCCAGGTTGCTCACCCCGACGTGTCGATCGCGTTCGATCACGATCCGTCGCAGGCATCGGCGACACGCGCGGCCACGCTCGCCGAAGTCGCTTCGGATCGCTTGCTGATTGCAGGCATGCACCTCGCCGACGCAGGCTTCGCACGCATCGCACGCATCGCGCGCACGCACGACGCAACGAGCGGCGCGTATGCGCTGATCGGCGCAGATTGAGCGAAACGGGATCAACCGAAACGGAACGCGGGCGCGCCATCGCGCCGCACGATGCCCGGACCGTGCAGCGCATCGTCCCGCACAAGCGATCGATCTACCGGACGAGCCCGCGCCGATATGACACGGGCGCCGGTATCCGGCGCCCGCTCCGTCGCTGCCCGGTCGTCCGGCTCAGCGCCAGTTCGCTTCGTAGAAGCGCACGTAGCCGCTGCGCAGCGTCACGCATTGCGCGCGCGTCTCGGACAGCAACCGCCGTGCGGCTGCCTCGATCCGCTCGCGGTGCTGATCGTACGCACCGACCATGTCCTCGAAGCGCGGCGATGCCGCACCGAAATGATCCTCCAGCGCCTCGGCGGTGATCTGACATTGGACGCGCTCGCCATTGACCAGCGCCGTGAAACCCAGCATCAGGTCGCGCCCCGAATATTCGGGCTTCTCATTCGTGAAATGGATCTGCATGGGAGCCGCCTCGACCGGTAGAAAGCAAATGACCGCGTCCGTCGTCCGCTACCGGCCGGACGAAAATTTACGCGGGCTCGCCGGCAGAGGCACGATCCACGGGGGTATGGCGCGGACTAATGCATGCCGGTTGCATTCCACTTTAGACGGTTTCGCGCAGGAGGCAAAATTTGCGATGTGCGTCGTTCCGACGCGCATTTCCTCTGACCAGCGCGACATCCGGCACCGTTTTGCCGAACGGCGTCAGTGAGGATCGGTGGGCCAGACGTTCAGCGCGATCGCGGCGGTCGTGGCGCCCGCCGCAATCGCGGCCGCTCCGTATTGCACCGCGTCGCTCAGGTCGAACAGCAGACCGTGGATCGCCACGGCGATGCCGCCCAGCATGATGAAAGTGGCGATGGCCGCCAGCACGACTCTCAGTTCCGTCCGAACCATGATGCGTCTCCCGAACGGATGCATGTCGCGTCGCATGCATGTTGCGATGCGGAACACGGCGCGTGCGTGTTCCATTTCCATCATTGCAGGCGGGCGCTTAAAAGCAAGGGGTTTTTGTACGCAGTCGCACAACGTGCGCGGCGCTTGTATGATGAGGCGATATCGACGGCGGCGGCCCGGGTGGCGGATGGTGCGGTGCAGGGCGTCCAAGGGGTTCGACTGCGAAGCGGGGGCCTCGGAACGCGCTGATGTGCGGATTCGGGTTGACCGCGAAGCGTGGGACCAGAGCAAGCGCTGAAGCGCCAACTTGGGCCGATCGCGAAGCATGGGACCAGAGTAAGCGCTGAAGCGCCAACTCCGGCCGACCGCGAAGCATGGGACCAGAGTAAGCGCTAAAGCGCTAACTCCGGCCGACCGCGAAGCATGGGACCAGAGTAAGCGCTAAAGCGCTAACTCTGGTCGACAGGAGACAAGACATGCCTCAATCTTTCGTGCTGCCCGCCACCGCGGGCCGCACCGACCTGCTCGCGCAGGCGCATGCCCGTTCGACCGCGGTCGGCCTGCGCGCGAACGAGCGCCCCGATTTCTCGCCGCTGTCGCGGCTCGCACTGCGCGAACTGCTCGACACAAACCACGCATTGTTCGCGCACGCGCGCCCGGTGATGGAAAACCTCCACGCGCAAATCGCCGACACGCAAAGCCTCGTGCTGCTCACCGATGCCGACGGCGTGATCCTGCACAGCATCGGCGACGCGGACTTCATCGAGAAGGCGAACCGCGTCGCGCTGTGCACCGGCGTGTCATGGGCCGAAGGCGCACGCGGCACCAACGCGATCGGCACCGCGCTCGCATCGGGCCAGGCGGTCGCCGTGCACGGGTCGGAACACTTCCTGCGCGCGAACCATATCCTCACCTGCTCGTGCGCGCCGATCATCGATCCGTTCGGCCGCACCCTCGGCACGCTCGACGTGAGCGGCGACCCGCGCGGCTTCAGCCCCCATACGCTCGCGCTGGTGCGGATGTCCGCGCAGCTGATCGAGAACCATCTGTTCGCGAACCAGTGCGCGGAAGCGCTGCGGCTGCGCTTCCACGCCCACGAGGATTGCGTCGACTCGCTGTTCGCCGGGCTCGTCGCATTCGGCCCCGACGGCGGGCTGATCGCCGCGAACCGGAGCGCGCAATTCCAGCTCGGCGCGACGTTCGATGCATTGCAGCATCAAGGCTGCGACGCGCTGTTCGGCATGCACTTCGGCCAGCTCGCGCAGCACGCAGCCCGCGCGGCCGGCGCACCGTTCCGCCTCACGCTGTCGACCGGCGTGCGCGTGCTCGCCCGCTGCGAATTCGCGGAAGCGCACAAGACGACCGTCGCCGTCACGCCGCCCGCCCCCGCCGTGCGCACGCGGGCGCCGGACCCCGACGCGATCACGTTCGCGACGCTCGACACCGGCGATGCGCGGATGGCCGCCGTGCTCGAACGCGTCGCGAAGATCCGCGGACGCGACCTGCCGTTGCTGATCCTCGGCCAGACCGGCACCGGCAAGGAATGGCTCGCGCGTGCGCTGCACCAGGCATCGCCGCGCGCAGACGGCCCGTTCGTCGCGGTCAACTGCGCGGCGCTGCCGGATTCGCTGATCGAGGCCGAACTGTTCGGCTACGAGGACGGTGCGTTCACCGGCGCGCGCAAGCGCGGCAGCCCCGGCAAGATCGTGCAGGCCGACGGCGGCACGCTGTTTCTCGACGAAATCGGCGACATGCCGCTCGCGCAGCAGGTCAGGCTGATGCGTGTACTGCAGGAGCGCGCGGTGATGCCGCTCGGCGGCGCACGCGCGGTGCCGGTCGACGTGCGGGTGGTCTGCGCGACCCACCGCGACCTGCGCGCGATGATCGCCGCAGGCACGTTCCGCGAAGACCTGTTCTACCGGATCAACGGGCTCGCGGTCACGCTGCCGCCGCTCGCCGCGCGCACCGACCTGCCCGCGCTGGTCGAGCGGATCCTCGCGCGGCTGGCGCGCAGCGAGCCGATGCCGGGCCGCCTCGCGGCCGACGTGCTCGACGCGTTCATGCGGCACCGCTGGCCCGGCAACCTGCGGCAAATGACCAACGTGCTGCGCACGGCCGGCATGCTCGCCGAAGACGAAGCCGAAATCACGCTCGCGCACCTGCCCGACGATTTCTGGCTCGACTGCGACGACGCACCCGCGGCGCAAGCCGCACCGGCCGACGTGCGCGAAGCGACGACGCTGCAGAGCCACCAGGCCGCGGTGATCGATGCCGTGCTCGCACGGCACGGCGGCAACGTATCGGCCGCCGCGCGGGAGCTCGGGCTCGCGCGCAATACCGTGTACCGCTACCTGCGCCGGCACTGACACGTTCCGGGCCGGTTGCCCGCCCGACGGGCGCCGGCCGCAGGCGGCTTCGGGTATGCTTGGCGCTTGCGTTGCCTTCCGGCATCGCGCTGCCTTGCCTCGCTTCGCTGCCGATTCGCCGCCCGCTTTCACCCATGACCGATCCCGACCACCCGCCTCTCGTGCGCATCGAGCCGCTCGGCGCGACATTCGACGCGCCCGATTCGCTGACGCTGCTCGAGGCCGCCGCGTTCGCGCACGTCCGACTGCCGCGCTCGTGCCGCAACGGCACGTGCCGAAGCTGCCTGTGCAGGATCGTCAGCGGCAGCGTACGCTATACGATCGAATGGCCGGGCCTGAGCCGCGAGGAGAAGGCCGACGGCTATACGCTGCCGTGCGTGGCCGTCGCGACTTCGGATGTCGTGCTCGACGTGCCCGACGCGGTGATGATCGACTGAACGCGGCGCGCGGCCGCACGCCGTCCCGCAACGATGATGCCTGCCTGGAGAAGATGATGACCCAGTCCACCGATCGCATCGAGAAGCAAGCCTTGCTCGCCGCGCCGCTGGCGCGCGTCTGGGAAGCCGTCAGCAATGCCGGCGAATTCGGCATCTGGTTCGGCGTGTCGTTCGACGGGCCGTTCGTGCCCGACCAGCCGCTGTTCGGCCGCATCACGCCGACGCGCGTCGACGACGACATCGCCAAGGCACAGGAGCCGTATGCGGGCACTGTGTTCGAAATCGTCGTCGATCGCGTCGAGCCGAAACAACTGTTCTCCTTTCGCTGGCACCCGTTCGCGATCGACCCGAACTTCGATTACACGTCCGAGCCGATGACGCTCGTCACGTTCGCGCTCGCGGAAAAAGACGGCGGCACGCTGCTGACGGTCACCGAGACGGGTTTCGACCAGCTGATCGAAGCGCGCCGTGCGAAGGCGCGCGAGATGAACGATCACGGCTGGGCCGCGCAGATGATGCTGATCACGAAATATCTGGCGAAGCACGCGTGAGCGCGGCGCACGTCATGCCCGGTATCCGCGTGCCCGCATGCCCTAGCCGCGGGTGCATGGCATAATCCGCTCCATCGTTACCCTACGCCGCCCCGCGCATCGCATGCTGAGTCGTCGTTTCCGGAAGATCGTCAGTCTGATCGGGATGCTCGCCATCCTGATGACGGCGCTCGCGCCGACGATCTCGCAGGCGCTGACGACGCAAGGCCGCGTCGACGCACTGCTTGCCGGCCACTGCACGGCCGCGCCGGCTGACGGCGGCCACGCCGGCGATGCGTCGTCGAAAAGCCTGCAGGCGCATCTGCAGGCCTGCGGCTATTGCAGCCTGCTCGCCCATACGCCGGCCCTGCCCGCGCCCGAACTGACGTTCGCGGCCAACGTCCACCCGCTCCAGCACCGCGAAGCAACCCGCTTCGAAAGCCTGCGCCGCGCGCTGCCGCTCACGGCCGCGCAGCCGCGCGCCCCGCCGCTCGCGTCCTGATTCGTCGTCACCGCGCGTGATGCCGAAGCGCATCGCGCCGTCCGCACGCGTCCGCGCGTGCATGCCGTGTCACGTTTCGAAGGACGATCATGTTCGACCGTATTGCTCGCGGCGCCGTGCCGTGCGTGCGCTCGCCCGCTGGTTGCGCGTGCGCGAACGCGCGGCCGTGTACCGAATTCGAATACATCGTTTTCCTTATCATTTCCAACCGGATCATCCCGTCATGAAAACCACTGCATTCCTCCGCGGCGCACTCGTCGCTCTCGGCTTCGTCGTCGCCCAGGCCGCACACGCGCACGCGCACCCGAAAACCCTGGAACCGGCCGCCGACGCCACGCTGTCGAGCGCGCCGCACGCGGTCACGATCGACTTCAGCGAAACGCTCGAACCCGCATTCAGTTCGATCGTCGTCACCGACAGCCACGGCCAGTCGGTCGCCGACGGGAAATCCGCGGTCGACGCCGGCAACCGGAAGCGGATGCATGTCGCACTGGCGAACCTGACGCCCGGCACGTACACGGTCGCCTGGGTCGCGGTGGCGAGCGACGGCCATCGCACGCAGGGCCGCTACGCGTTCACGCTGAAGTAACCGCATACGCTGCCCGCGCTTCCCTACCCGATCAGGAACACCAACAATGAAACGCTCGATTCCGACCAGCCTGCTGTTCGCACTGCTGGCGCTGCAGGCGCCCGCCACGTTCGCCGCGTCGGCCGTGCAGGCCGATGCATGCTGGATCCGCACGATGCCGGCGACGGTGCCGTCATCCGGCTATTTCACGCTGAAGAACGACGGCGACAAGCCCGTCACGCTCACGGGCATCGATACGCCCGCCTTCGGGATGGCGATGATGCACGAAACGCAGACGGCCGGCAGCACCGCGAAGATGGTTCACGTCGAAGCGGTCGACGTGCCCGCGCACGGCACGGTGACGTTCAGGCCGAAGGGCTATCACGTGATGCTGGAGGAGCCGCGCCAGCCCGTCGCGCCCGGCGCGAAGGTGCCGTTGCGGCTGCATTTCGCCGACGGCGCGACGGCGTCCGTGACCTGCGACGCGAAGGCGCCGTCCTACACCGGCCAGTAACGCCGCCTGCGCACCGACCGAAGGAGATGCACATGAGCAAGGAACGCCTGCCGCTGGCCAACCTGATCGTCCGCTACCGGACGCCGTTGAATGTCGCCGTGCTGATCGTCTGCGGGTTATGGGCGGGGTGGATCGCCTGGATGACGCGGCCGTCCGCGATCGATTCGCCGTCGTCGATCGCCGCCTACTGCGTGCGCGACGCGCGTTGACGCCGTGTGTCGGGGTGAACCGCGCCGCCGTGGCATCATGCACGGATTCACCCCGACCTCGGAACCCGCCTTTCGGAGCGCCGCATGTCCATTCAGACCTGGCTGCTGTTTGCCGCAGCCTATCTCGCCACCACGCTGTCGCCGGGCCCCAACGTGCTGCTCGTCATCCGCAACACGGTGCGCTACGGCTCGCGCGGCACCGCCGCGACGATCGCGGGCAACCTCGTCGCGCAAGGCGCGGTGGTCATGCTCGTCGCGTTCGGCGTCGGCGCCGTGCTGGCCGAGATGCCGCCGCTGTTCATCGCGATGAAGGTCGTCGGCGCCGCATATCTGATCTATCTGGGCATCCGGCAACTGCGCGGCGGGCGCAACCGCCGTTCGCCGGACGGCGAGGCCGCGATCGTCGAGCCCGACCGCAGGAAACTGTTCCGCGAAGCGCTGTTCGTGTCGGGCAGCAATCCGAAGACGATGATCTTCCTGTCGGCATTCATGCCGCAGTTCATCGCGCACGATCGCCCGCTCGCGATGCAGTTCGTCGCGATGTACGCGACGATCGCCTGCACCGTCGTCATCGTGCACAGCGTCTATTCGTTCGGCGTGCGCCGGCTCCATCGTGGTATCGGCATCAGCCCGTGGGTACGCGCGGCCAAGCGCGCGAGCGGGCTGCTGTTCGTCGGGCTCGGGATCAAGCTGCTGACCGCGCGGCAGGCGTAAGCATCCGCACGGCGACGGCCCGCGCCGCGGCGCGGGCGAAATCGTCAGTCCTTCGATGCGGCCAGCGCTGCCGCAATCTCGCTGAACGACGGCCGCGCGTCGATCTCCTCGTTCAGGCACTCGGCCGCCAGCGCGTCGAGTGCGTGCGAGTCTTCCCACGCACGCGGCTCGCAGCGCGCCAGCAACTCGCCGAGCAGATGACCGAACGCCCTGACCTCCAGCCGTTCGAGCCGCGCCGCGCGCTCGCGGTCGTTCACGTCGTAGACCGACGCCGCGCCGAAATCGCCGAGCAGCGCGCCGCCGTTGCCGTCGTGCAGGATGTTGTGCGCGTACAGGTCGCCGTGCATGATGCCGCGCGCGTGCAGATGCGCGGCGACCGACGCGATGCCGAGCGCGATCCGCGACGCGTCGGCCGGCGCGAATCGCGCGTCGGCCGCATACACGTCGCGCGTGCAGGACGCGAAGCTCGGCGGCCCGGCGAGGCTGGTCAGCGCCGGATCGACCAGTTCCATCACGAGGCCGTGCGTGCCGTCCGGATGGCCGCGCACCTTGCCGATCACCGGAATCATGTTCGGATGGCGCCCGGCGTGCAGGCAGGCGGCCATTTCGCAATCGGGCAGGCCGTCGCTCGTCACCGCGCCCTTGAACAGCTTGACCGCGACCGCGCGCGGCACGGCGCCGTCCACACGCCATTGCGCGCGGTAGATTACGCCCGACGCGCCTTCGCCGAGCTTCTCGTCGCAGGTCAGCGACGTCCAATCGATGTCCGCGACGCACGGCTCGGCCGAAGCCGCGGCTTCCGGCGCGGCGCCGAACGGATTGCCCGCCGACGCGAGCCACGCGAGGCGCGGCAGGCGCAACAGCCAGTCCGGCAGCGCGTCGAGCCGGTTCGCCGACAGCCGCACCAGCTCCAGCGCACGGCAGGCGGCCATTTCGGGCGGCAACGCACGCAGCCGGTTACCCGCGAGCATCAGCTTCTGCAGGCGCGCGCAATCGCCGATCTCGGCGGGCAGCGCGTCGATTGCGTTGTCGGTCAGGATCAGCCAGCGCAGTGCGCGCGGCAGCGAATCGCGCGGCACCGTGCGGATCCGGTTCGCCTTGAAGCCGATCATGTCGAGCTGCGCGCACGCGCCGAGCACTTCAGGAAATTCGGTGAAGCGATTGCCGGACGCGAACAGGATGCGCAGGCGATGCAGCCGCGACAGGTCGTCCGGCAGCGCGGACAGCGCATTGCCGGACAGGTCGAGCACTTCGAGCGTGTCCGCCAGATCGAAGATCTCGCGCGGGAATTCGGTCAGCCCGCACGCGAGCTTCAGTTGCCGGGCGCCCGACAGCTGGCCGGCCTGCAGTTGTTCGAGAGTCGTCGTCACGGGGAGAAAACGGGTTGCGGTTGCGAGGATCGTCGGATCGATCCGGCGAATTTTACCGGCTTCCCACTCGCCTGCCTCGCAATCGCGTCACACCCCCTTCACAAACGCGCAATGTGGCGCTAGAATTGCGCCCCTTGCAGTACTGAAGTGCCGACGTGGTGAAATTGGTAGACACGCTATCTTGAGGGGGTAGTGGCGAAAGCTGTGCGAGTTCGAGTCTCGCCGTCGGCACCAGATACGGTTTTTCCGTGTTTCGTGCATTTGCAAAAAAACCGCAACAGCGCAACGCTGCGCGGTTTTTTTTATTTCATCGCCACCGCTCTCACACTTGGTCCCCGGTGACACCGGAAACCCTTGGGCGACCGGATTCCAAGGGCATGGGCCGCGCACCTGCCGCCAACTACGCTCCCCGGCGTTCCGCGTTCTTCATGATGCTCGTGAATTCGCGCAATCCGTTCGGAAGCCATCCCCTCGTCTTCCGCATTATCTTCACGATCGCCTCGCGTCTCGCTCCCTGCACGGCGAGCCCGCATCAGGAGGATTCCCCATTCAATCTTCCTGCATGCGGGCTCGGCGAGGAACGTCAACCGGTATGAGGCGGACAGTATCTGTTACTCAAAATCGCGGCTAGAACGAGTGGCGCATCCCGATCCGTACGTCTGCCTGTGTCGTGGTCGACGACGGCACGAAGCTGTAACCCACCACCGCGTTCACACCGCTCGACGCCTTCACGTAGTCTCCCGACAGATAGACATCGGTCCGTTTCGACAACAGGTAATGGAGGCCAAGCGCCCCTTCGTTCCAGTGATGGCCTTCGAATGTCGTGTACTGATACCCTCCGATCACGCTGAACGACGGCGTCACCTGCCAGGCTGCACCGCCCTCGCCGACTTTCATTCTCGACGTTTGCCCGTTTCCCTTGATGGTCGAATACGTGAAATTGCCGAGCAGGGTTACCTTGCCGATTTCATAACTCGCACCAATACCGAACGTCGCCTGTTTGTCGACCGCAAAAGGCGTGCTCGCATACAAGTCGGTCACGGCTCCGGTTGCCGAATCGACGCTGACCGTCGGTTTCCCGAGGAACGTGCTGGTGCCGATCATCAGGTATGGATCGAACGCGTATATCCCGTGCGGATTGTTGAGCTGCGTATATGCAGCACCCATCGAAAATCGACCGTTGGCATAATGCGCACCGGCGCTGTAGGCACTGTTTTGATGAAACGCCCCGGCCACCCCGCCGAAGGAATACATGCCGCCGAACTCGAGTCCGCCGAAGTTGGCTGACTTGAATTTCACGGAATTCGGCAACCGGTCCCCATTGAAGCGGTCGAAATCGCCCTGGTGAATCGCGTACCCGCTCCCCCATCCGGATACGTTGTAGTACGTGACAAACTCCTTCGTCATGTCCAGCTGGTTGCCAAGCGACAACGTACCCCACTCGTTCCGAAGCCCGACGTATGCCTGCCGCCCGAACGCCGCGCCGCCGAATCCGAGTTGCCCGTTCGCCACACTGAATCCGCTTTCGAGCACAAAGACCGCCGCCAGCCCTCCCCCAAGATCCTCGGTTCCCTTCAGGCCCCAACGGTTTCCATACGATACGCCGTCGTCGAATTTGGCGACACCGGACCCGCCAGTGTTGCTGACATAAGTGATCCCTGCATCGATGACTCCGTACAGCGTCACGCTGCTCTGCGCCTGAGCCACACCGCCATACATCGATATCGCACAAGCAAGCATTCCTAATTTATATTTCCCCATTTTCTCCTCCTTGATTGCCCACGTTGAAATGAACCGGTACTTGATGAAATCCCGAAGTGCCGCTTATCGAACGCCTACCGTATCCGGAATCGGCGCGAAGCCCGGCGCGGCACCGTTCCGTCGATCAACGGCAAGCCACCATCGATTCCTGTGCCCGCTGACGATCGACGCGCCGATCACTGCCTGGAGATGGGCCAGCTTCCGTCGATCACCGGCCCCTTGATTTCACCGAGATTGAATATCTCGTTCGCCGTCAGGCGAATCGCCCTGTTCGAATCGACGAAATGCAGTGCGGCCTGGTCGCCCAATACCATTGCGGCGGCGCCGTCGACGAGCAGTGCGGTACCCTCCGGCAATGCGACGACGTGCTCCCGGGGATTGATCGCGAGAAACTCGGCGATCCGCTCCTCCCGGCTTTCGCCGTTGAACCCCGCCGGCTTTCCGCTGATGAAATGCGGATTGATCTGAAAATGGACCAATCCGAGCGCGCGCAAGGTCGGCGGCTGAACGATCGGCATGTCGTTGGTCGTACGGATCGTCGGACATGCGACGTTGCACCCGGCGCTCCAGCCGATATATGGCATGCCGTCATTCACACGTTCCCGGATCGCATCGACGATGCGTTCGTCATACAGACGCTTGAGCAGCGCGAACGTATTGCCGCCGCCGATCGCGATCGCCTCCGCTTCGGCAATCGCCCGAAGCGGATCGGCGCGATGAATCGACTCGAATTCGAAGCCGATCTGTTCGAAAACGGGGCGCGTCATTTGTTCGTATTCGTCGTAGGTCGACGTAATGCCACCTGCATAAGGGACGAACAGAATCCGCTTTGCACGCCCCTTGAGCGCAACATCAATCTGCTCGCGCGCATGCGCCAGATATCCGAGATCGCCCTTGCGAGAACTGCTCATCAACAGTAGACGTTTCAATTTTCTTCCTTCAATACAATACCGTTGCCGCGACGACGGCGCGGACAACATTCATATCCATTCGGCGACCAATTTGGCCGCCAGAGAATTCGACAGGATCACCGGGCATCGCGCCTCGTGAGAAGCATATTCGCGATGACGCTGTTCATATCCCATGCAGTCGAGCACCAGCATCTGCGCCCCGCGTGCGCGTAGCGCACGGGCGGCCGCCGTCAACGCCCGGTTGTCGCCGGTATAGGGTGACCACGCTTCGTACAACGCCGGCGTCGCCAGGCGTTGCCACTTCGACGTCGCCGTTTCGATCTGTTCGCGAAGCGGTACGATGACCCCGACTTTCCACGATTGAGCCATCACACCGACTACCGCCGGAATCATCTTGTCGGGCTCGAAAAGCCGAGCACGCCTGCACGAAAGGCCGTCGAATTCGCCGGTGCACAGCAGCAGAACTGCGTCGCACCCTCGCGCTTCGAGGCGCCCGAGCATTTCCTGCATTGCGACGCCGACAGCCTCTTTGTCGAGGACGACGGTCGTACCGTCTGCCATCCGCGTAACGAGCTTTGGTTGCATCTTGCGGGGCGCGAAGCGTCTATTCATTTCGGCGCGTGTCAGACCATCCAGCACCCCGGCATGAACACACCTCACGCCGTGCGGCATCGATGCCTCGACGACCGGTGCGATATCCGGCCTCGGCGCCTGGCCGATCGTCAGCGTGGCAAGCACTCGATGACTCATTTCTGCATCAACCGAGCGCGCGTCGCTGCTGGAGGTGCGCAAGCGAGCCGTACAGTTCGACGAGACGGTCATACTCTTCCATGTCGTGAAGCCGACATTTTCCGCTCGTGAATGCCTTCGCAACCTCGGTCATGAATGCGACGGCCGACGCGATGTCGATTTCATGACTCGCGCCCGTGCCACAGCCGGGCACCGTCGCCTCGGTCGAGATCGCGACGCCGACCACCGGCGCAGACGTCGAAATCGACGGTTGCATGATGCTGTTCAGATGATGCACGCCGTTCCCGTATGGCGTGATGTCCTGAGTCGTCACCGGAAACGTGACGGGCAGCCGGCCGGTCGTCATCTCCATGATTCGCAGCAGGTCCTCCGACACGCGCAGGATATAGCCCTGCTTGACCGTCGGTGAAATCGCGAAACCCTTGTGATTGAGAATCCTGTTCCCTTTCGTCGTATCGACGGAAAGGACGGCATCCATCTCGGGCAGCACTTCCTCAGCTTCGATCTTTTCGAACTCGACCGGCGAATCCATGAAGTCGACAGGCTCGCGCGGCTGGGTCGGTGCGTCTGGACACACGTGCGTCGTGATGATCACGTCGCCTGCCAATGCGTCGCCCCGTTCGCGCATGGTTGCCAGTTTGAGTGCCGTGGCCACCGCCGCGATGGCACCGTCGGCATCGGATACCAGACCGATGCACGCCGGCCTCGCGCCCAGACCGCCCAACCGTCCGACGATACCGAGCGTCGGTGCATGGCCTCCCGCCCGCTTTCCCGCGCGCCCCGGGATCGTCATCCTGACGAAATCGGTATCGCCCTTCGCCCCGACAAGAGGTGTTACCTCGATCTCGACTTCAGGAAACAATCGAAAGAGCGCTTGAATCGTTTGACCCGACGCATAGGCGCTGTCGAGCGCTTCGAATACCTGGATGGTTTGATGCAAACTCATGTGACTTACCTTGGTTATTTACCCGTCTTGCCCAACGTGACCAGAGGGCTGACGAAACTGAACAGCGCATCACCGGCGATGACGCCCGCGGCGAACGTCTCCATGCCGCCGCGCGCTGCCTCGCCACCCATGCGCTCGATCACCAGACGCAACGCGATGCCGGTCAATACGCACCAGCCCGCCAGCGGACTTGCAATCAGGAGGCCGGTTGCGAGCAACACGCCGATCTGACGCTTCGGGCCGCCCAACCATTGGGCAATCGCACCGGGAATCGCCCAGATCGCCAATGACTTCGCGACGTCCGCCGCGACACCGGCCTTGATCGTCGCCACGTAAACCTTCGCGACGGGCGGAATCAGTCCGGCGTGGAAATAGCTGCGATGCGCGAAATAGACGACCAGAATCGAGATGACGAACGCCAGCGTCGCCGCAAAGAACTGCTGCTGCCGCCCCGCGATTTCAAAGTTCGCGTTCTGGCCGCGACCACGCAGCAGATAACCGGCTTTCAGGTCATAGCCCATGTCGGCGAATGCCGGGCCCGTCGCCGCGGAAAAGCCGCACAGCAACGCCAGTGCGATCGGCGGAAAGCCGATCAGCATGCCGACCAGCAACGTAATCAGCGCGACCGCGAATGCCGGAAACCATCCGGAATGCATCGCGGCGATGCCGACGATCAGCTCATGCACGAATGCCGCCAGCGCCGCATACAGCACGAATGCGATCAACATGCCCGGCGACATCTCCGTGAACAGCCCGCCCAGCGCCGCGAGCGTGGCAGCGATCGACACGTAGGCGATCGCGCCGAACCGCAGCGACTGGCCGAGCACCCGGACACGCCTGGCGGAATCGGAATGCTCGGCGTCGGCATCGCGCCGCCCCCGAATGATCATCACGGCCTGCGTCAGCGCAACGACGCCCGCGCCAATCATGATCCCGTGAGGGATATACGCCTTGGCGATATCAATTCCGAGGACCGGCTGCGAATAGCCGCGCACCAGCAGACCGATGCCGAACATCAGAAGCGACCAGGTATTGCCGATGAACGCCGTACCGAACGCGGACATCGGAATGTTGAACCACGATCCGATCGCCCCTACCGCCACCCCGGCGCCCAGAAGACGGGCCTGACGTCCGCCCTGATCGCCAGCCTTGATCGCCTCCGCGGCGGCGATACCCGGCGGCCAGGCTCCAGACGCGGGAAACAATCGCGTATCGAACATTCGATACAACAGATAGCCGTCGAGCAGCATCGCCAGCGCGGCGCCGGCGAACATCGGCATCACCAGATCGGAGCGACCGAATACGTACGGAATGGCGATGGGCAGCAACAAGCTGTTGGCGGCACCGAACGTCGCGGCAGAAATCGCGCTCTGAGCCAGGTTCTGCACGTGAATCGACCGGTACCCGGCGAACAGGCGAAGCGGTACACGCCCCAGCACCATCGCAACAAGTGCGCCGACGATCGACGTGATTGGCGTGACGCCAAGTGAAGTTACCACTTCGATGCCGATGATCGCCCCGACTATACTCAGCACTACCAATAGAATTGCATTTGAAAAAGTGAACGTACCCGGATGAACTTCCTGAGACAACTCGTCATCCGGCATCGACTTCCCGACTGAGGACATATCAGTATTCCTTTTCTGTAACACCATCAATTTCGATTAGTCATACTTATTTAAATGACCGAGAAGCTATCTGGAATGGCATCGACAGCCTGCCGCTCCAGACTGAATACCGGTCAGAAACCCGCGTACGAGCGACGGTGCTGCGTTCGATGCAGCATCAGGCAGCCGCCGCCGGCCCCGTCGACCAGTACGGATCGCCGACCGTGCGGCCCAGCTGGGATGCCTGTTCGCGCATCGTCGCAGCGAGACGCTCGATCTCCGCCGGCGTGCTCATCGTGAGCGGAAACGTCAGACTGAATGCCAGCGATTCACCGCTGGAAGGATCGCCGACCGCGCATCCGACCGCACCGATCCCCGGCAGCGATTCGTCCAGCGCGACCGAGAAGCCGGTGCGACGGGTTTCCGCGATCCGCCGCAAGAGTTCGGCGACTGTATCCGGCGCAGCCGACGAGGTTGCCGGCAACCCGCCGGCGAATCGGTGCGCGACAGAGTCGTCGGTCTCGCGTGCGAGGAGTGCCCGGCCGGTCGAGCCGGCCCATGCGGGCCCGCGTTGCCCCGGAAAGGTGACGACGCGCAACGGATGAATGCCGGGGTGAACGCGGAGCACGACGACTTCCTGCTCGTCGAGGACGGAGATGTACCCGGTATGTCCGGTCTGTTCGCACAATCCGCTCAGCGCCTTGTCCATCATGCTGAGCAGGGGCGTCGACGCCCGAACCATGTGCGCAAGTTCGAGGAGCATCAACGCCGGCCCGTAGGCAAGCGTCCCGGGATCGCGTTCGAGGAGCTTCTGCTCCGCCATCTGCTTCAAGACACGCGACGCCGAACTCTTCGGCATATCGAGATGCTGGACGACATCGCTGACTGTCACAGCCCGCCGCAGACGAGTCAGAAGCTGGAAAATCGCACTGGTGTTTTCGAGAGAGCCCATCGCCGGTTCCGTATTTTGGAACTAAGTTCCACAATAAGAAACATGATGAGGGGAACCTCCCTAGACAACTAGTAGGAATTTCCCGGACTGCCGGGTCACGGTCCGCCCCTGTTTTCGAAGAATGTGCCGTCGCATCCCGGCCGGCAGGCCGAGTTCGCCGTTACCGCGCAAATCGAACCTGCCGGCGTTTCAGACCGCTCGCCGTCAGCACGATCAGCGATACGCCCCCGATCATCACGGTTGCCAGCGCGTTCATCTCCGGATTCATCCCGAGCCGTACCCGGGAGAACACCACCAGCGGCAGCGTGGTCGAACCCGGCCCGGAGAGAAATGCCGACAGAATGAGGTCGTCGAGCGAAATCGTGAACGACAGCAGCCATCCGGACGCGATCGCTTGAAAGATCGCCGGGAGCGTCACGTGAAAGAACGCGGCGACCGGGCCGGCACCCAGATCGAGCGCGGCTTCCTCGATGGCGATATTCAGCTCCTTCACGCGCGACTGAACGATGACCGCGACGTACGAGACGCACAGCACCGTATGTCCGATCGCCATCGTCATCCAGCCGCGCCCGGACGGCCAGCCGAGACACTGCTCGAGCGCGACGAACAACAGCAGCAACGCGATGCCGAGTACCACTTCCGGAATGACGAGCGGCGCATTGATCAACAGCGAAAACGCGGACCGCCCGCGAAAGCGATTGAAGCGCGCGAGAACGAAGCCCGCCCATGTGCCGATCAGGGCCGACAGGCATGCGGCGCAAAACGCGATCTTCAACGAAAGCCCGGCCGCATGCAGCAGTTCGTCGTCGCGCGTCAGCTCGGCATACCATCTCAACGATGCATGGGACCACACGCTTGCCAGCTTCGAATCGTTGAACGAGTAAACGATCACGCTTGCAATCGGAAAATACAGGAATGCAAATCCGAGAACGAGCACGAGCACACTCGCCTTGCCAGTCATGTTCTTCACGCCGTGCCTCCACGCTCGCGGTTCTGGTAATGCTGAAATGCAGCGATCGGCACGAGCAGCAACACCATCATCGCGACGGTGATGGCCGCCGCCGCCGGCCAGTCCATATTGTTGAAAAACTCGTCCCACATCAACCGCCCGATCATCAACGTGTCGGATCCGCCGAGCAATTCAGGAATCACGTATTCGCCGACCGACGGAATGAACACGAGCAAGCTGCCGGCGACAATGCCGTTTCGCGCGAGCGGGATGGTGACGCGAAAGAACGCCTCCACCGGCCCGGCACCGAGATCGTAGGCCGCCTCGAGCAGGCGCATGTCCATCTTCATCAGGTGCGCGCACAACGGCATGATCATGAACGGCAGGTACGAGTACACCATCCCGATATAGACGCCGATATCGGTGTGATAGAGGCGCAGCGGCGATGCGATCAGACCGGCCGCCATCAGCGCGCGGTTGAGGATGCCGTCGTCCTTGAGAATGCCGCTCCACGCATAGACCCGCAGCAGGAATGACGTCCAGAACGGCAACATCACGCCGAGCAGCAGCACGTTCCTGCGCGCCGGCGACGCCCGCGAAATGCAATACGCGAACGGGAAGCCGAGCACGAGACACAGTGCGGTCGAGATCGCCGCGATTTTCAGCGAACTGAAGTAGGTCGACACATAGAGACTGTCGGTCAGCACGTTGGCGTAATGCTGCAGGCTCAATACGATCCGAATCAGCGAATCCGACACGACGATCGTGTCCGTATAGGGCGGGCTTCGAAGCGCGACGTCTGAAAAACTGATCTTGAGGACCAGCAGAAACGGAATGGCGAGCACCAGCGCGAGCCAGGCCGACGGAACGGCGATCGCGAGGCTGCGCCGGCTCGGCGCAATCGAGCCGAACCATGCCGGCACGCGTTGCAGCACGGTCGGCAACCGGCGGCGCTGCGTCAACTGAATACGGGAGATGTTCATGCCGTCAGCACCATCACGTCGTCTGCATCCCAGCACAGGGTGACCTCTTCTCCCGCGGCGGGCAGGCGATCAACCGTCCCGCCCGCGACCGGCACATGCGACAGCAATGTCCTGCCGCTCGCAAGGGCAACATGGAAGCTCGAATAATCGCCCATGTACACCGTGTCGACGACCGTGCCGACAGCGCAGTTGCGTTCACCGGCAATCCGTCGGCGCGACACCCTGACCCGGGTCGGCCGGACCGAAACGGCGACCGCCATGCCGGGCGAACCCGTGATGCCGTGGCCGACGTATATCTCCGACTCGAGTTGCCCGCAGCGGATCACCGTATGATCAGGGCTGCTCTCGTGCACGGTTCCCTCGAGAATGTTGGTCGTGCCGATGAAACTCGCCGTGAACCGGCAATTCGGATATTCGTAGACGTCGCGAGGCGTTCCCGTCTGCACGATGTTTCCGGCGCTCATGATCGCGAGACGGTCAGCCATCGCCATGGCCTCCTCCTGGTCGTGCGTCACCATGATGCAGGTCACGCCGACCTTCTCGATGATCTTCACGAGTTCCAGTTGGGTCTGCTGGCGAATCTGCCGATCAAGTGCCGACATCGGTTCGTCGAGAAGCAGGAGCTTCGGCTGTTTCGCCAGCGATCGAGCAAGCGCGACACGCTGCTGCTGCCCACCGGAAAGCTGATCGGGCCGCCGGTTCGCGAACGAGGCCATCTGCACCAGTTCGAGCATCTGCATGACGCGCTCCCTGCGGGCATGCCGTGTCATCTTTTCCCATTTCAGCCCGAACGCGACGTTCTGCGCGACGCTCAGATGCGGAAACAGCGCATACGACTGAAACATCATGTTGACCGGCCGCCGATACGGCGGACATTCCGTGATGTCCGTGCCGTCGACGAGGATGCGGCCCGAAGTCGGCGCCTCGAAGCCGGCCAGCATCCGCAACAACGTCGACTTTCCGCATCCGGAGCTGCCCAGCAGCGCGAACAGTTCGCCCTTGCCGACGCAGAGGTCGACCTCCTGCACGGCAACCGCATCGCCGAACTTCTTGACCAGCTTCTCGATGCGGACGAATCCGGCATCGCTGTGCGCCGGATCGCTTAGGTTGGCCGGCCGCTGAAACAGCGGTGCGGCGTCGGTGAGATTCATGGAGTGCTCGCTCGTCTGAAAATGAAATCGGATTCCGTCGGCATGCGCGTCATGCGCGATGCCCGAGGTCAGAACGTATAGACCAGCGTCGTGCCGATCACGTCATTGCTTTTTCGCCACGAGCCGTCGGCGCGCTGGAACACGTTCTTGTTTGCCCAGTCATGGCGGTATTCGACCTTGATCGTGTAGTTCACGGCCGGGTAGAACATCAGGTCGAACGCGACGTCCTGCCGATTCGCCCCGCGACATTCGAGTCCGTTGTCGCTCGACGCGGCCAGACAGGACGGATCGATCCCGAAGCCGTTCAGGCCGTCGGTTCCGGCCGAGGCGTTGCCCGCCAGCGCGCTGCCGCCGACATAGGTATTCCCGCCTCCGCCGCCGTTACGGCTGTCGTTCAGATAATCCCAGCGCAACGCGACACCCATCAGGCCGATCGTCGGCAGGTGCCATTTGCGCGTATACAGCATCGAAAGCCCCCACCACGTTGCATCCCGTCCGTTCCATGCCGCATGCTTCTGCTTGCCGACGTCCAATTCCGCGTTGAACGTCGTGTCCGCGACCGCGTAGGTCGCGTCGATGTCCATGAACATGTAGGTCGAAAACGGCGATGCAGCCGTACAGTTGTAGCCGAAGCCTCCCGACGCGCAATCCCCGCCGGCATTGCCCGAATAGATCGGCTGGCGGCCGATCGCACCCGACCACCCCACGTCCCAGGCGCCCTTGCTGCGATCGATCCGCCAGTTGATCATCGGCGTGAGACTCGTATGCAGGCGTCCGCTCGAATCGGATGCGGTCGCCGCGTGCGTCAGGTTCTGCGCATTGCCGACGATCACCTTCCAGCTGTAGTCGCCCTTGGATCCGTTGTATCCGGCGCCGACGAAATAGCCGGGAATGCTGAAGTCGTACAGGAGGTTGTGCGTCAGCGTCGGCAGCAGGTTGGATTGCTGCGACTCGTAGCCTGCGACGCTGGGCATGAGGCCGAACAGGAACTGGTTCGTGTCGTCGTGCGGGATCGTCACGAAGGCCGTATTGAAAATATTGTTTCCCTTGGCACCGTCGAGCGTCGTATTGCCGGCACCGCGGTTGGGCTGAATCTGGATTTCGGCTGAAGGGGCGGTAGGCCCGACGCCGAACGTCTTCTTGATGTCGAGGTATACGTCGCCCATGTTGCCGCCATAGTACGTATACCCGCTGTTGTGATCGAGAAACGAGACGCCGCCGCTGCGCGCATTCCGGTTGTACAGATACATCGGATCCAGATAGCCGGTGATCGACAGGCCGGCGATCGGCCCCTCGCTCGCTGCCGTACTGAGTGTCTCGACCTGCAGATTCTGTCTGGCCACTTGTTGCTTGAGATCGGCGAATTCCTCCTCCGAAACACCCGGATTCGCGCTCCCCGACTTCGCCGGCGCATCCTTCGCGGCCCGCTCCAGACTTTCGACCTTTCTTTGCAACACCTGCAACTGCGCCTTCAGTTCGTCGACGACCGTGTCCGCATGGGAAACCGCCGGCACACAGGCCATCAGCAACGCTCCAATCCGCTTGCTCATCCCGCGCCTCCTCACCGTGCCAATTATTTCGTTGTGCATATCAATATGGATGTATTCATCGCGTGCGACGCCGTCATGTCGGCGTCGCGCCTGCTTATCGCCCGGCTTTCAGCTCGAGGTAATCCCGATTGATCTGGCGCATCAGGGAGATCGGCAGCGGCTTCTCGAGCGTCACCCGCTTCATGTCCTCGGGTGGCGGAAAGATGGCCGGATCGTTCATGATCTTCGGATCGATCAGCGGACGCGCAGCGCTGACCGAAGTCGGATACTTGAGCTCATTGGTTTGCGTGGCCGATACATCCGCGCGCAACATGAAATCGATGAACTTCATCGCATTCTCCTTGTGAGGCGAGCCTGCGGGAACGGCGAACATGTCGACCCAAAGCGGCGCACCCTCCTTCGGAATGACGAAGGTCAGATCGAATTTTCGTCCTGCTGCCTTCGCCTGGAGCTTCGCCGTTTGTGCGTCGCCGGAGTACGCCACGGCGGCGCATACGTCCCCTCCCGCGAGATCCGCGATATAGCTGGACGAGCTGAACTGGGTGACATACGGGCGAATCGCCTTGAGCTTGTCGAGCGCGGCCTTGAAGTCCTTCGGGTCCTGCGTATCGGGATTGAGCTTCGCCCCGAACAACGCATCCTGGAAAGTCTCGCCGCCGTTGTCCTGCAGCGAGATCCCGCACGACTTCAGCTTGCCGGCCCACTTCGGGTCGAAGATCATGTCCCAGCTGTTCAGCGGCGCATCCGTGCCGGCACGCTTCCTGACCTCGGTCAGGTTGTAGGCCAGCCCCGTGATGCCCCATACGTACGGCACGCCATATTCCCCCTTGGGATCGTTGATCCTGATCAGATTGACGATCTGCGGATCGAGGTTCTTCAGGTTCGGCAACTTCGCCGGATCGAGCCGCGCGAACAGGCCGGCATCCTTTTCCTTCGCGAAGTAGTTGTTGCTCGGCACGACGATGTCGTAGTCCGACCGCCCCGCGAGCAGCTTGGTCATCAGCGTGTCGTCGGTGTCGTAAACGTCGTACGTCACCTTGATGCCCGTTTCCTTCTCGAACTTCTCGACCGTGCCCGGCGCGATGTTTTCCGAGAAGTTATACACATGAAGCACTTTGGCCTCGTCGGCATGCGTCGCCGTGCAACAGACCGCCGCCGTGATCGCGCACGAAACCGCCGCGATAATCGCCTTCAGATTGGATTGAGTAAGCATGGCTGTCATGCACCTATTGACGATGTGAAGGATGCGCCGGCGACATAAGGCGACCGGCCACCTTGAACCGGATTCGCGTCGCATTGCCGGGAAGATAGGAAAGCGGCACGTCCTCCTGCTCGAGGATCTCCACCGTCGCCGGATCGGCGCCCGCGTGAACGGCGGCCCGGATCGCTTCGTCGCGCAACGACGCCAGCGTTTCGTCGCGAATGTCGTCGCGCATCGTCACGATGCGATCGACCTCGCCGCTGACGTCGCCGATCGCCACGCCGATCGCGTTGGCCGCACCGAAGTTGGCCGGCCGGATGACTTCGTCGGCACCGTCGATGCGATCGGGAAACAACGCGCTTCCGCCGCCGACCAGAATGACCGGCAACGGTACACCGCTGCTCCTGATTCGCTCGACACCGCCCGCCAGTTGCCGCAGCACCGTATTGAATGCGGTCCGACAGAAGCCGGCCGACACGTCCGGCACACGATCGCCGATGCAAAGTCCCGTGCCGAGAACGGACGCGACGTCGGTCAGCGTCAGCGTCGATCCGCCGAACACCATCGCTTCGCTGGTCAGTCGATAGCCAACGCTTTGCGGGCCGATCACCGGAACACCGTCCGGACCGCGCGCGATCACCGTGCCGCCGCCGATGCCGAGCGAAATGATGTCCGGCATCCTGAAGTTCGTCCGCACGCCGCCGATGTCGACGGCAAGCGCGGACTGGCGCGGGAATCCCTTCATCAACATCCCGATGTCCGCGGTAGTGCCGCCGACGTCGATGACGATCGCGTCCTTGCGCCCCGAGAGAAACGCCGCGCCCTTCAGCGAATTGGTCGGCCCGCACCCGATCGTGAGCACCGGAAACGCACGCGCGACATCGGCCGCCATCAGCGTGCCGTCATTCTGTCCGATCATCGCACGCGCGTGGTCGAGCCGCGTCGCCTTGAGCGCGTTGCCGAAACCGGCGATCACGTCCTCGATCACGTCGCCCAGCGCCGCATTCAGGATCGATGCGTTCTCGCGAGGCAGAAAGCCCACCGATCCGATCCGGTGCGAAAGCGTGACGGGAATCGCGCCGAGTTCATCCCGCACCCACTGCTCGACCAGGCACTCCTGTTCGGGATTGATGTTGGAAAACACGCCGCACACGGCAATCGCGTCGATGTTGCCGCGCCATTGGCGAACGGTGTTCCGGATCTCGCTCTCGACGAGCTTGCTGAGGAGACGGCCGTCGTATTCGTAACCGCCGCCCACGATGCGCCATTGCAAACCGACCGCCGCCGCGAGATCGCACGGCCAGTTGGCCAGAGGCGGCACGGACGCGGATGACGGCCCCGCCAGCCGCAGCAGACCGACGCGCCGCAGCCGTTTGCGTTCGACGATCGCATTGGTGCAATGCGTGGTACCGAGCATCGCCAGTCCGATCTCGTCACGCGCAATGCCGGTATCCGACAGCAACTGCTCGATGGCGGTGCGCACGCCGCCGAACACGTCGACGGTCGTCGGCACCTTCGCCGTCGCGATGCAGGTCAGGTTTTCATTCAGGATCGCGGCGTCCGTATTCGTGCCGCCAACGTCGATTCCGATTCGATAGACGGTCATGCGCGCCTCCTTGCGATCGATTCGACCGGCTCGTAGTCCACCTCGTAGCCGAAATACCGGGGGCCGGTCGTCCGGATACCCTGCTCCGTGCGCCACTGGTCATGGCACGGGCATGCGAGCAGCGCGACCCGCATGCCGTAGGTCAACGTTTCCGTCGGAATGGCATGGCCGGTTTCATGATCGACGAGCGTGATCAGGTCCGGCGTGGTCGCCAGGACGCCTTGCGCATCCCGCGCAACCAGAAACTCGTTCTGGAAATTCACGGTCACGCTGCGCCCGGTGTCCTGCTCGATGCCTGCGATCACCATCGAGCCGCGCGTGAATCCTCCCATCGTGCGACGCTTCAGGTCGGCGATCTTTCCTTCGATCAGCAGGTAGCCGTTCAGCGCGTCGGCCAGATCGGTCACGACGTTGCCGGTCTGACGATCGCCGGCCCGCGAAATCAGCCGGCCGATATCCTCGGCCAGCGTGATCGAGCCCGGTATCGCGCACCGGCGTACTTCCTCGCCGGTCAGCGGGAAATCGCAAGCCGTTGCGTTCGCACCCATTGCGTCCACCAGCGGACGACAGAGGCGTTCCCCCCATTCACCATCGATCGGATGCACGGTCGCGCGATTGCCGCGCTCGTCGGCAAACGTGGCGATGCGGGCAGCCAGGCCATGCAGATGAAACGACACCATCTGATATTCCGGAAACGCGCGTCCCATCGCATCCGCGTCGACGACCGGCAGCCGGCGTCGCGCGGCCAGGATGAGCGGCACCAGCGAATTTCCGCCGCCGATCTCGACCGGCATCGTCGCGAATGCCCGCTTGCCGAGCGCGGCCTGCATATCGTCGAACACGATGTCCAGCTCCCGCCCGGACGGCAATTTTTCGATCGAGACCGCGGGCGCGCCCATCATCGACGTCGGCAGGATCAGCGCGCCGGCCGGCACCTCGTTCACGTCCAGCAGTTCGATCGGGCCGCTGCGGCGAATTTCGTCCAGCGCGATATAAAGCCCGATCGCCGTGTCGCCCCCGCCGCCCGTGCCCAGGACTGCCGCCCCCAATGCGATGTTTCTCACCGCGTCTTCGTTAAGCTGCCGCATGCATGCCCCCTGCCGCGGCGCCCGGTCGACTGCCCGGGTCGTTTGTCCGTCGTTCCATGTCTTGAGTGCCCCTTCGGTTCTCGGGTTGGATCGCCACGCCGGATGCAACTCGCATCCGGCAGCGTGGTACCGAGAATCGGGCGCCAAATTCGGACGGTCACTAGACAAGATACGCAACGGGAAACGGGGCGTTTATCCCGGCGGGATAACAGGGCAGCCGTACGGGGCGAAACCGCGTCAGCCGGCGCTACGCGACAACTTCAGCGCGAAGTGCAGCCCGAACTGGGCGGCGTCCCGGAGGGGCACGCAGCCGACGATCTGCTCGATCTTGTCCAGCCGGTATTTGAGCGTCTTGGGGTGAATGCCGAGGCGATGGGCCGCCAGCTTATGCGACTGGCCTGCGTCGAAGAATGCCTCCAGCGTACGCACGAGCTCGCTTTCCTGCGCCCGGTCGTGACATGCGAGCGCACCGACCATGCTGTCGACCCAGCGTCGCGCGGCCGGCTGCGACGCGATCTGGCGGAACAACACGTCGAGCGCGACATCGTCGTACGCGACCGGGCCGTCGGCCAGCGCGGCAGCGTCGAGCGCCAACACTGCCTGGGCGTCCAGCACGCTTCGATACAGGTCCAGCGCGGAGTCGACCGGCGCGCCACATGCGATCCGCCAGGCCTCTCGCCCGGTGTCCGCGAGGCGCTCCCAGATCCGGCGAAGCCGCATGTCGATCGCCTGCCGCGTGCCGTCGGACGACGCACCGCGCGGAATCGACGGCAACCAGAGCAAGCGTCCGTCCCACTCGAACACGAGCGGCTTCGATTCGATTGCATAGATCGCCCGCCAGATCGCCCGGCTTCTTGCCTCGAGCGGCGTCGACGCATCGCATGACAGCCGCGCGGGCTCGAACAGAACCGCCACGCTCAGCGACGACAGATCGAGCGACTTCGCCAGCGCCAGCGCATCCGCCCGCTCGACGTCGCCTGCGGCAAGCTGCGCGAGCCAATCCCTGAACGGCTCGGCGTAGGCCTCGTCGGCCACGCGCTGTTTCGTCAGTTCCAGGGTCAGAAGTGCCGCCGCCTGCTCCATCGTCGCGACTTCCAGCGGGCTGGGTTCCAGCCCGTCGGGCACGTTCACGATCAGGTAGCCGTCGACCGGCGTATCGGGCCGGCGGCCGAGGGCGACCATCCAGGCGGCGCTCCTGACCACGGTCCGGGTCGGCACGATGGACGCCGGCAGATTGGCGGCGATGTCGGCGGCCCCCCATTCGTCCGATGCCGCATAAAGCACACCGCGATCGTCCAGCACGACGACCGACCGTCGCAGCACGCGCGCGAGCAACGACACGAGCGTATTCAATCCGCCGCCGTTCAACATTTCCGTCAGCAGCTGCTGCTGAATCATGCCGGCTTCGCGCGCGACGTAGCCGTCTTCGCGCTGAACGGCGCAGATGAGCGGCGTCAGGATTTCCGCGTAATCGACGCTGAGCGGGAGCTCAAAAAGCGGCAGCGAGAGTTCGTCCGCCATCTGCAATACGGCCGGCTGCAACGGATCGATCAGTCCGGCCTGAAACACGAGAGCCGCGCAACCGCCGCGGCTCAATTGTCTGATCAGTGCGACCTGCCGATTCGTGTCGCTTCCCGTAAAGCTCAATGTCGTCAGAAACAGATGATGGCGAATATCCCAGTCTTCCTCATGCTCGGTGACTGTCTCGAGTACATTCACATGATGCACGACATTCGTCTGGCCGCCCTTTCCGGCGATCAGTCGCGCCTCCTTCATTCCACCGACGCGAGACGCCTCGTCGACTGTCATCCCCATATCGTCCCCCTCTGTTCCGGCTCTGATTGCAGTAACTTCTGCTCCCGGGCGCTCCGCCGCGAAGTGCCGGCATGATACCGAGCCAATAGACGTTTGAGGACTCCCCCGGTGTGGAGGACCAAAAACTGGAACCGGGTGACTCGCGTGAAGCCGAAGCGAGAAAAGTTGATGTCCGACGCCGCCAACATGCGGATTGCCGATCCCGTGGACGCGCGCCTGCGCCGCAAGGCGACTCGATGGATGCACTGGTCGCGGACGGCTGCGGGCATCGACAACGACGGGGATATTTCCGGAACCAGGTTTCGAATTCCGGGATTCAGTCGGCAAGCGCGGGGAAATCCAGACGGTTCAGCGTGAGGACTCTTCCTTCGGCCCAGGATTCGTCATGAGCCTGCACGCCAGTGATGAGCCGACCCCGCATCGGACCTCACAGGAGACCGGCCTTTCTCGCGGCGGCGGCCGCCTGGGTGCGATTCAGCACGTTCAGGGCTCTGAAGATGGCTGTCACGTGGGCCTTGACGGTCTTCTCCGACAGATCCAGCTTGTCTGCGATGACTTTGTTGGGGACGCCATCGGCGAGATAGCGGAGTACTTCGATCTGTCGCTGCGTGAGTGGTCCGCTGGGGGAAGGCGGTGCCGGACGCGGGAAGTCGTCGACACTCGGTGAGACTTGTTGGTCGAGCACCAGCGGCGGCACGTAGTGCTCGCCGTTCAGCACCATCTTGATCGCGGAAAGGACGGTATGCGGGCCGGCCGATTTCGGCACATAGCCGAGTGCGCCGCGCCCAAATGCAGCGCGTACATCGCCGGGATCTTCGGACGTCGACAGAACGATGATCTGTACTTCCGGACGAAGGCCCGCAATCGTGGAAATGGCTTCGAGGCCATTCATCCCGGGCATCTTCAGGTCGAGCACAACGGCATCTACCTCGGTATCCTGACAAAGTATTTGCATGGCTTCGTCTGCATTGCCGACCTGTTCGACAGTCAGGCCTTCCTCGCTCTGGCAAAGCAGGGCCGCTACACCGTCCCGAAGGACCGGATGGTCGTCGACGATGAGTATCTTCATTGCAATCGACCAGACGAGTAATCGATGTAAGGAAAGGTCTTAAGACCTTCGCCCTATTCAGGCTTCCTATATCAATAGGATAGTCAAAGGTCGTAATGCTTCAGTCTTATTTTAATTTCTCGCCTCGCTGGCCCAACGTCGCGTTTACATTTTCTCGAAAATTGCCAAGACTGAATCTCGTTAGTGCCTAATGCGAGTCGACTGCGTGGGAGTCAATTCGGGTACTCATCGTCAATGGACGACGCGATGACGATTTCAGGCCCACCAACCCGAACGGCATTGATTTGATTGTATCTTCGATGCAATTGGAGTAAGCCATGAACATTACCAATACCGGCGACGCAGTATGGGAATTGAATATGTCGTATCTGTGGCTCGCGCAACGCTTGCTGCAGGAAGATCGCGCGAAGGGCATGTTTCGTCTCGGCCTGACGGCCGATATGGCCGCCGCGCTGAGCGCGCTGTCAATGAAGCACATGATCGACCTTGCGTCGTCAGGACAGTTGCTTTGCATACCTCGTCCGGGGACGCATGATGTCGTGCGAGCCTTGATGCGGCCGACGCCACCCGTCGATATCGGGCGCCTGCATGTCGCCATGACACTGGCGACCAGCAGGCCGGACGCCGAGGAGGCCGTATGAACCGCAACGTCGAGCGACCGAAACTGGCCGATGACGCGAAGCTGGTGATGGATGCGGTTGTTCTGATCCGGCTCGGCGCGCGCCTCCCGATGCTGCAGAGCGAGGTTGCGCTTGCACATGATCGGCTGGCCCGCCTTTATCGCGAGGTAACGGGCACCGTCGCGACGAAGGGAATGCTGCCCTTCTCCACTGACTGGTACATGACCTGGATGGCGAATCTCCACGCATCGCTGTTCTTCGGCATTTACCGGTTTCTACGGAAAGAGGCGGGTTGCCGCCGGCTCGATGCACTCGCCAAGGCGTACGACGAGTACACGGCTTGTTGCGAGATGGTCCGGTCGGGGCCCGTGCTGACCGTGACCCGCGCATGGATGCTGGTGCGATTTGTCGACGGCGCCGTACTGGATACCGTTCGGTGTGTCGAATGCGGCGCCAGATTCATCGCGTATTGCCACGACGTTCGTCGTCAGCCGCGCTGCGTTGGGTGCCATCTGCCTGCGCGTGCAGGCAAGCGCAGGCATGCATGCGCGACCGATCTGCGGGTCGGTCGCATGATGCCCAGGAAAAATCCGCCGCACCCGGACAAGCGTTCCGGCTAGCCTTCATCGCTCCCGGCCCGCGCACGCGCGCCGGCCGCGACAAGATTGCCAATCGCGGCACGCAGCTTGCCATTTGGGATCGGTTTGTGGAGTAGCAAGCAACCGCTGGCATGCGCCTCTGCGAGCCGTTCGGCTCCCGTGTCGCCACTGATGAGCATTGCGGGAATTTCCACGTTGTATTCGCTGCGTAGTCTCTCGATGACTTTGAGGCCGTTGGTGCCGCGGAGGCGGAAGTCACAAATGATCAGATCCGGGAGCCTGGAACACGCGGATAGTTGCTCGACCGCATCTTCGTCGGAGGCCGCGACAATCGTCTCGTAACCCCACATGCCAAGCAGTCTTGACATCCCCTCCCGAATCGCGGGCTCGTCATCCACGATAACGACGAACCCTCCGGTCTGAATGAAAGCGCGAGTGATCTCCGGGGACGTGCTCAATTGCCGGGGTGTCTCGTCGGAGCGGTCCAGGCACACTTCGAAGCATGACCCGCGACCGGGCTCCGAGCGGACGGTCAGACCGCATTCCATCAGGTCAACCATGCGGCGTACTATCGCGAGGCCCAATCCAAGGCCTTTACCGCGATCGCGCTCGGGATTGTCAAGCTGGTAATACTCCTGAAATATCAGATCAAGCTGATCGTGTGGAATACCCCGCCCCGTGTCCCATACTTGAATCGCGATGCGTGTTCCCCGGCGGCGACAGCCAACTACTACCCGGCCGGTATCCGTGCAACGTATTGCGTTCGACACGAGATTGCGCACGACACGTTCGAGTAGCACCGGATCGGTATCGACGATCGCTCGGCACGGTACGCGTGACAGCCGAAGATTTTTTTCCGACGCGTCGAGTACGTGGTCGTTGCATACGTGTGCCAGCAATGCATCGAGCTGGAACGGCCGCCGGTGTACCTCGATTACTCCGGCGTCGAGCCGGGAGACGTCGAGCAGGGCACCGAAAAGCATGTTCAGCGTGTCTGTCGACTGCTCGATCCGAAGAAGGATTCGCTCCTTTTCGGAAGAGGTCACCGCGCCGCGCAGTGCACCGACCAGCAGACTCAGCGCGTGAGATGGTTGGCGCAGGTCATGACTCGCCGCCGCGAGAAAGCGCGATTTGGCCAGGTTCGCTTCTTCAGCAATGTGCTTCTGTCGCAACAGGTCGACCGCAAGCTGCTTCGCGGTTTCGTTGCGCGCACGCAAATCGGTCGCGAGCTGTTCGGCCTGGAAGCGCAAGCGGATGTTTTGTGTCGCGCTCCGGTTGGCGAGCAATCCGAGATAGGCGATGACACAGATGAACAGGAACATCATGGGAGCGGTCGCCTGCTGGACCCGGTTGGCCGAGAACGCAGCAACCAGAACATACGGAACCGTGGCCGGCAACAGGAATGCAAGGAACGCGGGGAAGTAGGTGCCGAAGACCGGGACCGCGCCTGCGACCACGCCGAGCGTGGCGGTCACTGCAAGACTCTCGACCTCGAAACCGCCCCCGTATGCGAGCCGGATAGACGACCAGCCCCAGCCGATGCCAGCCGCCGCGCTGCATGCAATGAAGGCCGCCGCCCAGCGCGATCCAAGACGCACTTTCGTCGTCGAGCGCAGATAGCGCCAGGCCAGAATGGCATGGACGATGGAACAGACCGCAATGTACGCAACCCACGCGGGACCGGCAAATGGATCGAGGTGCCCCAATCGATTCAGCGAAATCGCGAGCGTAGCAGCCAGGAGCGTGCCGCCGGACACGCTCAACGTCACGGTGCTGTAAACGATCTTCACCTGTTCCACGGCAATCGGATCGTGTGGATGCATCGCCATTTGATGAGCTCCGTTCCCTGCCTGCGGAATTCCAGCATCGCCTCAACGAACGGCATCGATCAACACACCTTGCAGGACGACCTGCGGCCGCTCGGTACTGCAATCAGTATGGCTCGCGCAATGCGACGGGTCTACGGTGCTGCACGCCAGAGCACTAAATCACATCGGCGAACAAGAAAAACGAAACGAGAACAGCCAGCACCACGATGCACGTCGTATTGATAGCGATCAGAAAATTGCGTCGGCGCCTGGCCACATTCCCGATCGGGTCGGCGCGGCGACATCCGGGACACGGGTCCATCGTTCGCGCGTCCAGCACGTGGTGACATGCAGGGTTCGGACAATACCTCACATCACTGCGTCTATTACTCATACTCATATTTCCGCCTCTGAACCGATCCGCAAACCGAATCTTATCCACCGCGCCGTTTCGCTATTGATGGAGAACGCACAGTCGAGCCCGACAATTCATGCAATCGGCAATTTGTCTGAATATTTTGGGTTTCGCGCTCGGCAGTTTTTTCAGGGAGGCAGGAAGACTGAAAAATGAAGGCTCGACAGGACATCCCCCGATCCGGGGCAGCCCTGAAGTACCACGCATTTCCGGGGCAATACCGGCTCGGACATGATGAATCTCGCGCGCAATGAACGACCCGATCAATGCCCGTTCTGTTGATACACAAACGTCCCTCAAGATCTGGGGCTTCATCTTCCCTACTCCCCGGCCAACCCCGATTCCTTTCTTAAGCTATGCTTAATATAAGAAGTGAGACGATTCAAGCCGTGCCTCCTGAAACCTTTCACATTCGATCCATGGAGAAAAACAATGAAGAAGCTGATTGCCGCAATCGCGCTGGCCTCGGTTTGCATCAACGTGTTCGCGGCTGATGGTGGGACCGCCACCGCGCCCTCCGAGCCCGTCACGGTCAAACAGTTTCTCGCCTCGGCGATTGACGATCAAGCCGCGTCGCTGCGCGGTCACGTTACGAAATCACTCGGCGACGACAAGTATCTGTTCACGGATGGAACGGGCGAGCTCGTTGTGAAGATCAAACGCAAGCTGTGGCCTGAAGGACACTCGGTCGCGCCGGAGCGTATGGTCGAACTGTCCGGCAAATGGGATAAGGAAAAGTCGCCTGACCGCTCCAAGTTGAAAGTAAAGCAGCTTCGACTGCTTCCGTAACATGGATGGACGCAGCGATGCGAAAAATATCGGCACTCGACGCTATCCAAGTCTGCTGTAGCACACCGAAGTAGTTTCAGTATCCAGTTGACTATAGCAGTCTGCTGGACCTTGACCATAGCGATCGATCACGGAATTCGAACGTGACAATTCATGACAGTCGGCCGCTGATTTGGGACGTATGCTTGTACATGCAATGATCTCCCCCCCGATCGTTGCTTGTTCGTGTCGGATGTGCCAGTGAACCACCGAATCCTCCCCTGGTCCGGTGGTTCTTTTTTCAGTGTCGACTATCGGCGGCCGAGCGGGAGGCGGGATTGAAACTGGAAGCATCGTGACTTCCGCGCCAGGAGCGCGATCCGCCGCATGAAGCCCGAACCGGGATGTGTTCCGGATACGCGCGACGCGTGCCGAGCCGTCGGCGAACCCGGCGATAACGAGAAATTGACTGGGCGGTTGCGGAGAAGATCGTGTCGCTGAGGGAGCGCCTGTTGTCCCGCGGAGTGGAACACGCGCTGACGCAAAGACGGAGCTGCGGCGATCCGGATCTCGATGAAAAGCCCGTTCGGGTTCGGTCCGCTGCTTCCGCGGGTCAGGCTTGTCGCGGTCGCCTGCGTTGCGATGGCGATGTTTGCCGTCTTCATACTCGGCATCACGGCACGACTGTTCGGGTTTCGTCTGACGACCATCCTGCGCATCATCCGCGGCGAACTGCCCGTCGCGTTTTCAACCTGCAGTT
>NZ_CAJPGY010000021.1:0-129404 GCF_905339915.1 Burkholderia sp. BCC1985
TTCGACAGGTTCGTCTTCTTGTCGCCGACCGACTGGCCGTTCACGAGGATCTCGCCCTGCTGGAACGGCTCGAGGCCGTTCACGGTCTTGATCAGCGTCGACTTGCCCGAGCCGGACGGGCCACACACGACCACCACCTCACCCTTCTTGACCTCGGTCGTGCAATCGGTGAGGACCTGAAACTGGCCGTACCACTTGGAAACGTTCTTGATGGAAATCATCTTGTGACCTTTTTCTGGAGACCTTTGACGAGGGCAGACGCCACCGAGCAAACCACGAAATAGCATGCGCCCGCGAACAGGACCATCTCGACGGTCGTGCCGTCGCGATCGCCGACGTTGGCGGCCGTGCGGAAGAAGTCCGCGAGACTGATCACGTACACGAGCGACGTATCCTGGAACAGGACGATCGCCTGCGTGAGCAGCAGCGGCACCATCGCGCGGAACGCCTGCGGCAGGATCACGAGGCGCATCGCCTGCGCGTAGTTCATGCCGAGCGCGAACGCGGCGTTGACCTGCCCGCGCGGCACCGCCTGGATGCCGGCGCGGATGATCTCGGAATAATACGCGGCTTCGAACAGCGAGAACGCGACCATCGCCGACGCGAGGCGAATGTCGATCGTCGGCGACAGCCCGAGCACGCCCTGCAGCACCTGCGGCACGATCAGGAAGAACCACAGCAGCACCATCACGAGCGGGATCGAGCGGAACACCGTCACGTACGCCTTCGCGAACCACGCGAGCGGCTTCACGCCCGACAGCCGCAGCAGCGCGAGCAACGTGCCCCAGACGATGCCGACGACGATCGCGATCAGCGTGATCTTGAACGTGACGATCGCCCCCGTCCACAGCGTCGGTATCGCGCCGGGAATACTACTCCAGTCGAACTGATGCATCACTTGCCTCCGATGTAGCCGGGCAGCCGCGTGCGGCCTTCGATCCAGCGCATGAACGCCATCACGACGAGGTTGATGATCACGTACGCGAGCGTGACCGCGATGAACGACTCGTAGGTCTGCGCGGTGTAGTCGACGAGCTGGCGCGCCTGCGCGGACAGGTCGAGCAGGCCGATCGTCGACGCGACCGCCGAGTTCTTGAAGATGTTCAGGAACTCGGACGTGAGCGGCGGCACGATGATCCGGTACGCAACCGGCAGCAGCACGTAGCGGTACGTCTGCCATTGCGTGAAGCCCATTGCGAGGCCGGCCGCGCGCTGGCCCTTCGGCAGCGCGTTGATCCCCGAGCGCACCTGTTCGCACACGCGCGCGCCCGTAAACAGGCCGAGACAGATGATCGACGAGGTGAAGAACTGCGTGGTCGGCGGCAACTGCTTGATCCAGGTGCCGATCGACGCGGGCAGCAGCTCGGGCACGACGAGGTACCAGATGAAGAACTGCACGATCAGCGGGATGTTCCGGAAGATCGACACGTACACGGTGCCGATCGCGGACAGCCATTTGTTCGGCACCGTGCGCAGCACGCCGAACAGCGAGCCGACGATCAGCGCGATGACCCAGGCGACGAGCGACACCTCGATCGTCACCCAGAAGCCGGACATCAGCCATCCGAAATAAGTCGTCGGCTCGCCGGTCGAGACGGGGCTCAGGAAGACGCCCCAGTTCCAGTGGTAAGACATGGGCAAGACTCCAGCAAAAAGAAACGGAAGAAGCGTGGCCTCTTCCGTTTCAGTAGCGTCATTTCTGCGTCAACGGCCGCGTGGTCAGTCGAGCGCCTTGTCGTTCGGGTTCGCGTACAGCTTCTTCATCGAATCGGACAGCGGGAAGTTCAGGTTCAGCCCCTTCGGCGGGATCGGGTTCTCGAACCACTTCGCGTAGATCTTCGCGGCTTCGCCCGACTTCTCGACTTGCGAGATCGCGTCGTCGACGACCTTCTTGAAGTCCGCATCGCCCTTGCGCATCATGCAGCCGTACGCCTCTTCCGACTGCGGCGTGCCGACGATCACCCATTCGCCCGGCTGCTTCGCCTTCGCGCGCTCGCCCGCGAGCAGCGCGTCGTCCATCATGAACGCGACCGCGCGGCCCGACTCGAGCGTGTTGAACGAGTCGCCGTGATCCTTCGCGCTGATGATGTTCATGCCCAGCTGCTTGTCGTTGTTCATCTTGCGCAGCAGGCGCTCGGACGTCGTGCCGGCGGTGGTCACGACCGTCTTGCCCTTCAGGTCGGCGAAGTCTTTCACGCCCGAATCCTTCTTCGTCATCAGGCGCGTGCCGATCACGAAGATCGTGTCGGAGAATGCGGCCTGCTGCTGACGCTCCAGGTTGTTGGTCGTCGAGCCGCACTCGATGTCGACCGTGCCGTTCTGCACGAGCGGGATGCGGTTCTGCGACGTGACCGGGATGTTCTTGACCTGCAGGTTCGGCAGGTTCAGCTTTTTCTTCACCGCGTCCACGACCTTCAACTGGAATTCGCGCGAATAGCCGACGACCTGCTGGTTCTGGTCATAGTAGGAGAACGGAATCGACGATTCGCGGTGGCCCAGCGCGATCACGCCCGTGTCCTTGATCTTCTTCAGCGTGCCGGTCTCCTGTGCGTGCGCGCCGCTCGCGAACGCGCACAGCGCCGCGACCATCAGGACTGCCTTGTGGTATTTCATTTTGGTCATCTCCTTGGCTAAAACCCGCGCCAGTGTATCAAAGTAATATTTTTGAAAGTACTGGTTGTTAACCGCACTACGAATCGCGCTGTGCGAAGCCGTCCTCCCGGCTCCGGGCGCCCGTTTCGGCACCTGAATGCGCGCGCGGGCGATGCCGGATTCGGCATCGCCCGCGAGGGTTCATGCACGCAATCGGGTGGATTGCGTCATGCTTTGATCGTAGTCAACCGATCGGCGATCGGCAACGACCGATCAGGGGTACAGGCCGCGCATTTCGCGCGCCATCAGGATGCGCTTGCACGCGACGATGAACGCCGCCGTACGCACCGTCACCTTGTGCTCTTCCGCGACCGCCCACACGCCGGCGAACGCTTCGCGCATCACGCGCTCGAGACGGTGGTTGATCTCGTCTTCCGTCCAGAAGAAGCTCGAGAAGTCCTGCACCCACTCGAAGTACGACACGGTCACGCCGCCCGCGTTCGCGATCACGTCGGGGATCACGAGCACGCCGTTCGCGCTCAGGATGTCGTCCGCCGCCGTCGTCGTCGGGCCGTTCGCGCCTTCGACGATGATCTTCGTGCGGATCTTCGCCGCGTTCTTCTCGGTGATCTGGTTTTCCAGTGCCGCCGGGATCAGGATGTCGGTCTCGACCGTCCAGAACTCGTCGTTCGGCATCGGCTCGGCGCCTTCGAAGCCCGCGACGCCGCCCGTGCGTGCGACGTGGTCGAGCAGCTTGTTCGAATCGAGGCCGGCCGGCTGGTAGATCGTGCCCGTGTGATCCTGCACCGCGATCACCTTCGAGCCCGCTTCCTGGAACAGCTTCGCCGCGATGCCGCCGACGTTGCCGAAGCCCTGCACCGCGATGCGCGCGCCTTCGATTTCCAGGCCCTTCTTCTTCGCCGCTTCGGAGCCGACGACGAACACGCCGCGGCCCGTTGCTTCCTTGCGGCCGAGCGAACCGCCGAGCGCGATCGGCTTGCCGGTCACGACGCCGGTCGACGTCTGGCCCTGGTTCATCGAGTACGTGTCCATCATCCACGCCATCACCTGTTCGTTGGTGTTGACGTCCGGTGCCGGAATGTCGGTGTTCGGCCCGATGATGATGCCGATTTCGCTGGTGTAGCGGCGCGTCACGCGCTCGAGCTCACCGCGCGACAGCTTGCGCGGGTCGACGCGGATGCCGCCCTTCGCACCGCCGTACGGCACGTTCACGGCCGCGTTCTTCACCGACATCCATGCCGACAGCGCCATCACTTCCGACAGCGTCACGTCCTGGTGGTAGCGCACGCCGCCCTTGCCCGGGCCGCGCGACACGTTGTGCTGCACGCGATAGCCTTCGAAGTGCGCGACGGTGCCGTTGTCGAGCTCGATGGGGCAGTCGACGATCAGGATGCGCTTCGGACGCTTCAGCGTCTCGAGCCAGCGCGACAGCGAGCCGAGGTACGGCGCGACGCGATCGACCTGCTGAAGGTAGTTGCCCCACGGGCCGAGATCGTCGGCGTGAAGGTAGGACGGGATGGACTGCAGTTGCGAAGACATGGACACTCCAACGTTCAACGGATTGCGCACATTGTCGAAAAACCCGTTTTTTTTATCCAATGCCGTTTGCTTATTCGATTATGCGTTTCTTGCATGATCGTGATTTTTCGCAAATCCGTGGTCGATTTGCGCAAGAACGCACTCGATCGGCCGTGCATCGCGGGCCTAAAAAATCGTCGGTGAAAGTCGCGGGATGCCCGCCGGACGGGCGTCCGAGCGGCGTCGAAAGCGGCTCGTCAGTCGCTCGCGCCCGACCGGCCCGGTTAACCGCCGACGGTTAACCGGTGGTTTCGCGCAGTTCGTCGCGCACGACGTCCCACAGCGCGCGCACGAGTTTCTGGTGCGGATCGTCGCCCTGCAGCGCGAGCTTGTCGCAGTACAGGCGGATCTCCATCGTCAGCGTGAACGGATGGGTGCCGCCGCGCGCGGAACGGTCGAGCCGGATCAGGCGGCCGCTCGCCACCGCATCCTCGACCGCGCTGTGCGGCAGGAACGCGACGCCGTGGCCCGCGAGCGCCATCGCCTTCAGCCCCTCCGCCATGTCGGTTTCGTAAACACGATCGAGGAACAGCGACGTCGGTGCATTCGCCACGATGACTTCGGTCATCCGGCCGAGATACGCGTTCGGCGTATACGACAGGTACGGCACGCGCGCCTCGGCCGTGCCCGGCAGCGTATAGCGCGGCCGGCCCGCGCGGCCCGGCGCCGAAAACGCGCTGATCGGCTCGCTGCCGAGCACCAGCATGTCGTAGCGGGCCGGGTCGAGCGCGACCGGGTGGCTCGGGTGGTGGTAGCCCATCACGAGATCGCAGCCGCCCTCGACGAGCGACAGCACGGCATCGTGCACGTTCAGCGCGCGCAGCCGCGTGTGAACCTGCCCCATCTTCGCCTCGATCCGCTGCAGCCAGCGCGGAAAATACGTGAGCGACAGCGTGTGCGGCACCGCGAACTCGATCGTCGGCACCGGCGCGCCGACGTGGCCGCGCAGCAGCGTGCGCGCCTCGTGCGCCTGCGACAGCATCGTCAGCGCCTGCTCGTAGAAGATCTGGCCGGCCTGCGTGAGCCGCGTCGGATAGACCGAACGATCGATCAGTTCAGTCGCGAGCCACGCCTCGAGCGCCTGGATACGCCGCGAGAACGCGGGCTGCGACACGTGCCGCAGTTCGGCGGAGCGGCTAAAGCTGCGCGTTTCCGCGAGCGAGACGAAGTCTTCGAGCCATTTCAGTTCCATGCAGGCGGGCGCGGCGGGCGGCGGTCGGGAAGAAGCCTGCATTCTACCGGCGGGCGGGCCGGCCCGGCGGCGTGGCGGGCAGCCCGGCGAGCCGCCGCACACGTCGGCAGGCAAGCCGACCGACCGGCCGTCGGCGGGCCGCGCGGGCGCGTTGCCGGGGCGGTTTCGACGCGGCGCGCGCGCGATTTGTCCGCGCCGGCGCCGGCCGGACCGGTTCGGCCGGGATCGCCCCGCGGCGATGGTAAAATGCCGGATTCTTCCCCCCTCGCTCGACCCGGCCCCAAGGCCCGCCCGATCATGTCCGACACTCGTCCCGATACGCTTTTCGCCCTCACCGCGCTCTCGCCCATCGACGGCCGCTACGCCAGCAAGACCGAAGCGCTGCGCGACTGGCTCTCCGAAGCCGCCTTCATGCGCCACCGCGTCACCGTCGAGGTGCACTGGCTGATCGCGCTGTCGCGCGCCGGCTTCGCGGAAGTCCCGCGCTTCTCCGACGCGTCCGAACAATTCCTGCTGCAGCTCGCGGAGCGCTTCACCGCGCACGACGCCGCCCGCATCAAGGAAATCGAGCGCGTGACGAACCACGACGTGAAGGCCGTCGAATACTGGCTGAAGGAATCGGTCAAGGGCCAGGCCGAACTCGAGAAGGCCAGCGAATTCATCCACTTCGCGTGCACGTCCGAAGACATCAACAACACGTCGCACGGGATGATGCTCGCCGGCGCGCGCGAGCACGTGATCGTGCCGGCGCTGCGCACGGTCCACCAGCGCCTCGTCGCGCTGTCGCACGCGCTCGCCGAGCAGCCGATGCTGTCGCGCACGCACGGCCAGCCGGCCAGCCCGACGACGCTCGGCAAGGAGCTCGCGAACGTCGCCGCGCGCCTCGCACGCGCGATTACGCGCATCGAGAAGGTCGAGATCCTCGGCAAGATGAACGGCGCGGTCGGCAACTTCAACGCGCACCTGTCCGCGTATCCGGAATTCGACTGGGAAGCGTTCTCGCGCGACGTGATCGAGAACCGCCTGAAGCTCACGTTCAACCCGTACACGATCCAGATCGAACCGCACGACTACATGGCCGAGCTGTTCGACGCGGTTGCGCGCGCGAACACGATCCTGCTCGACCTCGATCGCGACGTGTGGGGCTACATCTCGGTCGGCTACTTCAAGCAGAAGACGAAGGCCGGCGAAATCGGCTCGTCGACGATGCCGCACAAGGTCAACCCGATCGACTTCGAGAACTCGGAAGGCAACCTCGGCCTCGCGAACGCGACGCTGCGCCACCTCGCCGACAAGCTGCCGGTGTCGCGCTGGCAGCGTGACCTGACCGACTCGACGGTGCTGCGCAACATGGGCGTCGCGCTCGGCTACTCGCTGCTCGCGTACGACTCGCTGATCCGCGGCCTCGACAAGCTCGAAGTCAACCCGCAGCGCCTGAACGAAGATCTCGACAACTGCTGGGAAGTGCTCGCGGAGCCGGTGCAGACGGTGATGCGCCGCTACGGCATCGAGAACCCGTACGAACAGCTGAAGGAACTGACGCGCGGCAAGGGCATCACGCGCGAAGCGCTGCAGGAATTCGTCGCCACGCTGGCGATCCCGCAGGATGCGAAGGACCGCCTGCTCGCGATGACGCCGGCGTCGTACATCGGCAAGGCCGTCGAACTCGCGAAGCGGATCGCGTAAGCGCCGCCGTCGCCGGACGGAAAAAAAGCCCGATGCGAAATTGCTCGCATCGGGCTTTTTCTTTGGCGGCTCTCGCGCGCTCGACGAAAAAAGGCGCCCCCGAGGGGCGCCTGTCTCACTGCGGCATCACGATTGCCGCGAACCGCGCTCAGTGCGCGTGGCCGATCTTCGCCATCACCTGATCGACGATCTGTTCGGGCGTCAGTTCGATGCTGACCTCGATCGCCTCGTCCGGGCCCGGCTCCTCGAGCGTATCGAGCTGGCTCTTCAGCAGCGACGGATCGAAGAAATGGCCGGTGCGGCTTTTCAGGCGCTCGTGCAACACCTCGAACGAGCCCTTCAGATACACGAACCGCACGTCGGTGTCGGTGCCGCGCAGCACGTCGCGGTACGACCGCTTCAGCGAAGAGCACGTGAACACGGCCGTCTCGCCGGCACGCTGCTTTTCCTCGATGGCCGCGCGGATCGTGCGCAGCCACGGCCAGCGGTCGTCGTCGGTCAGCGGAATGCCGTTGTGCATCTTTTCCTTGTTCGCCGCGCTGTGAAACGCGTCGCCGTCGGTATAGCTGCACGACAGGCGTTCTGCCAGCATTTCGCCGATTCGCGATTTGCCCGCGCCCGACACGCCCATTGCGATCAGAATCATTGACTACCCCTTGTTACAAAACCACGCTCAGCAGCAGCGTAAAACTCAGACCGAGCACCGAGATGATGGTTTCAAGCAGCGACCAGGTCTTGAACGTCTGACCAACCGTCATCCCGAAGTATTCCTTGATCAGCCAGAAGCCGCCGTCGTTCACGTGCGAGAAGATCAGCGAGCCCGAGCCCGTCGCGAGCACCAGCAGCTCCGGACGAACCGCCGCGCCCGACGCCGCCGCGATCGGCGCGACGATGCCGCAGGCCGTCGTCATCGCGACCGTCGCCGAACCCGTCGCGAGACGCATCAGCGCCGCGACGAACCAGCCGAGCAGCAGCGGCGACAGGTGCGCGTGCTTCGCGGTCTCGACGATCTGCTGCGAGATCCCGCTGTCGCGCAGGACGCCGCCGAAGCCGCCGCCCGCACCGACGATCAGCGTGATGCCGGCGATCGGCGCCAGGCATTCGCCGCAGAACTTCTGGATCTGGTCGCGGTTGAAACCCTGCAGCTTGCCGAACGTGAAGAAGCTCACCAGCACGGCGATCAGCAGCGCGACGTCGGAGTTGCCGGCAAAGCGCAGCAGGCTGTTCGGCAACGACTTCGGCGTGAAGATCAGGTCGGCCCAGCTGCCGACCAGCATCAGGATCACCGGCAGCAGGATCGTGAACAGCGTGATGCCGAAGCTCGGCAGTTCGCGCTGCTTGCCTTCCGTGTGCGATTCGACGAACTGCGCGGCGAGCGGATTGTTCTCCGGCAGCTTGACGAATTTCGAGATCATCAGCGCGAACAGCGGGCCCGCGACGATCGCGGTCGGCACGCCGACGATCAGGCCGAACGCGATCGTCTTGCCGATGTCGGCACCGTATTGCTGGACGGCCAGCAGCGCGGCCGGGTGCGGCGGAATCAGCCCGTGCACGACGGACAGGCCCGCGACCATCGGCAGGCCGACGACGAGCAGCGACTTGCCGGTGCGCTTCGCGACGTTGAACGCGATCGGGATCAGCAGCACGAAGCCGACTTCGAAGAACACCGGCAGGCCGACGATGATCGCGACGAACATCATCGCCCAATGGATGTTCTTCTCGCCGAACCAGTCGATCAGCGTGGTCGCGATCCGCTCCGCGCCGCCCGATTCGGCCATCATCTTGCCGAGCATCGTGCCGAGGCCGACGACCACCGCGATGTGGCCGAGCGTGTTGCCGTTGCCGGTCTCGAACGACTTGACGATCTTGTCCATCGGCATCCCGACCACGAGGCCGAGGCCGAGCGAGACGATGATGAGCACCAGGAACGGATAGATCTTGAACCGCGCGATCATCACGATCAGCGCGACGATCGCGATCACGGTATAAATGAGCAGCATGCTGCCTTGGACAGCCCCCATGTGGCACTCCTCCTAGGATTGTTCGAACCGGGCGAGTTGTTGCGAGTATGCCCGGCTATGCAGGTCTCCGAAACACGGGGGTTCCCACCCCGCGAGGACGCTGAATTTTACTTATCTTTACGGTCCGCGGATAGAACCGGTTCCATCAGCAAAAACCCTCGGTAAAACAAGCACTAAGCGCTCGCTTACCGAGGGTCAAACGTTCGTTTCGTACAAGTCTTAACGGGGCAGCTGGCTCGCGGCTTGCGCGAGGCGCGTGACTTCGGCCCAGTCCTGCGCCGCGAGCGCGGCCTTCGGCGTGAGCCACGAACCGCCGACGCACACGACGTTCGGCAGCTTCAGGAAATTCGGCGCGGTGTCGACCGTGATGCCGCCCGTCGGGCAGAACTTCAGCGCCGGGAACGGACCGTGGAACGCCTGCAGCATCGGCACGCCGCCGGCTTGCTGCGCGGGGAAGAACTTGACGATCTCATAGCCGAACTCGAGCGCCTGGATGATGTCGCTCGGCGTCATCACGCCCGGCAGCAGCGGCAGGCCGGCGTCGAGCGACGCGAGGTGCAGGTCCTTCGTCAGGCCCGGCGACACGCCGAACTTCGCACCCGCGCGCTTCGCCTGCTCGCAGTGCTCGGGCTTCGTGATCGTGCCGACGCCGACGACGATGTCGTCCGCGAGCTGGCTCGCGCGCTGGATCGCCTCCAGGCCGGCCGGCGTGCGCAGCGTGATTTCGAGCACCTTGACGCCGCCCGCGTGCAACGCGCGCGACACGTGTTCGCCCTGCTCGACCGAGTCGAATGCGAGCACCGGAATCACCGGGCCCAGCTTCACGATTTCAGCAATCGTCTTCATCTGGAACACTCCTTGAAATTCATGCAGCGACGCTGACGGCCGTTTCGCCGACCAGCGTCCCGAAAACCGATGCGCCCTGCTCGGCCGGCGCGGCCGCCGCGCGGAACACGCCGAACAGTTCGCGCCCGAAACCGACCTCGTTCTCGGCCTGGTGCAGCGGCTGCGCGACCGGGCGCGCCTGCCACTCGGCGTCGTCGACCTCGATGTCGAGAATGCCGGCTTCCGCGTCGATCACGAGCGTGTCGCCCGTCTTCACCTTGCCGAGCGGGCCGGCCAGCAGCGCTTCCGGCGACACGTGGATCACGGCCGGCACCTTGCCCGACGCGCCCGACATGCGGCCGTCGGTCACCAGCGCGACGTGGAAGCCCTGATCCTGCAGCACGCCGAGCAGCGGCGTCAAACGATGCAGCTCGGGCATCCCGTTCGCGCGCGCGCCCTGGAAGCGCACGACCGCGACGAAATCGCGCTTCAGCTCGCCGCGATCGAAGGCCTCCTGCACGGCTTCCTGCGAATCGAACACGATCGCGGGTGCCGTCACCTTGCGGTGCTCGGGCGCGACCGCCGAGATCTTGATCACGCCGCGGCCGAGCCGGCCCTGCATCAGGCGCAAGCCGCCGTCCGGCTGGAACGGGTCGCGAATGCCGCGCAGCACCTTCGTGTCGTGGCTCTCGGCCGTGCCGTCGACCCACGTCAGCTTGCCGTCGATCAGCTTCGGCTCCTTCGTGTAGTGCGACAGGCCCTTGCCCGCCACGGTCGTCACGTCTTCGTGCAGCAGCCCGCCCTCGAGCAGGTTGCGCACCAGGAACGCCACGCCGCCCGCCGCGTGGAAGTGGTTCACGTCGGCCTTGCCGTTCGGGTAGATCTTCGCGAGCAGCGGCACGACCGCCGACAGCTCGTCGAAATCGTTCCAGTCGATCAGGATGCCGGCCGCGCGCGCGATCGCGACGAGGTGCAGCGTGTGGTTGGTCGAGCCGCCCGTCGCGAGCAGCGCGACGATCCCGTTGACGATCGCCTTCTCGTCGATCACGTGGCCGATCGGGGTGTAGTGGCCGCGCTCGACCGTCAGGTCGAGCACGCGGCGCGCGGCTTCGGCGGTCAGCGCGTCGCGCAGCGGCGTGTGCGGATGGACGAACGCCGAACCCGGCAGGTGCAGGCCCATCAGCTCCATCAGCATCTGGTTGCTGTTCGCGGTGCCGTAGAACGTGCAGGTGCCGTGGCCGTGATACGCGGCCGATTCCGCTTCGAGCAGCGCGTCGCGGCCGACCTGACCGGTTGCGAACTGCTGGCGGATCTTCGCCTTGTCGTCGTTCGACAGGCCGCTCGTCATCGGGCCGGCCGGCACGAAGATGGTCGGCAGATGGCCGAACTGCAGCGCGCCGATCAGCAGGCCCGGCACGATCTTGTCGCAGATGCCGAGGCAGAGCGCCGCGTCGAACATGTTGTGGGTGAGCGCGATCGCGGTGCCCATCGCGATCGCCTCGCGCGAGAACAGCGACAGCTCCATGCCCGGGTTGCCCTGCGTGACGCCGTCGCACATCGCCGGCACGCCGCCCGCGAACTGCGCGACGCCGCCGTTCTCGCGCGCGGCGGCCTTGATGATGTCGGGGAAATCCTTGTACGGCGCGTGCGCGGACAGCATCTCGTTGTAAGAGGACACGATGCCGATGTTCGGCTCGCGGATCGCCTTGATCTGGAACTTGTCGCTGCCTTCGAGACCCGCGAAGCCGTGCGCGAGGTTCGCGCACGACAGCGCGCCGCGCGCCGGGAACTTGCCTTGCGCGCCGTCGATGCGCTGCAGATAGGCGGAACGGGTCGATTGGCTGCGGGCGATCACGCGATCGGTGACTTTCGCCAGGGTGGGGTGCAGCGACGTCATGCTGGGCGCTCCTGTATGCCGGACGGACACCGGCGGTTGGAATCGTGGGGACGGTCGAGTGCATCGAACGAACGAAGTCAGTCTAGTAGAAAAACTACAAGCGCGCAATGCGGATCGGCATACGCGCAACTCATACCGCCGCCACCAGCAAGGCTTTCCTAGTGAAAACCCTAATCAACGGCATCGTCCACTGCAGAAATTGCCGACGATGGAGCTAGCATTTTCATGTAGATTTTCTACAATTCGATTGCGATACACTCGCTCATCCGAACCCGATTTCCATCCGCCGTCCCATGCTGCCTCGCATTGAAGCGATCCGCGCCGACCTGCGCCCGTCCGAGCGCAAGCTCGCCGACTACATCCTCGCCGCGCCGCGCGAGGTGCTCGACCTCGCGATGACCGAGCTGTCGACCCGCGCGGGCGTCAGCCAGCCGACCATCGCGCGCTTCTGCCAGGCGCTCGGCTGCAGCGGCTTTCGCGAATTCAAGATCCGGCTCGCGCAGAGCGTCGCGCCGGGCGTGTCGTCCGTGTATCGCGACGTCGAGCCCGACGAGCCCGCGCCCGGCATCATCGGCAAGGTGTTCGACCGCACGATCGGCGCGCTGATCGAGGTGCGCAACAGCCTGTCGGCCGGCAGCGTCGCCGACGCGATCGCGCTACTGTCGAACGCGTCGCGCATCGAGTTCTACGGCGCCGGCGGCTCCGGCATCGCCGCGCAGGACATCCAGCACAAGTTCTTCCGGCTCGGCGTGCCGAGCGTCGCGTATTCGGACCCGCACACGTTCTCGATGTCGTCGGCGCTGCTCGGGCCGCACGATGTCGTCGTCGCGATCTCGAACACCGGCCGCACGCGCGACATCGTCGAGGCCGCGCGCTCCGCGCTCGCGTGCGGCGCGAAGGTCGTCGCGATCACGCAGAGCCATTCGCCGCTCGCGAAGCTCGCGACGGTGAGCCTCGCGTCGAACGTCGCGGAGGAAACCGACGTGTTCTCGCCGATGACGTCGCGCATGTCGCATCTCGCGATCGGGGATATCCTCGCGGTCGGCGTCGCGCTGTCGCGCGGGCCCGCATTGATGGAGCGCGTCGGCCGCGCGAAGGAAGCGATCACGCGCCGCCGGATCGACGACGGCACGAAGGATTGACCGACGCACGGCGCCCCGCCGGCGCATGAGCGATGCAGAACCAACGCACGGTCCGGCACATCAGCCGCTACCCGGCACGCACGTAAACGAAGAACGGCGCCCCGAGGGGCGCCGTTGCGCATGGGTCGGTGCAGCCAACCGGCCGCTCAGCTCAAAACGGCTTGATCACGACCAGCGCGACCGCCACGAGCATGCCGAGCACCGGCAGTTCGTTGAACACGCGATACCACTTGTCGGTGCGACGGTTCTCGCCGCGCTCGAACACCTTCAGCAGATGCCCGCAATACGCGTGGTAGATGACGAGCAGCAGCACCACCGTCACCTTCGCATGGATCCAGCCCTGCCCCTGGCCGATGCCGATCACGAGCCACAGCCACAGCCCGCATGCGAGCGCCGGCACGGCGATCATCGTCATGAAGCGGAACAGCTTGCGCGCCATCAGCAGCAGGCGCCGCACCGCGGCCGGATCGGTCTCCATGGCCAGGTTCACGTAGATGCGCGGCAGGTAGAACAGTCCCGCGAACCACGCGGCGATCAGAACGATATGGAACGTCTTGACCCAGAGCATTGCCATCGGTTGTGCGCCTCGCTTTACTGGCGGCCTTCGCCGTGCCCGAGCACGACGTACTTCAGCGACGTGAGCCCGTCCAGGCCGACGGGGCCGCGTGCGTGCAGCTTGTCGTTCGAGATGCCGATTTCCGCGCCGAGGCCGAATTCGAAGCCGTCCGCGAAGCGCGTCGACGCATTGACCATCACGCTCGCCGAATCGACTTCGCGCAGGAAGCGCATTGCGCGGTCGTGATCCTCGGTGACGATCGCATCGGTGTGGTGCGAGCCGTAGTGATTGATGTGCTCGATTGCGGCGTCGAGGCCGTCGACGACCTTGATCGCCAGCACCGGCGCGAGATATTCGGTGTGCCAGTCTTCGTCGGTCGCGTCGACGAGCGGACCGACGCCCGCCTCGGCGAGCACCGCGCGCGCGGCTGCATCGACGCGCAACTCGACCTGCTTGTCGCGATACAGCTTGCCGAGCGGCGGCAGCAGCGCGGCCGCGATGCCGCCCGACACGAGCAGCGTTTCCATCGTGTTGCAGGTGCCATAGCGGTGCGTCTTCGCGTTGTCGCACACCGTCAGTGCCTTGGCGAGATCGGCGCGATCGTCGACGTACACGTGGCAGATGCCGTCGAGGTGCTTGATCATCGGCACGCGCGCCTCGTTGATCAGCCGCTCGATCAGGCTCTTGCCGCCGCGCGGCACGATCACGTCGACATATTCGGTCATCGTGATCAGCTTGCCGACCGCCGCGCGATCGGCGGTCGCGACGACCTGCACCGCGTCCTGCGGCAGGCCGGCCGCCTCGAGCCCTTCGCCGATCAGCTTCGCGAGCGCCGCATTCGATTCGAGCGCCTCGGAGCCGCCGCGCAGGATCGTCGCGTTGCCCGACTTCAGGCACAGCGCGGCCGCGTCGATCGTCACGTTCGGACGCGACTCGTAGATGATGCCGATCACGCCGAGCGGCACGCGCATCTGGCCGACCTGGATTCCGCTCGGGCGGTACTTGAGATTGCCGATCTCGCCGATCGGATCGGCCAGCGACGCGACCTGGCGCAGGCCCTCGACCATCGTGTTCAGCGCCTTGTCCGACAGCGTCAGGCGGTCGATGAACGCCGCATCGAGCCCCTTTTCGCGGGCACGGGCGACGTCGCGCGCGTTCGCGTCCTTCAGCGCCTGCGCGTCACGCTCGATCGCGCGGGCCACGGCGTCGAGCGCCGCGTTCTTCGCCGCCGTGCTGGCGCGCGCCATCGCGCGGGAAGCGTGCCGGGCACGGCGGCCCAGGTCCGTCATGTACTGGTCGATATCCATCGTGTGACTCGAGAAGCGAGCCGCTTCGCGCGGCATGAATTCGTGGAGAAGCGTGAGGCGCGGCGGCAGGAAGGCCGCGCCGGCTATCGAAATATTGTAAGCGGGTTGCGATGCGTGCGCTGAAGGCCCGGACGGGGCTTAACGCCGCACGCGACCCGCGGTCGGCGGTCGTTCGCCGCGCGCGCCCGCCACCGTCATCGCGAGCTGGAACAGGCCGTCCCACGGATCGGGCGGCGGCTCGTCCTGCGTGCGGCGGCCCGGCGTGACGGCCGACAGCCCCTTCACCTGCCGGTCGAGCTTCGCGGCAAACGCGAGCGCCTTCTCGAGCACGGCTTCCGACACGCGGTTCAGCGCGGGGCCGATCAGCCGCTCGCGCGGCCCCCATACGCGGTTCTCGCGCAGCAGCGTGGCCAGCGGCTTGCCGGCCGTCGTGCCGCGCTTGATCCGCAGCAGCGTGCGCAGTTCCTCGACGACGGCCCACATCACGAGCACGATCGCCTCGCCCTCGCCCTTCAGCCCGTCGATCATCCGCGCGAGCCGCGCGGCGTCGCCCGCGAGCATCGCCTCGTTCAGCTTGAACACGTCGTAGCGCGCGACGTTCAACACCGCGTCGTGCACCTGCTCGAACGTCAGCACGCCCTGCGGATAGAGCAGCCCGAGCTTCTGGATTTCCTGGTGCGCGGCGAGCAGGTTGCCCTCGACGCGCTCCGCGATGAACTGCAGCGCGCGCCGGCCGTCGTCGCCGGGCGCGACGCGCTGGCCCTGCATCGACAGACGCTGGCCGATCCAGTTCGGCAGCTGCGCGCGGTCGACCGGATCGATCTTCAGCGCGACGCCGCCGTTCTGCAGCGCGGTAAACCACGCGGATTTCTGCGTGGCCGCGTCGAGGCGCGGCAACGTGACGAGCATCAGCGCATCGGGGTTCGGGGCGGCCGCGAGCGTCTTCAGCGCGTCGGCGCCTTCCTTGCCGGGCTTGCCCGACGGAATGCGCAGCTCGATCAGCTGACGCTCGCCGAACAGCGACATCGCCTGGGTCGCGCCGAGCAGCACGCTCCAGTCGAAACCGCGCTCGACCGTGTGCACCGAACGCTCGGTGAAGCCGGCCGCGCGCGCGGCCGCACGAATGCGGTCGCACGCTTCCTGCGCGAGCAGCGGCTCGTCGCCGTAGACGGTGTAGAGCCCGGCCATCCCCTTCGCGAGGTGCGGCTCCAGCGCATCAAGTCGCAATTGCATCGATACGTGCGCCGGCGATCAGAGCGGCGGCGGCGGCAGCGGTGCGCCCGGTGCAACGCCCGGCACCACGTCTTCCGGCGCCGGCGTCAGCGAGTGGACGATCGCGAGACGCCGCATCAGCTGGTCGACCGCGTCGTTCTCCATGTCGCCGTACAGGATCTCGGCTTCCTGCGCCTTCGCGTTCGTGTACTGGTCGCTGTACGTCATCGCGCGGTTCAGCGCGATCGCGCTCGGCGGGATCAGCACGGTGCCGTCCTTGCTCGTCAGCGTGTAGTTCAGCGTATAGAACAGCGCGTATTCCTGCGCCGAGCCGTACTTGTTGAGCGTCAGCGTGTTCTGCCCACGCGACTCCCACATGCGCAGCACGGCATCGGCGTCGTCCGCCGACTTGACGATCTTCGTGTCGCTGCCGGCCTCGACGAGGCGCACCAGGCGCGCCTCGACGGGCGCCGGCGCGCCGGCCACCAGCAGGCGCTTGAACGCGTAGTCCTGCTGGCCGCGCAACTGGAAACCGCATGCCGACAGCGCGAGCGCGCTGCCGACGGCGAGCATCAAAAACGATCTGCGGATCACCTTCGCTCCTTCTGTGTGCGCCCGGCGGCCAACGGCCGTCAGACGACGATGTTCACGAGGCGGCCCGGCACGACGACGATCTTCTTCGCCGGTTTGCCGTCGCTGAACTTCGCGAATGCTTCGTCGGCCACCGCCGCCGCTTCGATCGCCTCGCGGCTCGCGTCCTTCGCGACCCTCAGCGCGCCGCGCACCTTGCCGTTCACCTGCAGCACGAGTTCGATCTCGGCCTGCTCGAGCGCGGCCTCGTCGACCTTCGGCCACGGGGCGTCGAGCAGCGGGCCGAATTCGTCCGCATAGCCGAGCGCCTTCCACAGTTCGAACGTGACGTGCGGCACGACCGGGTACAGCACGCGCAGCAGCACGCCGTACGTCTCGCGCAGCACGGCGGGCGTCGCGCCCTTCGCGCCGTCGATCGCGTTCAGCATCTTCATCGCGGCCGACACGACCGTGTTGTACTGCAGACGCTGGTAGTCGAAATCGGCCTGCTTCAGCACGCTGTAGATCTCGCGGCGCAGCGCCTTGTCGGCATCGCCGAGCGCGGCCGCGTCGAAGCCCGCGCGCGCGGCGAGCGCTTCGCGGTTCGTCGCGCCGAAGCTCCACACGCGGCGCAGGAAGCGGCTCGCGCCTTCGACGCCCGCGCCCGACCATTCGAGCTGCTGCTCGGGCGGTGCGGCGAACATCGTGAACAGACGCGCGGTATCGGCGCCGTACTGGTCGATCAGGACCTGAGGATCGACGCCGTTGTTCTTCGACTTCGACATCTTCTCGATGCCGCCGAGCACGACCGGCTGGCCGTCGGCGTTCAGCGTCGCGCCGACCGGGCGGCCCTTCTCGTCGAACGCGACGGTCACGTCGGCCGGGTTGTACCAGGTCTTCTTGCCCGATGCGTCTTCGCGGTAGAACGTCTCGTTCAGCACCATGCCCTGCGTCAGCAGGTTCTTCGCCGGCTCGCCGAACTTCACGAGGCCGAGGTCGCGCATCACCTTGGTCCAGAAGCGCGAATACAGCAGGTGCAGGATCGCGTGCTCGATGCCGCCGATGTATTGATCCATCGGCATCCAGTAATCGGTGCGCGCGTCGACCATCGTCTCGGCGTCAGGCGCCGTGTAGCGCGAGAAGTACCACGACGAATCGACGAAGGTGTCCATCGTGTCGGTTTCACGCTTCGCGGCCGCGCCGCACTTCGGGCACGAACAGTTCAGGAACGCTTCCGACTTCGCGAGCGGGTTGCCCGAGCCGTCCGGCACGAGATCTTCCGGCAGCACGACCGGCAGGTCCTGCTCCGGCACCGGCACGTCGCCGCACGACGGGCAGTGGATGATCGGGATCGGCGTGCCCCAGTAGCGCTGGCGCGACACGCCCCAGTCGCGCAGGCGCCACGTGACCTGCTTGTCGCCGAAGCCGCCGGCCTTCAGGTCGGCCGCGATCGCGTCGACCGCCGCGCCGTACGCGAGGCCGTCGTACTTGCCGCTGTTGATGCAGGTCGCGACTTCCTTGTCGCCGTACCACTCCTGCCATGCGTCGAGCGAGTACGTCTGGCCTTCGGCCGCGATCACCTGCTTGATCGGCAGGTCGTATTTCTTCGCGAATGCGAAATCGCGCTCGTCGTGCGCCGGCACGCCCATCACCGCGCCTTCGCCATAGCTCATCAGCACGTAGTTGCCGATCCACACCTCGACCGGCTCGCCCGTCAGCGGGTGCTTGACCGAGAAGCCCGTCGCGACGCCCTTCTTTTCCATCGTCGCGACATCGGCCTCGGCGACGCCGCCGCGCTTGCATTCGTCGATGAACGCCTGCAGTTCCGGCTTGCCCTGCGCGAGGCGCGTGGCGAGCGGGTGCTCGGCCGCGATCGCGCAGAACGTGACGCCCATGATCGTGTCGGCACGCGTCGTGAACACGCGCAGCAGCTTCTGCTCGCCGTCGAGTTCGTACGGGAAGCCGAAGTTCACGCCGAAGCTCTTGCCGATCCAGTTCTGCTGCATGATCTTCACGCGCTCGGGCCAGCCGAGGCCGTCGAGGTCGTTCAGCAGCTCATCCGCGTACTGCGTGATCCGCAGGTAGTACATCGGGATCTCGCGCTTCTCGACAAGCGCGCCCGAACGCCAGCCGCGGCCGTCGATCACCTGCTCGTTCGCGAGCACGGTCTGGTCGACCGGGTCCCAGTTCACGGTGCCCGTCTTCTTGTACGCGATGCCCTTCTCGAGCATCTTCAGGAACAGCCACTGGTTCCACTTGTAGTAGTCGGGCTTGCACGTCGCGATCTCGCGCGACCAGTCGATCGCGAGGCCCATCGACTGCATCTGGCCCTTCATGTAGTCGATGTTGTCGTAGGTCCACTTCGCGGGCGGCACGCCGTTCGCCATCGCGGCGTTCTCGGCCGGCATCCCGAACGCATCCCAGCCCATCGGCATCAGCGTGTTGTAGCCGTTCATCCGCAGATAGCGGTACATCACGTCGTTGATCGTGTAGTTGCGCACGTGACCCATGTGCAGCTTGCCGGACGGGTACGGCAGCATCGACACGCAGTAGAACTTCGGCTTCTGCGAATCTTCCTTCGTCTTGTAGGCATCGGCTGCGCGCCAGTCGCCCTGAGCGGCGGCTTCGACGTCGGCGGGTACGTATCTCTCGTGCATGGTGTGGTTCGGACTAGGCTTTAAGCGGCGCGCCACGAGGCGGGCACGCGGAAGTGGACGAAATCGGGCAGCCCGGCGGCGGGGGCAGGCTCACGGTTCTCGTGCCTGCCTCATGATCCGGATATTCGCCGGGTAACCCGGAGGGTCTCCAGGTTACCCGGCGAAACCCTGCCAACCGGGCGAAAACGACGATTATACCGTTCGTGGCGGGCGGTACGGCCGGTCTCGCCGGCCGGCCCGCATTCTTGCCTGCGGGACGACACGGATGGCACGGATGGCGCGAGCGCCCGGTGCGTCAGCCGGTCAGCCGGTCAGCGGGTCGCGCCCGCGGCGGCCGGCGCGGCGGCGCCCGCCGGCGGCACGTCGGTCACGAAGCCGATCCGCGTGAGCCCGGCGGCCTGCGCGGCGCCCATCACCTGCGCGATCACGTCGTAGCGGGTCGCGCGCGAGGCGCGCAGCCGCAGCTCGGGCGGCGCGGCGCCCGCGGCGGCGGCCCGGAAGCGCGCCGGCAGCGCGTCGAGTGCGACGGGCGCGTCGTCCCAGTAGAGCTTGCCGGCGTCGTCGATCGACAGCGTGACCGACTGTGGCGTGTCGCGCGCGACGCCGGCCGCGACCTTCGGCAGGTCGAGCCGGATCGCGTGCGTCATCAGCGGCGCGGTGATGATGAAGATGACGAGCAGCACGAGCATCACGTCGATCAGCGGCGTCATGTTGATCTCCGCCATCGGCGCGGACGTCTTGTGGTGCTCCAGCCCGCCGAATGCCATGGTCGTTCCTCCCGGCCGCGCGTCAGGCGCCCTGCGCGCACACGAATACGTGCAGGTCGCGCGCGAAGCCGTCGAGTTCCTCGGCGAGCTGGCGCACGAGCCGCCCGAGGATGTTGTAGGCGAGCACCGCGGGGATCGCGACGACGAGCCCGAACGCGGTCATGATCAGCGCCTCGCCGACCGGCCCCGCGACGCTCTCGATCTGCGCCTGCCCGCTCGCGGCGATGCTGCCGAGCGCGTGGTAGATGCCCCATACGGTGCCGAGCAGCCCGACGAACGGCGCGGTGCTGCCGATCGACGCGAGCAGCACCTGGCCGAACTCGAGACGCCGCTGCGAGCGCAGCATCGCGTGACGCAGCGCGCGCAGCACGCGTTCGCTGCGCTCGACACGCGCGGCGAGCGCCGCCGGATCGTGTTCGTCGGCCGCATCGCGCGCGGCTTCGGCGAGCGGCACGAACACGCGCTCGCGATCGGTGCCGGCGAGCGCGGCGATGCCCGCGTCGAGCGACGGCGCGCGCCAGAACGCGGCGAGCGCGCGCGGCCCCTGCCGCTTCGCGCGGACCAGCAGCCAGGCTTTCATGAGGAGGAAGCACCAACTGGCGACGGACATCGCCAGCAGCACGTAGGCGACGGCGTGCGTGATCGCATCGCCGCTTTCGAGGTAGTGGACAACGCCGGTGGGAATCGCCATCGGAGTTTCCCCGTGAGGGTCAGCGCAGGCCGAGCACGTCCTGCATGTCGAACAGGCCGGCGCCGCGCGCCGACAGGAAGCGGACCGCACGCAGCGCGCCCTGCGCGTACGACACGCGGCTCGACGACTTGTGCGTGATCTCGATCCGTTCGCCGATCCCGGCGAACAGCACGGTGTGATCGCCGACGATGTCGCCGCCGCGCACGGCCGCGAAGCCGATCGTCGACGGGTCGCGTTCGCCCGTCACGCCCTGGCGGCCGTACACCGCGCAGTCGTCGAGCGAGCGCCCGAGCGCGCCGGCCACGGCCTCGCCCATCATCAGCGCGGTGCCCGACGGCGCGTCGACCTTGTGACGGTGGTGCGCCTCGATGATCTCGATGTCGTAGCCGTGCGAGAAATGCTTCGCCGCGAATTCGAGCAGCTTCAGCGTGACGTTCACGCCGACGCTCATGTTCGCCGCGAACACGATGCCGATCTTGCCTGCCGCGGCCTGCAGCTCGGCCTTCTGCTCGGCGGTGAAGCCGGTCGTGCCGATCACGAGCTTCACGTCGTGGCGCAGCGCGGCCGCGACGTGCGCGATCGTGCCTTCCGGCCGCGTGAAGTCGATCAGGTAGTCGGCCTGCGCGAACACGGCGTCGAGGTCGTCGGTCAGCTTGATCCCGGTTTCCTTGCCGAGAAACGCGCCCGCGTCCTGGCCGAGGAACGGCGAATCGGCGCGGTCGAGCGCGCCGACGAGCTGCGCGTCGGAATCGTTGAGAACGGCTTCGATCAGCATCCGGCCCATACGGCCCGATGCACCGGCAATCGCAATCTTCATGGCTTTCTACACGACAGGTCTAAAGGCGGGCGGCGCATGCCGCCCTGTTTCCGCACGCCGGCCGCTTACTGGGCCGGCGCGGTGAGCGGCTGGTTCTGCAGGTTGTCCGAGCCTTGCGGGCCGACCGGCGGCGACGCCTCGTTCGACGCGTTCGGCTGCGGCGGGCGATGGAACTGGAACTGCGGCTGGATCGCCGGCGCGGCGCCCGGCGGCTGGCCGCCCGGCACCGGCGCGCCGCCCGAGGCCTGCGCGGACGGCGTGAAGCGGCGGGCGGTCGTGCCCTGCCCCGACACCTGGTTGGTCGCGCGGTTCGCCGCGCGCGCCGCCTGGGCGTTCGCATCCTGGTCGACCGCCGCGCCGGAAACCGGCTCGACGGACGGGCTCGCGGCAGCGGTCGCCTGCGCGGCGCTCGCCGCAGCCGCGGCAGCGGCGGCTTCGGACGCCTTCTTCGCCGCGGCCGCGGCCTTCGCCTTCTTGCCGCCGCGATCGCCGTCGATATCGGCCAGCAGGTCGAGTTCGGACGGCAGGTTGTCGGCGCCCGTCCAGCTCGCGAGGCGATCGCCCGAGAACGTCAGCACGAGGTCGCGCTGCTGGACGACGGACGTCGAGCCGCGCTTGAAGTAAAAGAGGTAATCCCAGCGGTCGGCATGGAACATGTCCGACAGCAGCGGCGTGCCGAGCAACGCGCGCACCTGCTCGCGCGTCATTCCGGCCTGCAGCTGCGCGGCCTTCTCCTGCGACACGAAGTTGCCCTGCACGACAGTGATCCGATAGGGCGTGATGCTCTGCGCGATGCGCTGCGTCACGCTGTCGTACGACGAACAACCAGCCAGCGCGGCAACGGCGGCGGCAGCGATGATGGCACTCCGCATGCGACTCCTCTGATAGTGCGAAAGGGATTCCGGGAACATTTCCGTCACCGAGCTGGCCCGCGTCGCGGGTCGCGCGTGTTTCTGGAACGGCGAAAAGCCGGTAACATTGAAGCCCTGCATTGTACTCTAGGGATGCCTAGCCATGACCAATCCGACGGATCTCAAGAATATCGGGCTAAAGGCCACCCTACCGCGCCTCAAGATTCTCGAGATCTTCCAGCAAAGCCCGGTGCGTCACCTGACGGCCGAAGATGTCTACCGCAACCTGCTCAACGAGCAGCTCGACATCGGGCTCGCCACCGTTTACCGCGTGCTGACGCAGTTCGAGCAGGCCGGCCTGCTCACGCGCAGCAACTTCGAATCCGGCAAGGCCGTGTTCGAGCTCAATGAAGGTTCGCACCACGATCACCTCGTCTGCCTCGATTGCGGCCGCGTCGAGGAATTCTTCGATGCCGAGATCGAAGGCCGCCAGCAAGCGATCGCCAAGGAACGCGGCTTCCGGCTCCAGGAACATTCGCTCGCGATGTACGGTTCCTGCACGACCGAGAACTGCCCGCACCGCAAGCACTGATCCGCACCCTGCGCGCACGCGCGACGGCCCGGCCGGCATCCCGCCGCCCGGGCCGTGTTGTTTTCGGGATGGAAAAACGGCCCGCACGTCGCGTGCGGGCCGGGTCGGGAACGTTTTCGGTCGATCCGCGCGGCGGCGAGCCTTGCTGGCGCCGCGCGGAGCTTGCGCCGCTTGAGCCGCTTCAAACCTGATGCCTGACGCCGCCTTCGCCGCGCGTCAGGCCGTGCTCGCGCACGCCGGCTCGAACTCGAGCGCCCACGCGTCGTCGAGCGGAATCTCGTCGCAGTTCGGCTGCGGGCCGCCACGGTCGACGATCACGAAGTCGCTGACCGCGTCGAGCGCGAGCAGCGGATGGTGCCAGACGCCCTTCGCGTAGTTCACGCCCTGCCAGCCTTCGGCGAGGAACGCGCGCATCGCGTCGGGCCGGAACTCGCCGGCCGGCGCGACGACGATCGCATAGCGCGACACGGCCGCCAGCGGGATGAACGCCTGGCTGCCGTGCGGATGGCGCTCCATCAGCGTGATCGCCACCGGCAGCGCGCGCGGCTGCGCACGAAACACGCTGACGAGCGGCCGGCCGCCGTCCGCGCAGACGTCGATCGTCGCGAGATCGTGGAAGCGCTCGGTCGTGCCGCCGTTGATCGGGAAATGCCGCGCGCCTTCGAGCGCGATCACGTCGCCGAACGGCGCGAAGGCCTCGCGGGTCAGGCGCTCGACGCGCAGGATGTGTGGTCCGCTCATGCCGATGCCCTCCTTCAAGCCGGCTCGCCCCACAGACGCAGGCGCGACACGCCGCCATCCGGGAAGATGTTGAAGCGCACGTGCGTGACGGGGCCGAGCGTTGCGAGCTGGTCGAACGTATGCACGTGGTCCATCTGCAGCTTCTGCTCGCCGAGCAGTTCGGCCCAGAACATCGCCTGCGTGACGAGCGAATCGTCGGTGCCGCCGGCGACGTGCGCGGCCTGCAGCGAACAGCGGTCGGGGAAGTTGCCCTTGAAGAACGCCGTATCGACCTCGACGCGCCGGATGATGCCCGGCCGCGCCAGCGCGACGATCGCCCAGTCGTTGCCGGGCTCGCGGCGGCGCCGCGTTTCCCAGCCGTCACCCATGTTCGCGCCGCGCCCCGGCATCAGCATCTGCGAGGCCGGACCGAAGTGCTGGTTGTTCGCGGCCACCAGGTAGCCGCCGTTCTCGATCGCCGCGAGATCGACGAGTTCGCCCGCCGGCACGTGGCGCCAGTCGCGCTGCGGCTGGCCGTACACGCGCAGCCGCGCGAGCCCGCCGTCCGGATACAGGTTCACGCGCAGGTGTGTGACCGGCTGCGCATCGTCGACGCTCACGTAGTGATGCGAATTGCCCTGCAGCGTCGTCGCGGGGACGATCGTGCGCCATTCGGTGTCGTCCGGCGGCGTGTCGCCGTCCACCGCACAGGCCTCGATCGACGCGGCCGGCGGAAAGTTGCCGGTGAAGTGGCTCGTATCGAGATCGACGCCGTAGATCACGCCCGGCCGCGCGAGCCGGACCACGCAGAAGTCGTGGCCGGTGGTGCGCTTGCGGCGCGTTTCCCAGCCGTCCATCCACTTGCCGTGGTCGTCGTACTTGCCGGGAATGAACACGGCCGGCTCGGGATTCAGCATGCGCTCCTTCGGCGCGAAGAATTCGTCGCTGGCGAAGAGCGCCTGCGCGCCCAGGCGCGGGTCGGCGAGGTTCATGTAGCGCCGCGTGAAAGCCGGCGCGTTCGGGTCGAGGATGGGGGCTGCCATGTCGTCTCCATTATTTTGGCAAGGACCGGCGCATCGTCGCGCCGGCCACGGGACATTCGTTCGCGCGAAGCAGCCCGGGAGGCCGCTTCGCGCGCGGGTGCGCTCAGAGCGCGTGGGCCTGGTCGCCGGCGACCGGCGCGGCGCTGCCGGTTTCGTCGGCCACGTAGCGCAGTTCGCGGTTCAGCACGCGCTTCGCACGGGCCCGGTCGATGTCGTTCTCCCACACGGCGACGACCACCGTCGCGACGCAGTTGCCGATCAGGTTGGTCAGCGCGCGGGCAATGCCGACGAACCAGTCGACCGGCAGGATCAGCACGAGGCCGAGCACCGGAATCGCGGGAATCGCCGACAGCGTCGCCGCGAGGATCACGATCGCCGACCCGGGAATCCCGTGCGCGCCCTTCGACGTGACGAGCGACACGAGCAGCACGACGATCAGGTCGTGCGTGGACAGCGGCGTGTTGGTGGCCTGCGCGATGAACAGCACGGCGAGCGTCAGGTAGATCGAGAAGCCGTCGAGGTTGAACGAATAGCCGGTCGGGATCACGAGGCCGACCGTCGAATCCTTGATGCCCATGTATTCGAGCTTGCTCATCACCTGCGGCAGCACCGCGTCCGACGACGCCGTGCCGAGCACGATCGACAGTTCCTCGCGCAGGTAGCGGATCAGCTTGAACACCGAGAAGCCCGCGAGACGCATCACCGCGCCGAGCACGACCGTGACGAACACGAAGCAGCTCAGGTAGAACACCGCGACGAGGTAGCCGAGCTGCTTGAGCGACGCGACGCCGTACTTGCCGGTCGTGAACGCGATCGCGCCGAGCACGCCGAGCGGCGCGAGCTTGATGATGAAGCCGATGATGCGGAAGAACACGTGCGACAGTTCCTCGATCAGCGAATTGACGCGCTGCGCCTTGTCGCCGAGCAGCGACAGCGCCGAGCCGAACAGCACCGCGAACACGAGGATCTGCAGGATGTCGCCCTTCGCGAACGCGTCGATCGCGGTCTCGGGGATGATCTTCATCAGGTAGCCGGCCGTGTCCTTCAGGCTTTCGGCGTTCTTCGCGTACGTCGAGAGCGAGGCCGCGTCGAGCGAGCGCAGGTCGATGTTCATGCCGACGCCGGGGCGCGTGAGCCACGCGAGGACGAGCCCGATGCCGAGCGCAAGCGTCGTCATGATCTCGAAGTAGACGACCGCCTTCAGGCCGACCCGGCCGACCTTCTTCAGGTCGCCCGCATTGGCCATCCCGCTGACCACGACGCAGAACACGATCGGGCCGATGACCATCTTGATGAGCTTCAGGAAGCCGTCGCCGAGCGGCCGTAGCGACTCGGCGAAATGCGGGAAGAACGCGCCGAGCGCGACCCCCAGGATCAATGCGACGACTACCCGGCCAAACAGCGAATTGAGGAATTTCGACACGGCGCTCTCCCGATCCAACGGTTGCAGTTTCGTCTGTTCATACTGGTAAGACCAGTGATGTTATGGTGGATAGTAGGAAGCCGATATAGTCGAGTCAAGGACGGACAAAATAGGGATTTCCCGCCCCTGTGCCCCGCACCGTGCGGGGGCGGATCGTGGCTTTCCCGTAGGCCGGTCGTGCACCGCGCGCGTGCGGATTACAATGCCGGTCAGACCGGCCATCGTTCACATCATGAAAAACGTTCCGCACACCGTGACCGACGCCGCCATCGCGACGATCCGCGACCGGATCGAGGCAGGCGTGTATCCGGTCGGCAGCCTGCTGCCGGCCCAGCGCCAGCTCTCCGAGGAGCTGGAGATCAGCCGCGCGTCGCTGCGCGAGGCGCTGTCGACGCTCGAGGCGCTCGGGATGCTGCGCATCCGCGCCGGCAAGGGCGTGTACGTCGAAAGCGCGCAGGCGTCGGCCGCGCATCCGTGGCAATTCGCCGAGCAGTCGTCGCCGCCCGATACGTACCAGATGCGCTATGCGCTCGAAGGGTTCGCCGCGCGGATGGCCGCGCACGTCGTCAGCGACGACGACATCGCGTGGTTCGAGGACAACCTCGCCGACCTGCACGTCGCGCTGACCGACAGCGCGCTCGACGAAGCGTCGCAGCTCGACTTCGACTTCCACATGCGGATCATCCATCTCGCGGGCAACGCGGCGATCGAGTCGGTGCTGCGCAGCAGCGCCGACATCATGAAGGAAAGCCAGCGCATGCCGTTCTACCGGCGCGAGCTGCTGCTGTCGACGTGGCACGAGCACCGCGCGATCGTCGACGCGCTGATCGCCCGCGATGCGGCCGCGGCCGGCACCGCGATCGAGACGCACATCGCGAACGCCGCGCAGCGCGCGGGCATCTTCTTCCCGACGCCGGGCACCTGACGCAGCCGCCGGCCTACGGTCGCGGCCGGCGCGACAGCGGTTCGCCGGTCGTACCGGTCATCCCCCCGAAGGATCGCGATACGCGAGCGCGCGCTCGATGAACGCGCGCGCCGCGACGCTGCGGTATGCGCCCTTGCGCGTGAGCAGCGCGGCCGTGCGCGACGGCAGCGGCGGATCGAGTTCCAGCGCGCACAAGTCGCCGCGCTCGCGCGCGATCGCGTCGGGCAGCACCGTCGCGAGCCGCCCGCGGCGCACGAGTTCGAGCACCGCGCTGGTCGTATTCGTCTCGATCGCGATCCTCGGCTGCACACCCTGCTCGATGAAATACCGGTCGATGCTCGCGCGCGTCGCGAACGCGCGGCTCAGCAGCACCAGCGGCTCGCCGGCGAGTTCGGCCGGGCTCAGCGCGCGGCGGTGGCGGGCGAAGCGGTGCGCGCGGCCCGTCACCAGGGCGAGCGGTTCGTCCCACAGCGGCAGCGCGTCGATGTCGGGCGCGCGCGGCGGCATGAACGCGAAGCCCGCATCGAGACGGTCGTCGGCAAGCTGCGCCTCGATGCGCTCCTGCGACATCGCGTCGATCGTCAGCGCGACGTTCGGGAAATCCGCATGGAACGCATCGATCAGCGAGCCGCTCAGGTAGGCCGCGAAGGTCGGCATCATCGCGAGCCGCAGCGAGCCGCTGCCGAGATCGGCAACGTCGTGCAGCGCCGCGCGCGCGTGGCGCGCATAGACCTCGCCGAATTCGGTGAGCCGCACCGTGCGGCCCGAGCGGTCGAACAACGGCACGCCCAGCATGTCCTCGAGCTGGCGGACCTGCTGCGACAGCGTCGGCTGCGACACGTGCAGCGCATCGGCCGCGCGCGTGAAGCTGCGCTGCTCGGCGACGGCCAGGAAATAGCGGATGTGGCGGAGTAGCATGGCGGCCCGGGTATTGGTAGAACCAATTGATACCATAAGGATCCAGTCTTGGACGCTATGGTTCGGTTCCCGCATCATACGCACATCCGCTCCCGCGCACGCCGACTGGCCGCCGCACCGGAGCGGCCCGCCGGGCCCGCCCTCCCCGCCCGCCGCACGACGTTACGCCGCCGCCCCGACCGGGCGCCGGCCACGCGCCGCCCGGCGCGCATCGCGCGCATCGTCGATCCGCTGACGCCGGCCCCGATTTCCGCAACCCCGCGTTGCCGACGGCCCGTGCCGCCGGCCGGCACCGCTGTTTCTTTCGCGACCATGGAACCGCATCAAGACAACCATCCTCCCCTGACCCGCGCGATGACGCTGCTGTTCGCCTGCGCGTGCGGCATCGTCATCGGCAACATCTACTACGCGCAGCCGCTGCTCGCCGCGATCGCGCACAGCTTCGGCCGCCCGCCCGCCGAACTCGGCTATCTCGTCACGCTGACGCAGCTCGGCTATGCGGCGAGCCTGCTGCTGATCGTCCCGCTCGGCGACGCGGTCAACCGCCACACGCTGATCGTGCGGCTGCTCGTGCTCAACGTGATCGCGCTGGCCGCCGTCGCGTTCAGCACGAACTTCACGATGTTCGTCGTCGCGAACATCGCGCTCGGCTTCGTCACGTGCTCGACGCAGCTGCTCGTGCCGTTCGCCGCGTCGCTCGCCGACGCGCGCACGCGCGGCCGCGCGGTCGGCACCGTGATGAGCGGGCTGCTGCTCGGCATCCTGCTCGCGCGCGTCGCGGCCGGCGCGATCGCCGACGGGTTCGGCTGGCGCGCCGTGTACGGCATCGCCGCGGTGATGATCCTCGCGCTGAGCGGCGTGCTCGCGGTGAAGCTGCCGAAGGATCGCCGCCACGCGCGGCTCGACTACGCGGCGCTGATGCGCTCGCTGGTCGCGCTGCTGCGTGCGCAGCCGCTGATCGCGCTGCGCTCGGCCTACGGCGCGCTCGTGTTCGCGTGCTTCAGCCTGCTGTGGACCGGCCTCACGTTCCTGTTGAGCCAGCCGCCGTACAGCTATTCCGAAGGGCAGATCGGCCTGTTCGGGATCGTCGGCGCGGTGGGCGCGCTCGCGGCGACGTCGGCCGGCCGGCTCGTCGATCGCGGCCACGGCAACGCGGCGACCGGCCTGTTCGCGGCGGCCGTGCTCGCGTCGTTCGCGCTGATCGCGGCCGGCGCGCATTCGCTCGTCGCGCTGATCGCGGGGATCCTGCTGCTCGACGTCGGCGTGCAGGGCATGCACATCTCGAACCAGAGCGTGATCTATGCACTCGCGGGCCACGCGCGCAGCCGCGTGACGACGATCTACCTGACGAGCTACTTCGTCGGCGGCGCATTCGGATCGTTCGCGGCGAGCGTCGCGTACGGCATCGACGGCTGGCGCGGCGTGTGCATCGCGGGCACGGCGCTCGCGGGCGTGCTGATCGCCCTGTGGCTCGCGTCGCAGCGGATCGGCGCGCGGCAAGTCACGCAATGATCCGGTTTCGCTCCAGCCGATGAAAAAGGCACGCTCCGCCAATCGCGGGCGTGCCTTCTTTGCCTTTTTTGCCTTGCGCGCCGTCGCGCGCCATCAGCAGACGATCATGCCGCCGCGTCCGCGAAACGATCAGCACCTTCATCGCGCGCTGCCGGTCGCCGGCCAGCTCGAACGCGCGATTCGCGTCGCGCATCGGGAACACGCCCGTCACGGCCGGGCGCAGGTCGACACGCTCGGCATTGATCAGCTGCACCGCGAGCGCGAATTCCGCATGGAAGCGGAACGAGCCGCAGATCGACAGCTCCTTCGCGACCACGACGTTCTGCGGCAGGCTGACGTCGCCGCCGAGCCCGAGCTGCACGACGACGCCGCGCGGCCGCATCACGTCGAGACCGTCGCGCAGCGCGCGCGCATTGCCCGAACACTCGATCATCACGTCGAACGTGCCCTTGTCGGCACCGTAGCGCGCGACCCAGCCGGTGTCGGCCGCCGCGTTGATCGTATGGTCGGCGCCGAGCGCGCGGGCGACCTCGAGCGGCGCATCGACCACGTCGGTCGCGACGATCTCCGCCGCGCCGTGCACCCGCGCCGCCGCGACCGCCAGCACGCCGATCGGCCCGCACCCCGACACGAGCACGCGCCGGCCGATCAGCGGGCCCGCGCGCGACACCGCATGCAGCCCGACCGCGAACGGCTCGGCGAGCGCCGCGAGCGACAGCGGCACATGGTCCGCCACCTTCACGCACTGCGCGGCATCGCACACGAGCGCGTTGCGAAACGCGCCCTGCACGTGCGGCATGCGCATCGCGCTGCCGTAGAAGCGCATGTCGAGACACTGGTTCGGCAGCCCTTCGAGGCAATAGCGGCACGCGCCGCACGGGCGGCTCGGATTCACCGCGACGCGATCGCCGACCTTCACCGACGTCACGTCCGGTGCGACCGCCGCCACCGTGCCGGCAACTTCATGGCCGAGCACCATCGGCTGCTGCAGCCGGATCGCGCCGAAGCCGCCGTGCCGGAAGTAATGGAGATCGGAGCCGCAGATGCCGCCCATCGCGACCTCGACGCGCACCTGGCCCGGGCCGATCTCGCCCGCGTCCTGCTCTTCGAGCCGCAGGTCGTTCGGCCCGTGGATCACGAGACACATGCAACGCATACGCATGACAGCCTCCTCAGACGACCGGCGTGAGCAACGGCGCGCCGGCGAAGTGCGCGGCGAGGTTGTCGCGCACGAGCCAGCCCATCGCCTGGCGCGTCTCGACGGTGCCGCTCGCATGATGCGGCTGCAGCAGCACGTTCGGCAACGCGAGGAAACGCGGGTCGATGCGCGGCTCGTTCCAGAACACGTCGAGCGCCGCGCCGGCGATCGCGCCGCGTTCGAGCGCGTCGAGCAGCGCGGGCTCGTCGACGGTCGTGCCGCGCGACACGTTCACCAGATAGCCGCGCGGGCCGAGCGCGTCGAGCACGCCCGCGTCGACGAGGTGGCGGGTCGACGCGCCGCCCGCCAGCGTGACGATCAGCACGTCGCACCAGCCGGCCAGTTCCGCCAGCCGGCCGAAGAAGCGATGCTGGCTGTCGTCGCGCGGCGCGACGTCGAAGTAGCCGAGTTCGACGTCGAAGCCCGACAGCCGGCGCGCGAGCGTCGAACCGATCCGGCCGAAGCCGACGATGCCGACGCGCTTGCCGTACAGGCGCGTGACGAGCGGCATGTCGCCGTCGGACCATGCGCCGGAGCGGACGTACGCGTCGCCGGCGCCGATCCGGCGCAGCAGCGCGAGCGTGAGGCCGATGCCGAGATCGGCGACGTCACCGGTCAGCACGTCGGGCGTGTTGGTCACGCGGATCCCGCGCTCGCGGGCGGCCGCGAGATCGATCGCATCGGTGCCGACGCCATAGCACGCGATGATCTCGAGCTTCGGCAGCGCGGCGATCAACGCCGCGTCGGCGCCGAGGTCGCCGCGCGTCGCGATCGCGCGCACGCCGGCGCCGTGTTCGGCGAGGCATGCCGCGCGATCGGCGGCCTCCCACAACCGATGGACGTCGTAGCCGGTCGACAGCCATGCGTCGTCCCACGGCTGGTAAGGGCCCGTCATCAGCAGCTCGGGCCGCCGGTTCGATTCGTGCGCCATCTGCGCTTGCTCCTGTCGAAAAGCGTTGAAAGTCGAATGCGTGCCGGGCCGCGTCGGCCGCCCGGCCCGTTCATGCATGCCGTGCGAGCGATTCGGCGTCCGGGGCCGATTGCGCCTGCGCGGCGTCGAGCGGATCGTCGAGATCGCGGTTCAACGTCTCCGGCATCCGCGCGGTGGTGAACAGCGTGATCAGCGTCAGCAGCACCAGGTACGCGGCGATCGGTACCCATGCCTGCACGCCCGCCGCATGGTCGCCGCCGTGCCGCGCGATCACGGTCGCGATGAGCGTCGCGCCGACGAGCGGGGCAATCCCGCCCGCGAGCACGGCCGACACTTCGCGCGAGAACGACACGCCCATGTAGCGATGCCGCGCGCCGAACAGTTCGGGCAGCAGCGCGGCCTGCGCGCCGAGCATCCCCCAGTTCGCGAAGCCCTGCGCGATCGAGATCGCGATCACGCTCGCCACCACGTTCCCCTGGCTGAAGATCCACCACACCGGAAACGCGAGCGCGAGCTGCAGCCACGCGAACGTGCGGTACACGCGCACGCGGCCGTAGCGATCGCTCAACCGCCCGGCCAGCGGCACCGTGCACGCGCCGACGGTCGCCGCGCACACCAGCGCGAGCGCGCCGATCGGCCCCTTCATCCCGATCACGCCGGCGAGATAGCTGACCGCGAGCGCCTGGTAGATCGACGAGCCGCCGTTCTCGGCCATCCGCAGGCCGATGCCGATCAGCAGCGTGCGCTTCGAATGCCGGACCGCGCTCTTCAGCGGATTCGCCGACACCTGCGCGCGCTTCTCGAGCCGCACGAAGGTCGGCGACTCGTGCAGCCGCACGCGCATGTAGAGTCCGACCGCGACGATCACCGCGCTGAACAGGAACGGCACGCGCCAGCCCCAGCCGTCCGTCACGCGCTCGAGGTTCGCGAGCAGCAGGAAATAGACGGCCGCCGCGAGCAGCGTGCCGAGCTGGATCCCGAGAAACGGCAGCGACGCATAGAAGCCGCGTTTGCCGGGCGGCGCGTATTCGGTCATCAGCACGGCCGCGCCGGCCTGCTCCGCGCCGGCACCCAGGCCCTGCAGGATGCGCAGCAGCACCAGCAGCGCGGGCGCCCAGTAGCCGGCGCTCGCATAGGTCGGCAGCACGCCGATCAGCGTGCTCGCGACGCCCATCAGCAGCACCGTCGCGGTCAGCACGAACTTACGGCCGACGCGATCGCCGAGCACGCCGAACACCACGCCGCCGAGCGGGCGCACCGCGAAGCCGACGAAGTACGTGCCGAAGCTCGCGATCAACCGCATCTCGGCGGTTTGCGCGGGAAAGAACAGCGGTCCGAAGACCAGCGCCGACGCGAGCGTGTACAGCGCGAAATCGTAGTATTCGAGCGCGCTGCCGAGCGAGCAGGTCCATGCCGCGCGGTTCAGCTGCTGCGTGTCGACGCCGCGACGCTCGGCGGCATCGGCCGGCGCGTCCGTGCCGGGCATTGCATCGCGCCGCGCGGGCGGCGGGGAAGTGCGATCCATCGTTGTCTCCTGCGTTCCGTTCCGGAACCCGGCGCGAGACGCACCGGGATATCGGCCCGCTCGTGGGGCGGGCTCTTCTGGGCATTCGGATGCCGGCGCGCGCGGGCATTAGCCGGCACTAGCCGGCATTGGCCGGCGCTCACCGGCGCAACGACGCTGCGCTCACGGCGCAAGCGTCGCCGCTCAGACGGCGCTGGTCAGCCCGCCGTCGACGAACAGCGTCTGGCCGTTCACGAAATCGGATGCGGCCGACGCGAGGAAGATCGCCGCACCGCACAGCTCGTCGACCTGCCCCCAGCGGCCGGCCGGCGTGCGCTTGCACAGCCAGTCGGAGAACGCCGCGTCGTCGACCAGCGCACGATTCAGTTCGGTCTCGAAATAGCCGGGCGCGAGGCCGTTCGCCTGGATGCCGTGGCGCGCCCAGTCGGCGCACATCCCTTTCGTCAGCATCCGCACCGCGCCCTTCGTCGCCGCATACGGCGCGATCGTCGGCCGCGCGAGCTCGCTCTGCACCGAGCAGATGTTGATGATCTTGCCGCGGCCGCGCGCGATCATGTGGCGCGCCACCGCCTGCGCGACGTTGAACACGCCGTCGAGGTTCACGCGAATCAGCGCGTGCCAGTCGTCCGGGTCGAATACGTCGAGCGGCGCGCGGCGCTGGATGCCCGCGTTGTTCACGAGGATGTCGATCGCGCCGACGCGCGCCTCGAAATCGTCGATCGCCGCGCGCACCTGCGCGTGCTCGGCGACGTCGAACACCGCGTAGTCGGCCGCGAAGCCTTCCTCGCGGAAATGGCGCGCGAGCGTCGCGGCCTTCTCCTCATTGCGATCGTTGATCACGATCGCCGCACCGGCCTCCGCGAGCCCGCGGGCGAGCGTCAGGCCGATCCCGCGTCCGGACCCCGTGATCAGTGCGCGGCGGCCATCCAGGCGGAACCGGTCAAGCGCGTTGTTCATGCATGTCTCCCCGTGCCATCGAGCCGACCGCCGGTCGCGGCCGGTCTCGCGTCGAGGGTATCTTCGGCGCTCGGCCGGGCGTCGCGCCAATGGTCTTTTTTGATCCGGTTATCATGAAATCCGATCACCGTTCTCTTCACCGTTCGCTACCGCCCGCCCACCATGGAACTCAAGCAATTGCGCGCCTTCGTCACGCTCGCGGAAGAACTGCATTTCGGGCGTGCCGCGCAGCGCCTGTTCATCGTGCAGTCCGCGCTGAGCATGCAGATCAAGGCGCTCGAGGAGGATCTGGGCGCACGCCTGTTCGAGCGCGACCGTCACAAGGTCGAGCTCAGCGATACGGGGCGCGTGTTCCTGCCCGAAGCGCGGGCGACGCTGCAGCAGGCCGCGCGCGCGGAGCAGATGGCGCGGCTGTCGAGCCGCGGCGAGATCGGCACGCTGCGCATCGCGTTCGTGTCGTCGGTGCTGCCGGCGCTGCTGCCGGCCGTGCTGCGCACGATGCGCGAGCGTTATCCGCTGATCGCGCTCGAACTGAAGGATTTGCCGACGCCCGACCAGATCGCCGCGCTGCGCGACCGGCGCATCGATTTCGGGATGATCCGGCTGCCGGCCGCGTATGCGGGCATCGACACCCGCGTGGTGCTCGAGGAAGGCTTCGTGGTCGCGCTGCCGCTCGACCACCCGCTCGCCGCGCACGACACGATCTCACCGTCCGCGTTGCGCGGCCAGCCCGCGTTCGTGCTCGCGCGCCGCTACGCGCCCGGCTTTCACGACGACATGCTGCTGGCACTGAGCCGCGCGGGCACGACACTCGAGATCGCGCAGGAGTTCGGGGAATTCACGACGATGCTCGCGCTCGTCGCGGCCGGCATGGGGATCGGGCTGATCCCGGCGGAAGCCGCGAGCGCGCTGCCGCCGAACGTGCTCGCGCGGCCGCTCGACCTGGCCGGCCACCGGACCGGCATCGGCCTCGCGTGGACCGACCTCGACAGCCCGCTGAAGCGCGCGTTCGTCGACGCGCTCGAGCAGGTGACGGCGAACGCCGCGCAATAAAAAACCCGGCCGGGAAAAATTCCGGGCCGGGCTCGTTCGCCACGCAGGCCGCCGTGCGGCGGCCGCGCGACGTGCGGGATTACTTCGCGTTCGCGAATGCGACTGCCGTATCCAGCATGCGGTTCGAGAAACCCCACTCGTTGTCGTACCAGCTCGACACCTTGACGAGGCGGCCCGACACCTTGGTCAGCGTTGCGTCGAACGTCGACGAAGCCGGGTTGTGGTTGAAGTCGATCGACACCAGCGGTGCGTCGTTGTAGCCGAGGATGCCCTTCAGCGCGCCTTCCGATGCTTCCTTCATGATCGCGTTGACTTCCTCGACCGTCGTGTCGCGCTTCGCGATGAACGACAGGTCGACGATCGACACGTTGATCGTCGGGACGCGGATCGCGTAGCCGTCGAGCTTGCCGTTCAGTTCCGGCAGCACGAGGCCGACGGCCGACGCAGCGCCCGTCTTGGTCGGGATCTGGCTGTGGGTGGCCGAACGCGCGCGACGCAGGTCTTCGTGGTAGACGTCCGTCAGCACCTGGTCGTTCGTGTACGCGTGGATCGTCGTCATCAGGCCGGTTTCGAGGCCGATCTTGTCGTTCAGCGGCTTGACGAGCGGCGCGAGGCAGTTCGTCGTGCACGATGCGTTCGAGATGACGGTGTGCTCGGCCTTCAGCACGTCGTGGTTCACGCCGTAGACGATCGTCGCGTCGACGTCCTTGCCGCCCGGCGCCGAGATGATGACCTTCTTCGCGCCGCCCTTCAGGTGCGCGCTCGCCTTTTCCTTCGTCGTGAAGAAGCCCGTGCATTCCATCACGACGTCGACGCCCAGCTCGCCCCACGGCAGTTCTGCCGGGTTGCGGTTCGCCAGCACGCGGATCTTGTCGCCGTTCACGACGAGGAAGTCGCCGTCGACCGACACTTCGCCCGGGAACTTGCCGTGCGCGGTGTCGTACTGGGTCAGGTGCGCGTTGGTCTTCGCATCGCCCAGGTCGTTGATCGCGACGATCTCGAGATCGTGCTTCTTGCCGTTTTCATAGAACGCGCGCAGCGTGTTGCGGCCGATACGGCCGTAGCCGTTGATTGCGACGCGAATCGTCATGGTCTATCTCCTGATGGCTGAAAAAATTCGTTTCGTGCAGCTTCACGGTGCGACGCGCGCGAGGGGTGGCGCGCGTCGCGAATGCTTTTAGGCCAGCACGGCCTTGGCGGTCTCGACGACGTGCTCGACGGTGAAGCCGAAGTACTTGAACAGCACGCCGGCCGGCGCCGATTCGCCGAACGTGTCGATCCCGACGACGCCGCCTTCGAGGCCGACGTACTTGTGCCAGAACGCGGTCACGCCCGCTTCGATCGCGACGCGGCGCACGCCGTGCGGCAGCACGCGTTCGCGGTATTCGGCGTCCTGGCGGTCGAACACGTTGGTCGACGGCATCGACACGACGCGGGCCGCGATGCCCTGCTGCGCGAGCGGCTCGACGGCCTTCATCGCGAGTTCGACTTCCGAGCCCGTCGCGATCAGGATGATCTTGCGCGCGACGATCTCTTCGTCCCAGTCCTTCAGCACGTAACCGCCCTTCTCGATGTTGGCGATCTGCGCGTCGGTGCGCGGGTTGAACGCGAGGTTCTGGCGGCTGAAGATCAGGCTCGACGGACGGTCGGCAGCGACCGCGTGGGTCCAGGCGACGGCCGTCTCGACCGTGTCGGCCGGACGCCAGACGTCATGGTTCGGGATCAGGCGCAGGCTCGACACGTGCTCGATCGACTGGTGCGTCGGGCCGTCTTCGCCGAGGCCGATCGAGTCGTGCGTGAACACGAAGATCGACGGGACCTTCATCAGCGACGCGACGCGCAGCGCGTTGCGGCTGTAGTCAGAGAACGTCAGGAACGTGCCGCCGAACGGCTTGTGGCCGCCGTGCAGCGCGAGGCCGTTGATCGCGGCGCTCATGCCGAATTCGCGCACGCCGTAGTTGATGTGGTTGCCGAGCAGCACGCCCGCGCCTTCCGGATTCGCGCGGACCGCCTTCGATGCCTTCCAGTTGGTCAGGTTCGAGCCGGTCAGGTCGGCCGAGCCGCCGAGCAGCTCCGGCAGTGCGGCAGCGAGCCCTTCGATCGCCTGCTGCGACGCCTTGCGGGTCGCGACCGTCTCGGCGCGCTCGTTCGCACCGGCGATGATCGCCGCAGCCTTCTCGGCCCAGTCGGCCGGCAGCTTGTTGGCCATCCGGCGCTCGAATTCGGCGGCTTCTGCCGGGAACTTCGCGCGATAGGCGGCGAACGTCGCGTCCCATTCGGTCTCGGCGCGCTTGCCGGCTTCCTTCGCGTCCCACGCTGCGTAGACTTCCTGCGGAATCACGAACGGCTCCCAGGTCCAGCCGAGCGCCGCGCGCGTCTTCGCGATTTCTTCCGCGCCGAGCGCCGCGCCGTGCACGTCGTGGCCGCCCGCCTTGGTCGCCGCGCCCTTGCCGATCACCGTCTTGCAGCAGATCAGCGTCGGCTTGTCCGACAGCTTCGCCTTCGCGATCGCCGCGTCGACCGCGTCGACGTCATGGCCGTTCACGTTCGGGATCACGTTCCAGCCGTACGCTTCGAAGCGCTTCGGCGTGTCGTCGTGGAACCAGTTCACGACGTCGCCGTCGATCGAGATGCCGTTGTCGTCGTACAGCGCGATCAGCTTGTTCAGCTTCAGCGTGCCCGCGAGCGAGCAGGCTTCGTGCGAGATGCCTTCCATCAGGCAGCCGTCGCCGAGGAACACGTACGTGTGGTGATCGACGATCTTCGCGCCGTCACGGTTGAACTCGTCGGCCATCAGCGCTTCGCCGAGCGCCATGCCGACCGCGTTCGCGAGACCCTGGCCGAGCGGGCCGGTGGTCGTCTCGACGCCCGGCGTGATGCCGTATTCCGGGTGGCCCGGCGTCTTCGAGTGCAGCTGGCGGAAGTTCTTCAGCTCTTCCATCGGCAGGTCGTAGCCGGTCAGGTGCAGCAGCGAGTACAGCAGCATCGAGCCATGGCCGTTCGACAGCACGAAGCGGTCGCGGTCCGCCCAGTGCGGGTTCGTCGGGTTGTGCTTCAGGTGGCGCGACCAGAGCGCGACGCCGATTTCGGCCATGCCCATCGGCATGCCGGGGTGGCCGGAGTTCGCTTGCTGGACGGCGTCCATCGCGAGCGCACGGATCGCATTGGCCATCAGGGTGGTGGAGGCGGGAGACGAAGTCGTCATGTCGAGTCCGGAGAACGAGTCGAGGAAACGGGGGCACGGCGGCATCCGGAAGCTCGAGCGTCAATCGTTCCCGGCGCGCAGTGCGGCGCCTGACGGACGCGAAGCGGACGGAGCCTACGGACGGGCTGCAAAGCTCGTCATTTTAACAGATGGGCTGACATTTCCCTTGTCGGCGCGTAGTGTTCCGGCACGGTTTTCCGCCAAACCGCCCGCCTCCTATAATTCAGACGTCGGAACTGTCTGCCCGAGCGGCCCGCCCGTGAACACGACCCTTCTCTTCCATCCCACGCCCGACGTCGCGTACGGCTTCCCGAACGCACGCCGGCTCGCGCACGTCGCGTCGCCGCACCAGCACATCGAGGTCTGGGAAACCCCGCAGCTCGGCCGCCTGTTCACGCTGGACGGCCGGCCGATGACGTCGGTCGGCGACGAATACGTGTACCACGAGTGCATGACGCACCCGGCCGCGCTCGCGCATCCGTGCCCGAGGAAGGCGCTCGTGCTCGGCGGGGGCGACGGCGGCGCCGCGCGCCAGCTGCTCAAGCACGCGTGCATCGAGCGGATCGTCGTCGCGGAGCTCGACGACGAGGTGGTCGGCATGGCGCGCCGCTATCTCGACGACGTGCACCAGGGCGCGCTCGACGACCCGCGCGTCGCGATCGTGATCGGCGACGCCGCGCATTTCGTCGCGTCGACCGTCGAGCATTTCGATCTCGTCGTGTTCGACCTCACGCCGCCCGACTCGCCGGCAGCCGGCCTCTATACACGCGAGTTCTACGCGCGGCTCAAGCGGATCCTCACGCCGTGCGGCGCGATCTCGATGCATCTCGGCTCGCCGGTGTTCCACACGGCGCGCATCGCCGCGCTGCTCGACGATCTGCGCGCGAGCTTCGCGGTCGTCGATCCGCTGTCCGCGCACGTGCCGCTGTACGGATCCCAGTGGCTGATGGCGATCGCGAGCGACACGCTCGACGCGGCCGCGCTGTTCGCGCACGACATCGACGAACGGCTCGCCGCACGCCGCGTGCAGGGCTTGCGCTACTACGACGCGCGACTCCATGCGGCCCTCTTTGCCCTGCCGCGCGCGCTGCGCGATACACTGGGCGTTCGTCGCTGAGCTGCCGGGCGGAGCATCGCTTCGCGGGCGGGCCGCGCTTTCTGCCGCGCCCGACCCGCCACGCGCGTGCCCGGCGCGACGCAGGCGGGCCCGCCTGCGTATCCTCTGCACGGCGCGGTGCCGCCCCGGGCGCCCGCGCGCCAATATCCGTTGGACTGCAAAGCATGGGACCGGAGTCACCGCTCAAGCGCCAACCCCGTTCGACAGGAGATTTCATGACCGATCCACGTCCGGCCAACGTGCCTTGGTTGACGCCTTACCTGGCCGTGCGCAATGCGCACGCGACCATCGAGTTCTTCAAGGCCGCTTTCGGCTTCGAATTGCGCGACGTCCTCGACGAGGACGGCGCGATCATGCACGTCGAGATGACCTACCGCGGGCAGCTGATCGTGATGTTCGCGCCCGAAGGCGCCTTCGGCTCGATCGCGCTCACGCCGAAGAGTGCGCACGCAACCGCTCCGCAGTCTTTCTACCTGTATGTCGACGACGTCGACGCAACCTGGCAGCGCGCGCTCGACGCGGGCGCGCAATCGCTGACCTCGCCGCAAGATCAGTTCTGGGGCGACCGCTTCGCCCAGATCGAGGATCTCGACGGCTACCGCTGGGCGCTCGCGCGCCGCCTGGCTGCATGAACGGAGCCGCGATACGCATGAGTGAAGCCACCACCACCGCGGCCGTGCCGCGTTTCTTCGTCGAAGCGGCGCTGCGCGCCGATACGACGCTCGCGTTGCCGGCCGACGTCGCGCGGCACGCGCAAGTGCTGCGGCTGCAGCCCGGCGACGCGCTCGCACTGTTCGACGGCAGCGGCGGCCAGTACCGCGCGCGGCTCGTCGAGATCGACAAGCGCGGCGCGCTCGCGCAGCTCGAAGCGTTCGATCCGGCCGAGGCCGAGCCGCCCTATCGCGTGACGCTGGCGCAAGGCATCGCCGGCGGCGACAAGATGGACTGGGTGATCGAGAAGGCCGTCGAGCTTGGCGTCGCGGCGGTCGTGCCGCTGTCGACGGCGCGCGGCGTCGTGAAACTGTCCGGCGAGCGCGCGGACAAGCGCGTCGCGCACTGGCGCGGCGTCGTGCGCGCATCGTGCGAACAATGCGGGCGCAACCGCGTGCCCGACGTCGCGCCGGTACGCGGCTTCGGCGCGTGGCTCGATACGCTGCCGGCCGCGCCGGCCGACGGCGAGCTGCGGCTGCTGCTGTCGCCGCGCGCGAGCATCCCGTTTGCGTCGCTGCCCGACGCGCCGCCCGCGGCGGCCGTCACGCTGCTGATCGGGCCCGAAGGCGGGCTGTCGCCGGACGAGGAACACGCGGCCCGCGCGCACGGGTTCACCGCGTTGTCGCTCGGCCCGCGCGTGCTGCGCACCGAGACGGCCGGCGCGGCCGTGCTGGCGGCGCTGGCCGCGCGCTGGGGCGGATGGTGATGCGTCGGGGCGCGGCCGGCGTGGCATGCGCCCGAAATGACAGACGCCGGCCCGATGCCTGACGCACGTTCGGACCGACGCCGCGCGTGACTTCCCGGCGCCCATCGGCCGGAACGCAGACGCAAAAAAGCCCGCGCGATGCGGGCTTTTTGCCGAATCGGCCGCGCTCGGGCGGCCAGTGGATCCGCGCTTTACGCGAACGAATAGAACACGCGGAACGCGACCTTGCGCTCGGCCCAGAACTCGGCGGCTTCGCGGAACACGTCGAGCAGCGTCTCGCGCCCTTCCTTGTCGAATTTCTGCGCGATCGGCAACCCTTCGAGAACGATCACGAAACCGGGCTGCGCGCCGGCCTTCGCGACGAGGTCGGTCAGGCAGTCGTACAGCGCGTCGTAGTTCTTGCCGAAATGCTTCGGAAACAGGAACGACGTCGCGATCGTCTCCATCACTTCCTGCTTCGACTGCGCGGCACCGCAATATGCGTACAGGAAATGCTGGCCGAGCCGGCCGGCTTCGTCGGCGAGATCCTGCACGCGGAACGCGCGGATCGACTGCACGAGATTGGGTCGCACGGTCGTGAAAAGGCTCATAGGCTCCTCGTTCGATGAAAGCCCGGGCTCGGCTTCCTGTTGCTCCGCCGCGACGCCAGCCTGTGCCGCCGCGTGAAGTTGGATCACGCGCTGAAACAGGTTGCCGTCGCCGGCCGCGAACAGTTCCGCCGCCGCCGTATCGTGCGCGTAGATGGAGTCGCTCATGCCGTTCATCCCGAAGTCATTCAACAATACGTTTAAAACTGTTGTAGTGGTCGTCCGTGTAATAACAGTTGTCGATCCGGCGCAATGGCCCGCCACAGACGATCCGGCGCGCGCCGCGATTACGCGCGCGCGGCGTCGGCACCGTGTACTCGTGGTAGTAGCCGCGCTTCGCCTTCGGCAGGATCCGCTCGCGGTTGCCGAAGACGACGCCGTCCTTCTCGTACGGATAGGGGCCACCGGCGCCGATCAGGCCAAGCGTGGTCACGGCCTCGCGCGGCAGACGGGCGGTCGGGATCGTATCGACCCCGCCGACGGCCAGGTCGGCCGAAACGGCCTGCCGTGCGTAAGCGGCGGAAACCAGACTGCCCGTCGGTGTACCGACGATACCCATCGCGAACATCGCGAAGACGGACGCGAGCGCGCCGTTGCGGAGCCACTTGCGTGCCATGAACCAGGGTTCCCGCTGTTAAATCAAGTAGTTGACGACCAACCAAAGGCGTTAGCGTAGCGCTATTGTCCGCGCGAATCAATGTTCGTTTGGGAACCGAAAGGCTGGCTCCGCCCCGAATCGCGCATTTTTTACCGAAATAAGACTACATTTATCTTACGTGAGATAAAATATCCGCGGCATCTCTCGGATGGCAAGACCTGCCTCCTTGCCACGCCCGCTAACCTGGGTGGAGAGATGCCGCTGTTGCTTATGGGAAGCGCGTTTGCGCCCTGCCCGCGGCGTGCCCATTGCGGGCACGCCTCTTTTTGCTTTTGTTTACAATTTCGCCCGCCGCGCGGCAGCGGTTCGACCGACGCCGCGCGTTCATTCCGCTCAGCGTGCGGCGTTCACGTCGGCGACCAGCAGCGCCGCCATGTTGACGATGCGGCGAACGGTCGCCGATTCGGTCAGCACGTGCACCGGCTGGGCCGCGCCCAGCAGGATCGGCCCGATCGCGATGTTGTTGCCGGCCGCCGTCTTCAGCAGGTTGTACGCGATGTTCGCGGCATCGATGTTCGGCAGGATCAGCAGGTTCGCGTCGCCTTCCAGCGTCGATTCCGGCAGGATTTCCTTGCGCAGCGCCGCGTCGAGCGCGACGTCGCCGTGCATTTCGCCGTCGACCTTCAATTCCGGCGCACGTTCTTGCAGAATCGCGAGCGTATCGCGCATCTTCTGCGCCGAAGGCGCGTTGCTCGTGCCGAAGTTGGAGTGCGACAGCAGCGCGACCTTCGGTTCGATGCCAAAGCGGCGCACTTCCTCGGCAGCCATGATCGTGATCTCGGCGAGTTGCTCCGGGGTCGGATCCACGTTCACGTGCGTGTCGACCAGGAAGATCTGGCGGCCCGGCAGCACGAGGCCGTTCATCGCCGCGTACACGCTGCAGCCCGGGCGCTTGCCGATCACCTGGTCGATGAAGTGCAGGTGGCGGTGCGTGGTGCTGATCGTGCCGCAGATCATCCCGTCCGCCTCGCCCTTCTTCACCAGCATCGAGCCGATCAGCGTCGTGCGGCGGCGCATCTCGACACGGGCCAACTGCTCGCTGATGCCCTTGCGCGCCATCATCTTGTGGTACGTCTGCCAGAAATCGCGGTAGCGCTCGTCGTGCTCGGTGTTGACGACCGTGAAGTCGGTGCCCGGCGTGAGGCGCAGGCCGTAGCGCTGGATACGGTGCTCGATCACCGACGGACGGCCGATCAGGATCGGCTTCGCGAGTTTCTCGTCGACGATGATCTGGACGGCGCGCAGCACGCGCTCTTCCTCGCCTTCCGCGAACACGACGCGCTTCTTCTCCGCCGGCGCGCTGCGCGCGAGCTGGAAGATCGGCTTCATCGTCGTGCCGCTGTGATACACGAATTGCTGCAGGTGCTGCTTGTAGGCTTCCATGTCCTCGATCGGGCGCGTCGCGACGCCGCCGTCCATCGCGGCCTGCGCGACGGCCGGCGCGATCTTGACGATCAGGCGCGGATCGAACGGCTTCGGAATCAGGTATTCGGGCCCGAACGACAGGTCCTGGATCCCGTAGGCGGTCGCGACGATGTCGCTCTGCTCGTGCTGCGCGAGTTCGGCGATCGCGTTGACGACCGCGATTTCCATTTCACGCGTGATCGTCGTCGCGCCGACGTCGAGCGCGCCGCGGAAGATGAACGGGAAGCACAGGACGTTGTTGACCTGGTTCGGGTAGTCGGTGCGGCCGGTCGCGAGAATCGCGTCGGGGCGCACTTCGAGCGCCAGTTCCGGCAGGATTTCCGGCGTCGGGTTCGCGAGCGCAAGGATCAGCGGGCGCTCGGCCATGCCCTTCACCATCTCCTGCTTCAGCACGCCGGCGGCCGACAGGCCGAGGAAGATGTCCGCGCCGTCGATCACCTCGGCCAGCGTGCGGGCCTCGGTTTCGCGGGCGAAACGCTCCTTGTCCGGATCCATCAGCTCGGTGCGGCCCTTGTAGACCACGCCGGCCAGGTCGGTCACCGTGATGTTCTCGAGCGGCAGGCCGATGTCGACCAGCAGGTCCAGGCACGCCAGCGCGGCCGCGCCCGCGCCCGACGCGACGAGCTTCACCTTCTTGATGTCCTTGCCGACGACCTTCAGGCCGTTCGTGACGGCCGCGGCCACGACGATCGCGGTGCCGTGCTGGTCGTCGTGGAACACCGGGATCTTCATCCGCTTGCGCGCTTCGCGCTCGACGATGAAGCAGTCCGGCGCCTTGATGTCTTCCAGGTTGATGCCGCCGAAGGTCGGCTCCAGCGCGGCGATCACGTCGACCAGCTTGTGCGGGTCCGACTCGTTCAGCTCGATGTCGAACACGTCGATGCCGGCGAACTTCTTGAACAGTACCGCCTTGCCTTCCATCACCGGCTTCGACGCGAGCGGGCCGATGTTGCCGAGCCCCAGCACCGCCGTGCCGTTCGTGACGACGCCGACCAGGTTGCTGCGCGCGGTGAAGCGCGCGGCGTTCAGCGGGTTCTCGACGATCTCCTCGCACGCATACGCGACACCCGGCGAATACGCGAGCGCGAGGTCGCGCTGGTTGATCATCTGCTTGGTCGGTGCGATCGCGATCTTCCCCGGAGTCGGGAATTCGTGATAGTCGAGAGCGGCTTCGCGGAGCTTGGCTTTGGAGGAGGCTTGGGTCGACATGTGTCTCGTGGCGGGCGGATTAGAATGACTGTTCGACGGCATTGTAGCGCCAATCGAAGGCCGTCAGACCGGCGATTCGGGTGCGACAGCCGCGACATAAATGTACTGAACGGTGCAGGAACGGCACCGCTCGCTGCGTACAATGCCATTCCTTTCACCGCTTCCGGGTTCCTCCGCCGTGCCAGCCGCCCTGTCCGAGTTTTCGCTGATCGATCGCTTCTTCGCGCGCCGCGCGGCCCGGGGGGCGCGTGCGTCGACGCTCGGCATCGGTGACGATTGCGCGCTGATCGCGCCGCGATCCGGAAAATTGCTGGCCATTTCGACGGACATGCTGGTCGAGGGCCGCCATTTCTTCCCCGATGTCGCGCCCGACGCACTCGGCCACAAGACGCTCGCGGTCAACCTGTCGGATCTCGCGGCGATGGGCGCCGAGCCGCGCGCGTTCACGCTCGCGTGCGCGCTGCCGCGCGCCGACGCGGCGTGGCTCGAGGCGTTCAGCAACGGCCTGTTCGCGCTCGCCGAGCGGTTCGGCTGCGAGCTGATCGGCGGCGACACGACGAGCGGGCCGCTGAACCTGTGCGTGACCGTGTTCGGCGAAGTCGCGCCGGATGCGGCGCTGCGGCGCGACGCCGCGCGCGACGGCGACGACGTCTGGGTGTCCGGCACGCTCGGCGACGCGCGCGCGGGGCTCGGGCTCGCGCGCGGCGAATGGAGCGCCGGCGCGGCCGAAGCCGCCGCGTTCCGGCAAGCACTCGAGCGCCCGGAGCCGCGCATTGCGCTCGGGCTCGCGCTCGCGGGCGTCGCGCATGCGGCGCTCGACATCTCGGACGGCCTCGCCGGCGACCTGCGGCACATCCTGACCCGCTCGAACGTGCGCGCCGAGATCGACGCCGACGCGGTGCCGCGCTCGGCCGCGCTCGCGACGCTGCCGCCCGACGTGCAGCGACGCTGCACGCTGGCCGGCGGCGACGACTACGAGCTGTGCTTCACCGCGCCGGCCGCAGCCCGCGCGGCGATCGAGGCAGCGGGCGCGAGCGCCGGGGTTCCGGTCACGCGAGTCGGTACAATACATGCGTTGTCCTCGCCGTCGGAGCAGCCCGCGATCGCGTGGCGCGACGCCGCCGGCGCGCCCCTGACTCTCACGTTGCACGGTTTCGACCACTTCCATGCAGACTGACCCGACGACCGCGCAATCCGCGGCCGCGCCCGGCGCCGCCCGGAACGCGCCGCGGCGCGCCACCGCGCGCTTCATGCTGTCGCACCCGGCGCACATCGTGTCGCTCGGCTTCGGCAGCGGGCTCGCGCCGTTCATGCCCGGCACGTTCGGCACGCTGTTCGGCTGGCTCGCGTTCGTCGTGCTCAACCGCTACCTGACGGTGCCCGAATGGTGGGCGCTGATCGCGGTCGGTTTCGCGGCGGGCACGTGGGTCACCGGTTTCACCGCACGCAGGATGGGCACGAGCGATCCGGGCGCCGTCGTCTGGGACGAGATCGTCGCGATCTGGCTCGTGATGCTGTTCGTCACGCCCGCGACCTTCATCGGCCAGTTGTGGGCGTTCGTCGTGTTCCGCTGCTTCGACATGCTCAAGCCGCCGCCGATCCGCTATTTCGACCGTCGCGTGAAAGGCGGGCTCGGCATCATGGTCGACGACCTGATCGCCGCGTTCATGACGCTGCTCGTGATCGCGTTCTGGCGCTCCGTCGTCGGCTGACCGATTTCCCGACTCCCGTTTCCCGACGCGCATGCCAACCGATTCCGTCGTCCATCAGCTTGCGATCCGCGCAGGCAACAAGCTGCGTGACGAGCACCTGTCGCTCGCCACGGCCGAATCCTGCACGGGCGGCATGATCGCCGCCGCGATCACCGACATCTCCGGCAGCAGCCAGTGGTTCGAGCGCGGCTTCGTCACCTACTCGAACCAGGCCAAGATCGACATGATCGGCGTGCCGCCCGACCTGATCGAGAAACACGGCGCCGTCAGCGAGCCGGTCGCGCGCGCGATGGCCGAGGGCGCGCTGCGCAACAGCCGCGCGCAGGTCGCGCTGTCGGTCACCGGCATCGCCGGCCCGGCGGGCGGCAGCGAGAAGAAGCCGGTCGGCACCGTGTCGTTCGCATGGAGCAACCGGCTGCATACCGACGTCGAAACGCTCGTGTTCAAGGGCGATCGCGAACAGATCCGCACGCAGGCGGCCGCGCATGCGCTGCGCGGGCTGCTCAAGCTGCTCGACGAACGCGAAGGCTGATTCCCCCGCGCGACGGCAGCGGCGGCCGCCGCCCCTCGCCGCTTACTGGATCGCGTCGGGCTTCACGACGATCCAGTTCTTGTCCGCCGTGACCGGCTGGCCGAGCGCCTTCTGCTGCGCGGCCGATTCGTCCGACCATGCGCGGATCTGCGCCATCTGCTTGTCCTTCTTGTTCACCCACACGCGCACGCCGCCGCGCGCGACGTCGGTCGCGTTCAGCAGCATGTAGCCGTCGGATTTCGGCGTGTCGCCCGCGACGAGCACCGGCTTCTTCCACTGGTCGATCCAGCCGGCGATCGAGCCGAGCTTGCCTTCGTACCACGTCATCGGGTTCATCAGGAACGGCGTGATCACGAGATTGCGGTTCGCTGCCTCGTCGTACTTGCCGGCCTTGATCTGCAGCCGCGACGTGGTCAGCGCGCCCGTCGCCGGGTCGCGCAGCAGCGTCGTCACGCCGATCACGTTCTGCGGCTTCACGTTGTAGCCGTATTTCGGATCGGACAGCACGAGCCGCGCGAGCTCCTCGTGCGCGGCGGTCATCACGTACACCTCGATCCCGTTCTCGCGCAGCGCGTTGTACAGCTCCTGCATGCCGCGGAAGAAGCGCGGCGGGTTCGCGGTGCCGTCGACGACCTTGTCGCCCTGCCAGTAGCGGATCGGCACCGGCTTGCCGTCGGCAAGCATCGCGTCGACGTGGCGCTTCAGGTCGGCCAGCGACAGCCCCGCGAACGCCTGCGCGATCCACGGGTAGCAGACCAGGTCGTCGATCTCGCAGAGCCGGTAGTAGTAGCTCGTCAGCGATTCCTTGTAGTCGGCGGAATCCTTGAACGGGATCAGCTTCAGCGACGGATCGAGCGAGTCGCGCGTCAGCACGCCGCGGTTCTCGAGATACGGCAGCAGCGACTCCTCGAGGTCATAGCGATAGGTCGTGTTGTCGGCGTCGAACACCGCGTAGTCGCCGCGGTTCGCGTGCGCGGCGATCATCGCGTTCAGCGCCTTCGCGCTGTCCGCCGGCCAGTGCGACAGGTCCGCCGCGTGAGCGAACGACATGCACAACGACGCGGCAAGCGCGCTGAGAAGACGTCGGGACAGCTTGGGCATGGCGCCGCTCCTTTTATGACATTCTGGTGACGGATCGATGACAAGCGGCAGCATCGCGCGATTGTGGCGCGGGCATGCGGTGCGCAAGCGACGGGAAGTTGTTCGCGTGCGCCAGGACGGCAAACACGCGAGGCAGGCGCGCGGCCCGCGGATGCGGGTTCGGCATTGAAAGGCCGCCCGGGCGGGCGGCCTGTGGCTCAGCGATATTTCAGCGATGCGCGTTGATCGTATCGCGCGTCTTCTGCGCGGCGAGCGCCGCGGCTTCGGCGAAATCCTCGCCCTTGCTCGCGTACAGGATCGCGCGCGACGAGTTGATCATCATCCCGGTGCCGTCGGCGGTGCGGCCCGCGTTGACGGTCGCCTGCACGTCGCCGCCCTGCGCGCCGATGCCGGGGATCAGGAGCGGCATGTCGCCGACGATCCCGCGCACGATCTCGATCTCCTTCGGGAACGTCGCGCCGACCACGAGGCCGAGCTGGCCGTTCTTCGCATTCCACTTGTTCGCCGCGAGGTCGGCCACGACCTGGTACAGCGGCCGGCCACCCGTTTCGAGGAACTGCAGGTCCGACCCGCCCGGGTTCGACGTGCGGCACAGCACGATCACGCCCTTGCCTTCATGCTCGAAGTACGGCTCGACCGAGTCGTAGCCCATGTACGGGTTCACGGTGACCGCGTCCGCGCGATAGCGCTCGAACGCTTCGCGCGCGTACTGCTCGGCGGTGCTGCCGATGTCGCCGCGCTTCGCGTCGAGGATCACGGGCAGGCCCGGGTGCTGGAGGTGGATGTGCGCGATCAGCCGCTCGAGCTGGTCTTCCGCGCGATGCGCGGCGAAGTACGCGATCTGCGGCTTGAACGCGCTCGCATACTGCGCGGTCGCGTCGACGATCTGCCGGCAGAATTCGAAGATCGCGTCGGGCTGGCCGTCGAACTGCACGGGAAAACGCGACGGCTCGGGATCGAGGCCGACGCACAGCAGCGAATTCGTGCGCTGCCACGCGGCGCGCAGCGATTCGATGAAAGTAAGCGGGGAAGACATGGCGGATACTCGCGGCAAACCGTTGATAGACCGCGTATTTTACCCGCGTCGCCGGCGGCCTTCGCGCACGGCGGCGTCGACCCGTGCATCGGCCCGCTCGACGGTGAACGCGAAACGCCGCGTGAGCCGCTCGCCCGGCGCGAGCAGCGTCATCCCGTGCGCGGCCGCGCCGCCCGGCAGGTTCACCGCATTGATCGGATGATCGACCGGCTCGAAGCAGAAGAACGGCTCGCCGGGCGGCGTATAGAGCACGTACGCATCGGCGTCGGCCGCGATCGTCAGCAACAGCCCGCGGCGCGGCCAGCTCACCGTCGCGTGGCCGCCCCAGCCGGTGAACGCGTGATTGACGAGCGTCGCCGGCAACGGATACGCGACGCCGAACTGCCAGGCCGGCGGCACGCACACGTGCCGCACCGGCAGGAAATCCGCGCCCGACAGCCACAGGCCGCCCGCGGCCGCGGCCAGCTCGGTCGCGTCGTCGCGCACCAGGAACGGGTGCAAGCCGAGCCCGAACGGCAGCCGTGCGCGCCCCGCGTTCTCGATCGTCAGCGCGATCGACAGCGTCGTGTCGTCGAGCGCGAACGACTGGATCGCACGAAACGCGTACGGCGCGCCGCTCGCGCGATCGAGCGACAGCTGCAGCGTGGTGTCGGTCGCATCGTCCACCTGCCACGGCGCGAGCCAGCCGTCGCCGTGGATCGGCAGCGGCTCGTCGCGGCGGTTGCGCGGCACCGCGACGCTGCGCCCGTCGCATTCGAAGCGGCCGTTGCCGATCCGGTTCGAATACGGCAGCAGCGGATAGCACGCGAGTGCGTTCGGGTCCGTCGCCGTCTCCGGGTGTTCGCAGCGTCGGAACACCGGCACCAGCGCACCGTGGTCGCCGCGCCAGTCGAAGCGCGCGATGCCGCCGCCGAGGTGGGGCAGCACGTCGAGCCGCAGCGCCGCGTTCGACAGCGTGACGGCCGCCGCATGCGCGGCGCCGACGCCCTGCGCGAACGTGGCGGTCTGCGGGCCGGCGCTGACCGGCTGCGCGGCGGCAGCCAGGCGCGCACGGCGCGACTGGCTCGTGGACGACGACGCTGCGCGCGAAGACGTGGCGGTCATGGTGAACTCCTTTGCTTCGTCGATGAAGCGATACGGATCGTCGCGCGGTGCCGCGCGAACACGGACATCGGCAATCAGGCCCAGCCGCCGTCGACCACCACGTCCTGCGCGGTGATCATCCGGCTGTCGTCGGCCGCGAGAAACAGCGCCATCCGGGCGAGATCGTCCGGCAGCAGCTCGGCGTCGATGCACTGGCCGGCCTTGATCGCCGCCCGGCCCGCGTCGTCGAGCCACAGCCTGCGCTGCTTGTCGGTCATCACCCAGCCGGGCACCAGCGAATTCACGCGGATCCCGAACGGGCCGAGATCGCGCGCGAGCCCGCGGGTGAGGCCCTGCACGGCGGCCTTCGCCATCACGTAGACGGGATAGCCGCCGTTCTTCAGCATCCAGCTGATCGAGCCGAGATTGATGATCGCACCGCTGCCGCGCTGCTTCATGTCGTCGATCACCGCCTGCGCGGCGAAGAACTGGTGGCGCAGGTTCACCGCGATGCCCGCGTCGAACGACGCGGGCGTCACGTCGCCGATCGCGTGGCGCGTGTCGTTCGCCGCGTTGTTCACGAGCACCGCGATCGCGCCGATCCGTGCGCGGATCGCGTCGATCGTGCGGCGCAACGCGTCGACGTCGGTCAGGTCGCACGGCAGGAACAGCGGCGCGTGGCGCAGGTCCGGCGCCTGCGCGAGGCTTTCCGCGAGCGCCTGGCCCGCCTGTGCGTCGAGATCGACGAACGCCACGCGCGCACCCTGCCGCGCGAAGTGCTCGACGAACGCCGCGCCGATGCCGGTCGCGCCGCCCGTGATCAGCACCGCGCGATCCTCGAGGCTCGGGTAGCGCGCATAACGCGCGTCGCTCGCGGCGCGCGGATCCGGCGCGGAAGTTTCGATGGTCATGCGAATCGTCTCCGTGGAATCGGTCAGTCGCGTACGCCGCGGTTCTTCAGCTGGTCGAGCAGCACGGCCGCGAGCAGGATCGCGCCGCGCACCAGGTACTGGTAGAACGCGTCGATGTTCAGCAGGTTCATCACGTTCTCGACGGTGCCCATGATCAGCACGCCGATCACGACGCCCGAGATCGTCGCGCGGCCGCCCATCAGCGACACGCCGCCGAGCACGCACGCGGAGATCACGTTCAGCTCGAAGCCCTGCGCGGCGTTCGGCTGGCCCGACGTGATGCGCGATGCGAGGATCACGCCGGCGAGCGCCGTCACCGCGCCCTGGATCAGGAAGATGTACACGCGCGTGCGTTCGACGTTGATCCCCGCGAGACGCGACGCCTCGGGGTTGCCGCCGATCGCGAGCGTGTTGCGGCCGTACACGGTCTGGTTCAGCAGCACGCCGAACACGATGAAGCACAGCAGCGTGACCCAGATCGGCAGCGATACACCGAAGAGCGTGAGCCCGCCGAGCGCGATGAAGGTATCCGACGACACGCCGACCGCCTGCCCCTTCGACACGATGAAGCCGAGCCCGCGCACGATTTCCATCGTCGCGAGCGTCGTGATCAGCGCGTTGATGCGCAGGTACGCGATCACCGCGCCGTTCACGAAGCCGATCGCGGCGCCGGCCGCGACCGCCGCGACGATCGCGACGAACGTGTTGTCGGTCGCGTTCAGCACCATCGCGCACAGCACGCCCGAGAACGCGACGGTCGAGCCGATCGACAGGTCGAAGTCGCGCGACGCCAGACAGAACATCATCGTGCACGCGACCATCCCGATCTGCGAGATCGACAGCGCGAGGCCGAGCATGTTGTCGATCGAGAAGAAGTGATCGACCGTCAGCGACATCGTCAAGAACATCACCGCGAAGATCGCGATGAGGCTGTATTCGGTGAGGTGCTGCCACCACTTCTGGCGGTCGCTCTGCTGCGGTACCAGCGCGTCGGCCGACGGCTTCACGGCTGCGCTGGCGAGGTTTTCCCTGACTTGCATGGTTGTGTCTCCTGCTCCTGCATCGCGCGGCCCGCGCCGCGCGTGATCGATTCGAATGTCCTGCGTCGCCCGCGGCGACCTCACACTGCGTCAGCCGCCTCGACGACGCTCGTCTGCGGCAGCGCGAGGCTCAGCACCGCATGCTCGTTCGCCCGTTCGCGCGGCAGCTCGCCCGCGATGCGGCCTTCGCGCATCACGACGATGCGGTCGGACACGCCGAGCACTTCCGGCAGCTCCGACGACACCATCACGATCGCGCAGCCGCGCTCCGCGAGCCGGTAGATCACGTCGTAGATCTCGTGCTTCGCGCCGACGTCGATGCCGCGCGTCGGCTCGTCGAGGATCACGACCTTCAGGTCGGGCTCCGCGAGCCAGCGCGACAGGATCGCCTTCTGCTGGTTGCCGCCCGACAGGAAGCGGATCTTCTGCCGCCGGTTCGGCGTCTTGATCTTCAGCCGCTGGATGAAGCGGTCGGCCGTTTCGCTTTCGGTCTTGCGGTCGATGAACAGGCCCGCGCGCAGCGAATGACGGCGGCAGCTGATGTTGATGTTCTCCGCGACCGACGCCATCGCGATGATCCCTTCCTCCTTGCGGTCTTCCGGACACAGCACGATGCCGTGACGGATCGCGTCGCCGGTGCGCTTCACGTCGATACGCCGGCCGTCGAGCGTCAGCGTGCCCGCGCGCCGGCGGTCGGCGCCGTACACGAGCCGCATCAGTTCGCTGCGTCCCGCGCCGACGAGGCCGAAGAACCCGACGATCTCGCCCGCGCGCACCGAGAAGCTCGCGGGTTCGCGCAGCGCCGGACCATCGACGCCTTCGGCCGACAACCGCACGTCGCCGAGCGCGCGCGGCGCGTAATGGTAGATATCCGAAATTTCGCGCCCGACCATCTCGGCGACCAGCCGCTCGCGCGGCACGTCGGCGAGCGATTCGTGCGACGCGATCTTGCGCCCGTCGCGAAAGATCGTGCACGCATCGCACAGCCGGTAGATCTCGTCCATCCGGTGCGAGATGTAGATCAGCGCGCGGCCCTGCGCGCGCAGGTCGTCGACGAGCTTGAACAGCACCTCGGTCTCGCGATGCGACAGCGAGCTCGTCGGCTCGTCGAGCGCGATCACGCGCGCATTGCGCATCAGCGCCTTGCAGATCTCGACCATCTGCCGCTGCGCGATCGACAGCCGGCCGAGCTTCGCATCCGGATCGAGATCGACGCCCATCGCCGCGAGCCGCTCGCGCACGTGGCGCTTCGCCTCGCCCTTCCTCACCCAGCCGAGCGCATTCGGCAGGCGGCCGAGCAGCAGGTTCTCCGCGACCGTCAGGTCGGGCACGTACTGCAGCTCCTGGTGAATCACCGCGATGCCGGCCGCGATCGACGCGGCCGCACTCGAGAAATGCACGGGCTGGCCGTCGACCAGCACGCTGCCCGCATCGGGCTGGTATTCGCCGCCGAGAATCTTCAGCAGCGTCGACTTGCCCGCGCCGTTCTCGCCCATCAGGCCATGCACCTCGCCCGCGTGCACGTCGAACGAGATGCCGTCGAGTGCGCGCACGCCGGGAAATACCTTGCCGATATTGTCAAAACGCAGTGCCGCTGACACGTCGTCTCCCTACTTGCAGATCCATCGATCGCCGGCCGCCGCATCACCGCGGCGACCGGCGTGCCGCTTACTTCGAGGCAAGCCCCATCTCCTCGCGTACCTTCGACACGTTGTCGCGCGTCGCGAGCATGCCGGTGGTCAGCGTGAGCGGCGCCGGCGCCTTGCCCTGCGTGATCCACGTGTACATCAGCTCGGAGGTTTCCTCGCCGTGGCGCTTCGGGCTGATGATCACGGTGCCGTAGAAGCCCGTCGGCTGCGGCTTCTTGAACTCGTTCAACGCCGAATCGGAACCGCCGATGCCGATGCCGATCATGTTGTCCGCCTTGAAGCCGCGCCCTTCGGCCGCGCGCACCGCGCCGAGCACGGCCTCGTCGTTCAGGCCGTAGGCGACCCAGTGCTTGAACTGCGGGTTCTTGGTGAGCGCGATGTTCGCCGCGTTGAACGCGTTCTCGGTATCGGTCTTCGCCTGCGGCGCCGCGATCACGTTCGCCTTCGGAAAGCCCGCGGCCACCAGCGCATCGGTCGCGCCGCTCGTGCGGTCGTGCGCGGTCGGCAGCTGCTCGTAGGTGATGTCGATCGCGCCGACCTCCTTCATGTTCCAGCCGCGCTTCTTGATCTCGGCCGCGATGCCGTCGCCGACCTGCTTGCCGATGTTGTACGCGGAGATCCCCATGTGCGGCACCGCCTCGATCGGCTTGCCCGCGCCGTCGACGAGGCGGTCGTCGACCGTCATCATCTTCAGGTTGTGCGACTTCGCCTTCGCGACGATGCCCGGCCCGAGCTTCACGTCAGGCGTGCAGATGATGAAGCCCTGCGCCTTCTGCGCGGACAGGTTGTCGATCGCGCTCATCACCTTCTCGCCCGACGGCGCACCGATCTTCACGAGCGTGAAGCCCTTGTCCTTCGCCGCGATCTCGGCGAACTTCCATTCGTCCTGGAACCACGGCTCTTCCGGCTGCTTCACGAGGAAGCCGATCTTGACCGGGTCGGCCGCGTGCGCCACCGGGCTTCCCATCACCACCGCGGCCGCGGCGGCCAGCGTTACGAACGTTCTGCGTTTCATCTCCAGTGTCTCCTTGTCTTCATCGAACGGAATGCAGCCGCTTGTTGGTTTCGACGCAGCGTGCGCGCGGCCGTCGCACGTGCGGTCTGTCGAATCGTTGCGTCAATCGTGGTACAGCGCCGCGCGCCCGCCGTCGACGGTGATGCACGCGGCATTGATGAACGGCGCCTCGTCGGACGCGAGGAACACGGCCGTCATCGCGACTTCCTCCGGTTTGCCGATCCGTTTCATCGGCTGCAGCGCGAGCGTCTCGGCGCGCGCCGCGGCCGGGTCGGCCTGCGCATCCCACCAGTCGCGCGTGAGCTGCGTCTCGATGTAGCCGGGCGCGATCGCGTTCACGCGCACGTTGCGCGCCGCGTATTCGATGCCGAGCGCACGCGTGAGGCCCAGCACGCCGTGCTTCGCGACCGGGTACGGAAAGCAGCCCGGGATGATCCGGAACGCATGCGTCGACGCGATGTTGACGATGCTGCCGCGGCCGCGCTCGACCATGCCCGGCAGCGCCGCGCGGCAGCCGTGCCACACGCCGTCGAGGTCGACCGCGAAGCAGCGGCGCCAGTCGTCGTCCGTCATCGTCAGCGGATCGGCGAACACGTTGATGCCCGCGTTGTTCACCAGCACGTCGAGCGGGCCGAAAGCCGCTTCGGTCTGCGCGAGCGCGTCGCGTACCGAGTCCTGCCGCGCGACGTCCGCATGCAGCGCCAGCACGCGCGCGCCGTCGATGTCGTCGGTGATCGCCGCGGCCGTGCGCTGCGCCTGCGCGAAGTCGAGGTCGACGAGCGCGACGGCCGCGCCCTCGCGCGCGAACGCCTGCGCGATCGCGGCGCCGATCCCGCGGCCCGCGCCCGTCACCATCGCGACCTTGCCCGCGAGGCGTTCCATCATGCGGCTCCGCCGCGCGCCGCGCGCAGGCCGGCCTGGAACGCGCATGCGTTCGCCGCGGTCGTGTCCGCCGACTGACCGGGCCGGTACAGCGCCGAACCCAGGCCGAAGCCGTTGGCGCCTGCCGCGAGGAACGGCTGCATGTTGTCCGGCGTAATCCCGCCGACCGGAAGCAGCGGCACCGCGCGGTCGATCACCGCGCGCCACGCCTTCACGACGGGCACGCCGAGCTGCTCGGCCGGGAACATCTTCAGCACGTCGGCGCCGTTCGCGAGCGCGGCGAACGCCTCGGTCGGCGTCGCGACGCCCGGTGCGCTCGCGAGCCCGCGCTCGCGCGCGCGGCGGATCACCGCCGCGTCGCTGTGCGGCATCACGATCAGCGTGCCGCCCGCGTCCTGCACGCGGTCGACGAATTCGGCGCGCAGCACGGTGCCCGCGCCGACGATCATGTCGTCGGGCAGCGCGCGGCGCAGCGCCGCGATGCTGCCGAACGGATCGGGCGAGTTGAGCGGCACCTCGACGATCCGGAAGCCGGCTTCATGCAGCGCAAGGCCGTGGTCGACAGCTTCCGCGGGCGCGATGCCGCGCATGATCGCGATCAGCGGGCACGCGTCAAACGCGCGCATCAGCGCGGCGTGCGGCGTGTACGGCGCGGGCAGCGTAAGGTCGGACGACATTGGCGGTTCCTCTTCAATCGGTTCATTGGTCGGCGCAGACGGGTTCGCCGTCCGCGCGCACGAGTCCGGCACGCGACGCGATCCACCACAAGCCGCGCTCGGTCGCCTGTGCGACGACGCGTGCATGCGTGCAGCCGAATACGCTCAGCGCGTCGACGTAGCGCGCGCACAATCCGTCGTCGCCGATCAGCAGCAGCGGCTGGTTCGCGAGCGCGACACCGCGCTCCGCGAGCATCGCGTCGAGCGCGTTCAGCTCATGGCCGATCAGCAGCCCGGACAGATAGTCGCCCTGCGCATCGGGCGCGAGCCGGTCGGTCAGGCCGAGCGTGCGCGTGCTGAAGATCGTCGCGAGCAGCCCCGCGCGCTGCGCGCCGCGGGCCACCGCGACACCGCGCGCGAACGCCGCGCGATCTGGCGACGCGCTCGCGCGCATCGTGCGGCCGAGGATCGTGTGATCGCGCAGCGCCGCGAACAGCTCGCCCGTCATGAAAGTCTGGAAGCGCTCGATGAGCCCGTCCTTCACCCATGCCCACTTCGCATGCGTGCCCGGCAAGCCGATCAGTACCCCTGAACGATCGGCATCAAGCATGGGATCGTTCGCGAGTGCGCCGAATATCTGCGTTTCTTCGCCGCGCATCACGTCGGGCAATTCGCCCGTCGCGATCACGCCCGGCACGATCGACACCGTCGTGCCGCGCGCCGTCGTCACCGTGACGAGCCCCGCGACGAGCGCGTCGGCGCCGGCCGGCACCGCGACGTACGGCGCCTCGCGCCAGCCCTGCGCGCTGCCGACCATCCCGGCCGCCAGCACCGGCACGCCCGGCGCGCGGTCGAGCCAGTCGCCGCACGCTTCCTCGAACACGACGTCGAAGGCACGCGCGCCGCCGGCCGGCACGTGCATCACGCCTGCCGCGCGGCTGCGCGTGTCGAGCAGCGCGCCGTGCGCGTCGAACAGATACGCGCGCAGCGACGTCGTGCCCCAGTCGAGCGCGATCAGCGACGGGGCGGCGGAGTTGGCGTCCGGAGCGGTCCGGGTCGAATGGGTCATCGTTTGATCCTGCGGGTACCCTGCGGCGGGCTCCAGCCCAGTTCCGCGGAAATGGCTCGCGCTTCGCGCTGCACGAGCGGAATCAGTTCGTCCATCCGGTCGTGTGGCATGTACGGGATCGTGCTCGCGACCGATACGGCGGCGACGATCGCACCCGACGCGTCGCGGATCGGCGCGGCCACGCAGCGGATCGACGCTTCGTTTTCCTCGAGGTCGAACGTGTAGCCGCCGGCCGCGTAATGCGCCATGCGCTGCAGGAACGCGCTCGTCTCGGGCCGGTTGTCCGGCTTGAAATTGACGCCGGCCAGCGCGCGCCGCGCGGCTTCGAACAGCGAGCGCCACCGGTCCGGATCGAGGTCGAGCATCATCGCCTTGCCGATGCCGGTCGACGCGAGCGGCATCCGGTGGCCGACGCGCGAACGCATCTCGAGGCCGCGCGTGCCGGGAATCTTGTCGATGTACAGCACGTCGTCGCCGTCGCGCACGCCGAGGTGGATCGTGTCGAGCGTCGCTTCGGCGAGCGCCTCGAGGTGCGGCCGTGCAACCGCCGTGAGCGGCATCTGCTCGAGCGCGATCGTGCCGAGTTCGATCAGCTTCGGGCCGAGCAGGTAGCCGCCCTGCACCTGGCGCAGGTAGCGCGCCTGCACGAGGCTGCTGACGAGACGGTGCGTCGTGCTGCGCGTCGTGCCGAGCGCGGCGCCGATCGCACGCATGTCGCGCGCGCCGTTCGCGATCGCTTCGAGGATCGCGAGGCCGCGCAGCAGCGTCTGCGTGCCGGCCTGCTGCGCGGCGAGGTCGAGCGGCGTGCTGGTCGCGCCGATGCTGTCGGTCAGCGGCGCATCGTCCGGCGTCGCGCGCCGGGCGTCGAGAGCAAGGGTATCGGGCATCTTGGTCATGGAACGGGCTTCTTCAGCGGAATCGGTCTAGCCGCTGTCGCGAGGCCGGAACGAAGTCCGGCGTCGCGGCAACGCGGCGGTCGATGCACCGAGGAAAGCGCCCGGCGAACGTCATGGAAGGTGTCTCCGTGTGCGTCGGGCGCCGCGCGATGCGTGGGTCCGAAGCTGTCGATGTGCTTCGGATTGTAGGAGCGCACGCACTCGCCTCCAATATTTGAGTGCATTGTCCAGATAATGAGAAAAGCGACGGAAGCCGCGGCATTCGGCGCGGAACTGCCGCGCCATGCGCACGGGGGCGGAACCCGACACGTTGCGGGTCCCGCCCCCGTTATCCGCGCGCCGCGCGCTTACTGCTGGTTCGTGCTGCGCGCCTGCATGTAGCGCTGCACGTCGGAGAACGACACGCGGCCGCTACCGTTCGCGTCGATCTGCCGGAAGTGGTTCGCGACGTAGCCGAGGCCGGCCGCGCGCGCCTGCGCTTCGGTGATCGAGCCGGTGTTCTGCGTGTCGGCCGCGCCGAACTGCCGCGCGAGCTTTCGCACCACCTGCGCGTGCAGCGCGGCGCCCGTCGTCTGCGTGCCGGCGGTCGGCTTGCGCGCGGCCGGCGGCACGTATGGATCGCCGAGCTGCGCCTGGCGCGCGCGCGCCGGGGTGGCGGCGTCGCTCGCCTGCGCGAACGCGGACACCGATGCGGATGCTGCAACCCCGGCGCATGCGAGCGCCGCGGCAACGACGATGAAACGTTTCTTCATGTCAGGCTCCAGTCTGGAATGAGGTCGTCGACGGCCGGCGAACGGCGCCGCCGCGGGCGCGCGTCGCCAGGCCCGCACATCGCATCAGTGCGCGGCCGCGTTGTAGAAAGTCACGAGGTCGGCTTTCTCCTGCGGACGCGACGTATCGTCGAGATAGACCATATGTCCACCCTGATAGTCCTTGATCGTCAGGTTCGGTTGCGTGCCGAGCCGCGCGAGGTCGAGCTCGGTCTGGTAGAACGGCGTCGCGATGTCGTGATACCCGTTCAGCGACAGCACCTTCAGCGACGGATTCAACGTCAGCGCCGCCGCGAGATCGGGAATCGTGTCGGGCATCGCGAGGCCGTCGTGCGTCCAGTCCCAGGTCTCGATCGCATTGCTGCTGAGCGAATACGCCGACTGCGCGCTGTACTTCAGCACGTTCGGCAGGTAGCTGCCGATCGTGTCGGTGAACGGCTTCGTGATGAACGTGCTCGACGGGTCCCCGTCCGCCGCGAGCGGGCTCGACGACGGCACGTTCACGCGTGCGTCGTAGCGGCCGATCAGCGTGCCCGGGATCAGCGCCACCTGGAAGCTGTTGTCGAAGAAGGTCGGGACCACGTTGAAGTCAGCATTCCAAAGCGACTGCTTCACGCCGGTCGAATTCACCATCGTCGTGACGAGCGCAGGCGGAGGCGGCGTGTGGCTCGCGAGATAGGCGTTCACGGCGGGCGTGTAGCTGCCGGCCGTCAACTGGCGCATCTGGTCCGCGTACTGCGGCAGGCTCGACGGGTTCGGATTGTCGAGCTGGTAGTACGCGCCGACGGTGCCGTAGGACGGCACGAAGCCCGCGCAGCTCACCGGGCTCGCCCCGTTGTTCGAGTTGCCGACATAGTCGCTCGCCATGTCGCAGTTCGCGTTGTAGTTCAGGATCGACGACTGCAGCACGATGCCGTCGAGCTTCACACCGGCCGTCTCGAGCAGGTTCGCGAGCACGTCGGTGCGCGGCGTGCCGTACGACTCGCCGAACAGGTATTTCGGCGAATCGTTGCGCCGGTTCACGGCGATGTAGCGCGTCACGAAGTCGCGGAACGCGCCGCCGTCCTGGTCGACACCCCAGAACGTCTGGTTCGTGTTCGGCGCGATCGCCTCCGAGAAGCCGGTGCCGATCGCATCGACGAACACGAGGTCGGTCGTATCGAGCAGGCTTTCCGCGTTGTCGACGAACGGGAACGTCGAGGCATTCGCGTTCGGGTCGCCCGTCTGGATCCGCTTCGGACCGAACGAGCCGAGATGCAGCCACACCGATGCGGAACCGGGGCCGCCGTTGTACAGGAACGTGACGGGCCGCTTCGCCGCGGGCTGGTTGTCCGCGGTGTACGCGATGTAGAAGAACGAGGCTTCGGGCGCGCCCGTCTGCGGATTGCGCGCGACGAGATGGCCGGCGGTGGCCGTGTAGCGAATCGTCTTGCCGTTCAGCGTGATCTGGTGATGGGTGACGGCGGCCTTTTCGACCGCGGCGGACGCGTCGAGCGATGCGGTCGCGCTCGATGAATAACTGTTGGGATCGTTGTACGGCCTGTCCACCTGGGCGGCGGGATCGGCTGAATTGTCGGTACCTGCTGCCGAGGACGGGGTCACGTCGTCGTTGCAGGCCGTCAGAATCAGCGAAGAGAACACAACTCCCAACCACAGCTTCGCTTTGCTCGCTGGCATCGTTGCTTTCCTTCTCTCGAATGTTTTTTTGTGTCGAGCAGCCGGGTGAGCCGCCCCCCGCCTCGATTGCGGCCGATAAGCCGAGGCGCCGGCCAATATACGCGAGCGGGTCGGCTTTGAAAAATTTGGAAATATTCGATCGATGGCCGGTGCAGTGCACACCTTTCAGGAATGCTTCGATTCGCGAACCGTCGCTTTTCAGTCGCCTTTCGATTGCTTTCGTGTTTACTCCGGAGCACTAAAAATCACGCGGATTTCGTGCCATATCGACAAACAAAATTCCGCGCGTGCGGGCATTGCTCAGCAAAGTGAAATAGACGAATTCGTCTAATGGATGCGGCCCGAAATGCGGGCATCACGAATGCGCTGCAGTGCACCAATAGCGCGCCGGCGACGGAACGGACAATGCAACGGCGCGGGTGCGCCGCTCACTGCGATTGCGGAAGTTCGGCCGCGCCCATCCGGCGGGCAATGACGGCCGCGCGCTGCGCCTGGTAGGCCGAGCCGCGGTGCGCGTCGAACCAGCGCGGCTTCGGCAGCATCACCGCGAGGCGCGCCGACTGCCACGCGCCGAGCCGGCTCGCGGGAATCCTGTAGTAATAACGGGCGGCGGCCTCGGCGCCGTACACGCCGCGGCCCCATTCGACCGAATTCAGGTAGATCTCGAAGATCCGCTCCTTGTCGAGCACCGTCTCGAGCATCCACGTGATGATCAGCTCCTGCCCCTTGCGGATGTAGCTCTTCTCGCGCGACAGGAACAGGTTGCGCGCGAGCTGCTGGGTGATCGTCGAACCGCCCGCGACGATCCGGCCGCGCGCCTTGTTCTTCTCCCATGCCTGCAGGATCGCGTCGACGTCGTAGCCGTTGTTGGTCGCGAAGGTCGAATCCTCCGACGCGATCAGCGCGCGCTTCAGGTTGCGCGAGATCTGGTCGTACGGCACCCACTGGTGCTGGATCCGCGCGGGCGGGTTGTCGCGCGACAGCCACCATGCGTCGGTCCGCATGAACGCGGTCGAGCCGGGATTGATGAACGACCACGCGGCGATCTGCACGAGATAGAACAGCTGCGTCGCGAGCCATGCGCCCGCGAACACCGAACCCGCATAGACGAGCCAGCGCGTCGCGCCGACCGTGCGCGTGCGCTGCGTGCCGCTGACCGCCACCACGTGCCGCGCCCTGCTCAGGCCGCCGCGAGCGCCTGGCGCAGCGCGGCCAGCACCGGTGCGCCGTCCGGCCGCACGCCGCGCCAGATGAAGAACGATTCGGCCGCCTGCTCGACCAGCATCCCGAGCCCGTCGGCCGTGCGCGCGCCGAGCGACGCCGCATGCTGCATGAACACCGTCGGCTGCGCGCCGTACATCATGTCGTACGCGAGCGTGCCCGCGCCGAACGCGGCCGCGTCGCACGCCGGCAGCGCCGCATCGAGGCTGCCTGCCGTCGCGTTGACGATCACGTCGTACGGCTCGGGCCGCACGGCGTCCGGGCCGCCGCCCGACAGTACGCAGCCCGCATCGTGCGCGGCCTGCGTGAACTGGCCGACGAGCGCCTCGGCCTTGCTCGCGGTGCGGTTCACGATCGTGATCGACAGCGGCGCGCGCTCGAGCATGGGCAGCACGACGCCACGCGCCGCGCCGCCCGCGCCGAGCAGCAGGATGCGCGCGCCCGCGAGCGACACGCCGAGATTCGATTCGATGTCGCGCACGAGGCCGACGCCGTCCGTGTTGTCGCCGTAGATGCCGCCGTCGGCATCGATGCGCAGCGTGTTCACCGCGCCCGCCGCCGCCGCGCGCGGCGACAGCGTGTCGGCGAGCGCATGCGCGTCGAGCTTGAACGGCACCGTCACGTTCGCACCGCGTCCGCCTTCGGCGATGAACGCGCGCACGGCGGCCTCGAAGCCGTCGACCGGCGCGAGCCGGTGCTCGTAGACGATCGCCTCGCCCGTCTGCGCGGCGAACTGCGCGTGGATGAACGGCGACTTGCTGTGCGCCACCGGGTTGCCGAACACCACATAGCGGTCGGCGCCGCTCGTCGACGCGGCTGCGTTCATGATGCGCGCCCCTCTTCGCTTGCCGCGCTTTCCTGGCTGTTGCCGCTCGCGGCCTCGTCGCCCGCGGCCGTCGCGCCGTCCGCTTCGGCCAGTGCTTCAGCCTCGGCTTGCGCCGACGCGTCCTGCGCATCGACCAGCGTGTCGTCGCCGCCTTCGTTCTCGTCTTCGTCGTCGGCCGCGTCGCCGCTCGTCACGGTCGGCGCGTCGAGCACGTTAAGCAGCCGCACCGACGCCTCGATCGTCAGCTCGTCGAGCGACATCACGTCGAGCAGCACGCGCGTGCCGCGCGCATGCACGCCGAGCCCCGGCACGTGCAGCAGCAGCGGAATTTCCTCGAGGCGCACCAGGTCGCCCTTCACGACGCTCGCGACGACCTGCTTCTTCTGCTCCTGCGCGAGCCAGCGCAGGCACCAGAAGTACTCCATCCGGCGCTGGTAGTCGGCGTACGCGGTATAGGTGTCGTCGAAGCCCTGCACGACCGCGTACAGGTCGGCGTCCTTCGGCTTGAACGGCGCGGCGAGCTTCGCGGTGACGCCGTGCTGCACGCATGCCAGCAGTTGCCACTGGTTCACGAGGTCGACGTAACGGCGCAGCGGCGACGTGCTCCACGCGTATTGCGCGACACCGAGGCCTTCGTGCGGCGCGGCCGTCGTCTGCATCCGCGTGCGCTTCGGGCCCGGCGCGCCGAAGCCGCGCTGCGAGCGATAGATGCCGGGCACCGTGTGATCGTGCAGGAACGCGCCCCACGTCGAGTTCGCGAGGATCGCGAGCTCCGACACGATCAGGTCGAGCGGCGAGCCGCGGCGGCGCGGCGTGATCGTCACGTGCTCGCCTTCGACGTAGAAGTTGTAGTCGGTGTTGCGCTGCACTTCGCGCTTCAGGCCGTAGCCCGCGCGCGCGACCTGACGCTTCTCGAACAGCGCCTGCGCGAGCGGCCACAGCACGGCGATGTCGTCCTTGTGCGGATAGTCGCCGGTGCCGGCGGCGAGCGTCTCTTCGTTGACGAGCTCGTCGAGCGTGTTGTGGCGCAGGTTGTTCTTCACGAACACGAGTTCGGCGCGCGTCTCGTTCGCGACGATCTCCTGCGTCTCGCGGTTGACGATGATGTACAGCGACAGCGCCGGGCGGTAGTCGCCTTCCTTCAGCGTGAACACGTCGACCACGTCGTCCGGCAGCATCGTGATCTTGTCGCCCGGCATGTAGACGGTCGACAGGCGCGCGCGCGCGATCGCGTCGACCGCGTCGCCGCGCACGATGCCGAGCGCCGGCGCCGCGATGTGCACGCCGATCCGCACGCGACCGTCGGACAGGTGCTCGACCGAGAACGCGTCGTCGATTTCGGTCGTCGTGATGTCGTCGATCGAGAACGCCTCGACGTCCGCGCGCGGCAGGTCGTCCGGCAGCGGGCCGACCGTGACGGCCGGGAAGCCGGTGCCGTGCGGGAAGAATTCCGCGAGGAAGCGCGCCTCGTGCAGCGCACGCGGCGACGCGATGCCGCCGCAGTCGAGCATCAGCCGCGCCGGCGACACGCCGCGCGCGCCGGCCGCCGCTTCCATCGCCTTGTATTCGATCGCGTTCTTGTCCGGCCGCGTGAGCAGCCCGAGCACCTTGCCCGCGAACGCTTCCGGCAGCTTGCCGGCCTTCAGCTCCTCTTCGTACTGCGCCTGGACGAGCGCCTGCTGGCGCTTGCGCTCGAGCGACGCGAGCGCCATCTTGAGCTGCTCTTCCGGCGCGCGCTGATACTGGCCGCGCCCCTTGCGGCGGAAGTAGACGGGCGAGCCGTGCAGCCGCAGCACCAGCGCCGCGCGCTCGACCGGACCGTAGGTCGCGCCGAAGTATTCCGCGGCCAGCGCCGTATACGCGAATTCGTCGGCCGGCGCGCATTCCCACAGGAAATCCAGGTCGATCTGCTGCGCGGCCGTGTCGGCTTCCTGCATCAGCTCGCTCGCGGCCGGCTTCTCGAATTCGATCAGCACGTCTTTCGCGCGCACCTTCGCCCGCCGCCCGCCGGGCAACTCGACTTGAAACGCGTCGCCCTGGCGCGACAGCACGCTGCCCGCCTTGAAACTGCCCGATTCCTCGAAGAAAACGTTCACTCAGTACTCTCGTTCAGACTGCCGGGCGCCGCATCGGCGGCGCCGCATGATGATGGGAATTCGATCGGCATGACGCCGGGTTCATGACGTTCGGTCGTCGCAAAAGGCGAGAACGTCGTCGACATAGTCGGCAAATTCGCTGATTCCGTGGTCGCTGCCTTCGATCACGCGCGTTTTCGCGCCCGGGTAGTGGGCGAGCATCTCGCGGTAGTCCAGCACTTCGTCGCCCGTCGCCGCGAACAGATAGTAGCGTTCGGGCCGCGAAATCGCCGGCACGCGCAGCGCATCGAGCTCCTGCAGGTGATGGCGTTCGACGACGATCGAGCCGCCGCCGTGCCACAGCGGCTGTTCGCCCAGATGCTGCTCGAGGTCGCGCTGCGGCACGATCGCCGGATTCAGCAGCACCGCCTTCCAGCCGTGCTTTTCGGCGAGCCAGGTCGCGTAGTAGCCGCCGAGCGAGCTGCCGATCACCGTCACGTCGCGCACCCCGGCCACCGCGGCTTCCGCGACGGCGATCGCCTCGAGCGGCGACACCGACAGCGACGGACAGCGCCATTCGGGCGTGCGGCCGAGCTCGGCCATGCGCGCGGCGAGGAGCCGCGACTTCTGCGACTCCGGCGACGACCGGAACCCGTGCAGGTACAGGATCACGCGCGGCTCCCGAGCGCGTCGAGCAGCTTCTGGTGCACGCCGCCGAAGCCGCCGTTGCTCATCACGAGTACGTGGTCGCCCGGGCGCGCGGCCTCGACGACCGACTTCACCAGGAGATGGAGATCGTCGAACGCGCGGGCCTTGTCGCCGAGCGGCGCGAGCGCGTCGCCGAGATTCCAGCCGAGCGCGTCGCGCCCGGTCGGCGCGCCGTAGCCGAACACCAGGTCGGCGTCGGCGAGACTGGCCGGCAGTTGCGCCTTCATCACGCCGAGCTTCATCGTGTTCGAACGCGGCTCGAGCACAGCGAGAATACGGGAGTTTTGGCGGCCGATGCGTGCACGAAGGCCGGCGATCGTGGTTTCGATCGCGGTCGGATGGTGCGCGAAGTCGTCGTAGACGGTTACCCCATCCACGCTGCCGCGCACTTCCATGCGCCGCTTCACGTTGCGAAACGATGCGAGCGATTCGGCCGCCTGCGCGGGCGGCACGCCGACGTGGCGGGCGGCGGCGATCGCCGCGAGCGCGTTCATCCGGTTGTGGTCGCCCTGCACCTGCCACGCGACCTCACCGACACGCTCGGCCTGCGAATACACGGCGAAGCGTTCGTCGACCGGCACGCCGTCCTCGGCCGGCAGCGCCTGCCAGCCGCCATCGACGCCGAAGCGCTCGACCTCGCTCCAGCAGCCGCGCGCGAGCACGCGCTCGAGCGCGTCCGAGCGGCCGTTGGTCACGATCCGGCCGACGCCCGGCACGGTGCGCACGAGATGATGGAATTGCGTTTCGATCGCGGCGAGATCCGGGAAGATGTCGGCGTGATCGAATTCGAGATTGTTGAGCACCGCGGTGCGCGGCCGGTAATGGACGAACTTCGAGCGCTTGTCGAAGAACGCCGTGTCGTATTCGTCGGCCTCGATCACGAAGAAGCTCGAATCGGTCAGCCGCGCCGACACGCCGAAGTTCAGCGGCACGCCGCCGATCAGGAAGCCCGGGTTCAGGCCGGCATCTTCGAGCAGCCACGCGAGCATCGACGACGTGGTCGTCTTGCCGTGCGTGCCCGCGACCGCCAGCACCCACTTGCCTGCCAGCACGTGTTCGCCGAGCCATTGCGGGCCGGATACATAAGGCAGGCCGCGATCGAGGATCGCCTCCATCAGCGGGTTGCCGCGCGTGACGACGTTGCCGATCACGAACAGGTCGGGCTTCAGGTCGATCTGCTCGGCGCCGTAGCCCTCGATCAGCGTGATGCCCTGCGCCTCGAGCTGCGTGCTCATCGGCGGATAGACGCCCGCGTCGCAACCCGTCACCGTGTGGCCGGCCTCGCGCGCGAGCACGGCGAGACCGCCCATGAAGGTGCCGCAGATGCCAAGAATGTGGATGTGCATAGATGAATGCTTTCGCGCCGCCGGGCGCCGTCGATTCGGAAAGATGGTCTGCGGCACGCCGGACGGGCCGCCCGGCCAACGACTTTCGCCGCGACACAAAGACCGTCATTGTAACTGACGGCCCGCCGTGCCCGGCGGCCCGAACGACGGATCCGGACGCCGCGCGGCACGGCAGGCGACGCGCGGCCGCACCGCGTTCGGCCGCCGCGCGATCGAGTATGATTGCCGGATCATGTCTCGCAAACCTCTTGTCGACCCGCGGCGCGCCCGCGAGGAAATCGCCCAGTCCGCCGCCCGCCTGATCGCGGAGGACGGCCTCGATTACGCCAGCGCGAAACGCAAGGCCGCGCGCCAGCTGTTCGGCGATACGCGCGTTGCCGGCGAATGGCTGCCGGATAACGACCTGATCGAGGAAGAACTGCGCGAGTACCTCGCCCTGTTCCAGAGCGACACGCAGCCGGACGAACTGCGCCGCCTGCGCGAGATCGCGCTCGACTGGATGCGCCGGCTCGCCGAGTTCAATCCGTACGTGACGGGCGCGGTGCTGAACGGCACCGCGAACGCGCATTCGGACATCCATTTGCAGATATTCACCGACAACCCGAAGGACGTCGCGATCTACCTGCTGAACCAGAACGTTCAGTACGACGTGTCCGAGACGCGGCATTTCGCCGGTCGCGCCGACGTCGAGACGCTCAGCTTCCTGTGGCGCCCGCGGCGCGACGTGGACGCGATCGGCATTCATGTCGCGCTCTACGCGAGCGACGACCTGCGCGGCGCGGTCAAGGCGGACGCGCGCGGCCGGATCGCCCGCGCGGACGCCGCCGCATTGCGTGCGCTCGTCGAAGCCAGCAACGCCCCTTCCGAACCGGAATGATTCAACGATGATGATGAAACGCATGTTGCCGCTCGCGGTGGTCGCGGCCGCCGCCGTCGCCGGCGGGCTCGCCGCCGGCCACTGGTTCCGCGGCGGCAGCGCCGATGACGGCGTCGCCGTCGCCGCGCCCGCTGCGCAGGGCAGCCCGGTCGACCAGCTGTGGGCCGCGTCGCTGACCGGCGTCGACGGCAAGCCGGCGTCGCTCGCTTCCTTCAAGGGCCAGAAGGTCGTGGTCAATTTCTGGGCGTCGTGGTGCGGCCCGTGCGTCGAGGAGATGCCGGAGCTCGTCGCGCTGTCGCACCAATACAAGCAGAAAGGCATCCGCTTCATCGGGATCGGCGTCGATTCCGACCAGAACGTGAAGAACTTTCTGCAGAAGGTGAAGGTCGACTATCCGGTTTTCGTCAGCGGTTATGCGGGCGCCGATCTGGCCCGTAATTTTGGAAATACCGCCGGCGCGCTGCCGTTTACGGTCGTCATCGACGAAACCGGCAAGATTCGCGAGACAAAATTAGGACAAATCCAACCGGCCGAGCTGAAAAAGACCCTCGACGCGTTGTGATCGCCCTGAACGGCGGCCAGCACGTTGGCGGCGATTTGTACGTCGATCGCCGCAATTTCACGTGAATTCGCTGATACTTTGCAGCCGCACCGGTAATTCTTGCAGGTCCAACGCGCTCGGCCGTTCGGCAAAACTAGACAAATTTCTCTAAATAGCGCTAAAGTTCGCGCAATTCCGCAGAAATAGAAGCGACCATGACACGATTGCTGGTGCTGCACGGCCCCAACCTGAACCTTCTCGGCACCCGGGAACCGGAGGTGTACGGCCGCGTCACGCTCGCGCAGATCGATCAGGCGCTTGCCGCGCGAGCCCAGGAAGCCGGCGCCGAACTGTCGTCGTTCCAGAGCAACCATGAAGGCGCGCTCGTCGACCGCATTCAGGCCGCGCGGGAGGAACAGACCGATTTCATCCTGATCAATCCCGCCGCGTATACGCACACGAGCGTCGCGATCCGGGACGCGATCGCCGGCGTCGGCATCCCGTTCGTCGAGGTTCACCTGTCGAACGTGCACCGCCGCGAAGCGTTCAGGCATCACTCCTACTTTTCCGACCAGGCCGAAGGCGTGATCTGCGGGCTCGGCTGGAAAGGTTATCTGTACGCGCTCGAGTACGCGCTGGACAAGCTGCAAGGCGCGTCGCGCGGCTGATTTCGCGATCTAGATTCAGCGCCGGTCCCACCGGCGCTTTCACGTATTGAAAGGGGAATTCCCGATGGATCTTCGTAAGCTGAAAACTCTGATCGACCTCGTTTCCGAATCCGGCATCTCCGAGCTGGAAGTCACGGAAGGCGAAGGCAAGGTGCGTATCGTCAAGAACGCGCCGCCGGTCTACGTGCAGCCGACGGCTGGGTATGCCCCGCAAGTCAGCGCGCCCGCTCCGTCGGTCGCGCTGCCGACCGAAGGCGCTGCCGCGCCGGCAGCAGGCGCCGCCGCCGCACCGGCCGCCCCGCAAGGCCACGTCGTGACGTCGCCGATGGTCGGCACGTTCTATCGCGCGCCGTCGCCGGGCGCGGACCCGTTCGTCCAGGTGGGCGACACGGTCAAGGAAGGCCAGACGATCTGCATCATCGAAGCGATGAAGCTGCTCAACGAGATCGAGTCGGACAAGGCCGGCGTGATCAAGGAAATCCTCGTCGAGAACGGCCAGGCCGTCGAATACGGCCAGCCGCTTTTCGTGATCGGCTAAGTCCGCCGCGCGGCCCGTCCGGCCGCGCGCCGCCGATGCTCGCCAGGCGCCGTTCGCGCGCCCCTCGAAGAGACGAATACTCGCTATGTTTGAAAAAATCCTCATTGCCAACCGCGGTGAAATCGCGCTGCGCATCCAGCGCGCGTGCCGCGAACTCGGCGTCAAGACGGTGGTCGTCTACTCGGAAGCCGACAAGGAAGCCAAGTACGTGCGCCTCGCGGACGAAGCCGTCTGTATCGGCCCGGCCCCGTCGAACCTGAGCTACCTGAACATGCCGGCGCTGATCAGCGCCGCGGAAGTCACCGATGCCGAGGCGATCCACCCCGGCTACGGCTTCCTGTCGGAGAACGCCGACTTCGCCGAACGCGTCGAGCAGTCGGGCTTCACGTTCATCGGCCCGCGCCCGGAAACGATCCGGATGATGGGCGACAAGGTCACCGCGAAGCAGACCATGATCAAGACCGGCGTGCCGTGCGTGCCGGGCTCGGAAGGCGCGTTGCCGGACGATCCGAAGGAGATCGTCAAGATTGCGCGCGCGATCGGCTATCCGGTCATCATCAAGGCAGCGGGCGGCGGCGGCGGGCGCGGGATGCGCGTCGTGCACACCGAAGCCGCGCTCGTGAACGCGGTCAACATGACCCGCGAGGAAGCCGGCCGTGCGTTCGGCAACCCGCAGGTGTACATGGAGAAGTTCCTCGAGAACCCGCGCCACATCGAGATCCAGGTGCTGTCGGACGCGCACAAGAACGCGATCTGGCTCGGCGAGCGCGACTGCTCGATGCAGCGCCGGCACCAGAAGGTGATCGAGGAAGCGCCGGCGCCCGGCATTCCGCGCCGCCTGATCGAGCGCATCGGCGACCGCTGCGCGGACGCGTGCAAGAAGATGGGCTACCTCGGCGCGGGCACGTTCGAATTCCTGTACGAGAACAACGAGTTCTACTTCATCGAGATGAACACGCGCGTGCAGGTCGAGCACCCGGTGTCGGAGATGATCACGGGCGTCGACATCGTGCAGGAACAGATCCGCATCGCAGCGGGCGAGAAGCTCGCGCTGCGCCAGCGCGACATCGAGTTCCGCGGACATGCGATCGAATGCCGGATCAACGCGGAAGATCCGTTCAAGTTCACGCCGTCGCCGGGCCGGATCACGTCGTGGCATACGCCGGGCGGCCCCGGCGTGCGCGTCGACTCGCATGCGTACAATGGCTATTTCGTGCCGCCGAACTATGATTCGATGATCGGCAAGCTGATCACCTACGGCGCGACGCGCGACCAGGCGATCCGCCGGATGCGCATCGCGCTGTCGGAAATGGTCGTCGAAGGCATCCAGACCAACATCCCGCTGCACCGCGAGCTGATGATCGACTCGAAGTTCGTCGAAGGCGGCACCAGCATCCACTATCTCGAACACCGGCTCGCCCAGAAGCAGCAGGTCGCACCGGAAGAAGCGTAAGCATGAGCTATCGCGAACTCGTCGTCGAACTGGCCCGTGAGCATGCGGAGGCGCTGTCCGACGCGCTGCTCGACCTCGGCGCGCTGTCGGTGTCCGTCGAGGACGCCGACGCCGACACGCCCGACGAACAGCCGCTCTTCGGCGAGCCCGGCCTCGTTCCCGAACGCACCGCGTGGCAGCACTCGCGCGTGATCGCGCTGCTGTCGCCCGATCACGACCCGGCCGTGCTGCTCGCGGCGGCCGCGAACGAGATCGGCGTCGCCGACACGCCGAAGTTCGACGTGCGCGAAGTCGAGGAACAGGACTGGGTGCGGCTCACGCAGTCGCAGTTCGAGCCGATTCCGATCGGCGAGCGGATCTGGGTCGTGCCGTCGTGGCACGACGCGCCCGACCCCGACGCGCTCATCCTCGAACTCGACCCCGGTCTCGCGTTCGGCACCGGCAGCCACCCGACCACGCGCCTGTGCATGGAATGGCTCGAACAGTCGGTGAAGCCCGGCCAGTCGGTGCTCGACTACGGCTGCGGCTCGGGCATTCTCGCGATCCTCGCGCAGAAATGCGGGGCGAACCCCGTGGTCGGCATCGACATCGATCCGCAGGCGGTCGAATCGGCGCGCCAGAACAGCGAACGCAACCATGCGGAAGTCACGTACGGGCTGCCCGATGCGTGCCCGGCCGGCGAATTCGACATCGTCGTCGCCAACATCCTGTCGAACCCGCTGAAACTGATGGCGTCGATGCTCGCATCGAAGGTGAAACCGGGCGGGCGCATCGCGCTGTCGGGCGTGCTCGCGCGCCAGGCGGACGAAGTCGCGGCCGTCTATGCGCGCTACGTCGACATCTCGGTCTGGCGCGAACACGAAGGTTGGGTATGCCTCGCCGGAACGCGGCGGGAAAGCCATTAGAATAGCGCTGTCCTTCACTCTGGCCAGCAGGCCGCCCGGCTCGACATGCTTCTTGCGACGCGCTGCCCTCATTGCGAAACCGTCTTCCGGCTGCAGCAGGAACAGCTCGCGCTGCATGACGGGCTCGTGCGTTGCGGACACTGTCAGCAGGTCTTCAACGCATCGCAGTCGCTCGTGCCCGATCCGGCACCGCCGGAATCCGCGCTGACCGAAGCGGCGCCGGTCGAGCCGGCCGCCGCCACCCCGCAACACGACGCCGCGCCCGCGCGGCTCTTCACCACCGACGCACCGGTCGAACCAGCGGCCGGTTCCGATTACCAGCCGGAAGGCTGGGACATGTGGGCGCCGTGGCTCGATGCCGGCGTCGACCCGTCCCTGCAGCACAGTGTCGAGACCGTGCGCGCCGAGCCGCTGATCCCGCTTGCGCTGCCGTCGACGGAATCCGGTGTGGTTCACCTGTCCGGCACGCCGGCGCCGATCGCATCGCAGCCGGCCGAGTTGCACGCCGTCGCCGCGCGATCGGCCGGACCGGATGCAGTGCCGCCCGAAACCGACGAACCGCTCACGCCGCTCACGCCGCTCACCGAACCCGACCTGCGCGAACCGCGCTTCGTCGCGCCCGCGCCGTCGGTCGCACCCGCCGCAGCAGCGCCCGTCGAACCGGTCGGCAACGCGCGCTTCGCCGTGCCCGACGACGAGCACGCGCCACGCGAACCGCGCTTCGCGTTCAGGCCGGTACAAGCCGAGCCCGGACTCGAACCGAAACCCGAACCCGACACCCACGCCGAACGTGCCGCCGCACCGGCCGCAGCCGCCAGCGAACCGGGTGCCGAACCGGACGTACAACCGGCCGTCCAATCAGCGGCCCCCTTCCCCGCCGCACTGTCCGACGACGACCGCCCGCCCTTCGCCGTGACGCGCGAGCCGCGCGCGCAGCAGCGACGCGGAACGCTCGGCGGCTTTTTCGGCGGCCTCGTCGCGGCCGTGCTCGCGGTGCTGCTCGTCGCGCAGCTCGCGTGGTGGCAGCGCGAAACCGTGATGATCTACTGGCCCGTCACGCAGGGCTGGTTCCGGCAGGCGTGCGCGCCGCTCGGCTGCAAGGTGACGCCGCCGCGCGCGATCGACGGCCTGCGGCTCGACGCGGCCGACCTGCGCCAGATCGACGGCCCGCGCGTGCTGGAGTTGAAGGTACCGCTGACGAACCGCTACCGCGTCGCGCTCGCCTACCCGTCGCTCGAACTGACGCTGCTCGACGACACGAATCACGTGACCGTGCGCCGCGTGCTCGCGCCGCGCGACTACGTGCGCCCGGGCATGCCGATCGACGCCGGGCTGCCGCCCGGCACGACGCAGACGATGGTCGTCCGTCTCGACACGAACGGCGCGCCCGCCTCGAATTTCCGCGTCCAGATCTTCTATCCGTGACGCCCCGCGGCGCGCGCATGCGCGCCGTCTCAACCCGCGCGCCGCTGCGGCGCGCTATTTCGGAGCACGAACATGAGCAAAGTTACGCTGGGTGGCAACCCGATCGATCTCGCCGGCACGTTCCCGGCCGTCGGCTCGCAAGCCCCCGACTTCAAGCTGGTCGGCAAGGACCTCGCCGACCTGTCGCTCGCCAGCTTCGCCGGCAAGCGCAAGGTACTGAACATCGTCCCGAGCCTCGATACGCCCACCTGCGCGACGTCGACCCGCAAGTTCAACGAAGCCGCGTCGTCGCTCGACAACACGGTCGTGGTGGTCGTGTCCGGCGACCTGCCGTTCGCCGCCACGCGCTTCTGCACGACCGAAGGCCTCGCGAACGTCGTGACGGCTTCGACGTTCCGCGGCGGCCGCGCGTTCGCGAACGCATACGGCGTCGACGTGACGAGCGGCCCGCTGAACGGCCTGACGGCCCGCGCGGTCGTCGTGCTCGACGCGCAGGACAAGGTGCTCCACGCGGAACTCGTCGGCGAGATCAAGGACGAGCCGAACTACGACGCAGCGCTCGCCGCACTGAAGTAACCCGCAGCCGCCCGGCCCTGCCGCGCGAGGCCCGACGGCCTGCGCGCGCCGGCCGGGCAGCCGCCTCCCTTTGCTCTCTACAGGAACGCACGCCTTGACTACGCTGATTTGCGGCTCGCTCGCCTACGACAACATCATGACCTTCGAAGGCCGGTTTCGCGAGCACATCCTGCCCGACCAGGTTCACCTTCTGAACGTGAGCTTCCTCGTGCCGACGATGCGTCGCGAATTCGGCGGTTGCGCGGGGAACATCGCCTACGCGCTGCACATGCTCGGCGGCGACGCGCGCATCATGGCGACGGTCGGCGCGAACGACGCCGATCGCTATCTCGAGCGTCTCGACAGCCTCGGCCTGTCGAAGGCCAGCATACGCGTGGTGCCCGAAACGCACACCGCGCAGGCGATGATCACGACCGATCTCGAGAACAACCAGATCACCGCATTCCACCCGGGCGCGATGATGCAGTCGCACCTGAACCACGCGGACGAAGTGTCGGGCGTGAAGCTCGGCATCGTCGCGCCGGACGGCTTCGACGGGATGGTCCAGCACGCCGAGCAATTCGCGAAGGCCGGCATCCCGTTCATCTTCGATCCGGGCCAGGGCCTGCCGCTGTTCGACGGTGCGACGCTGCGCCGCATCATTGAACTCGCCACCTTCGTTGCGGTCAACGACTACGAGGGCAAGCTCGTCAGCGACAAGACGGGCTGGTCCGAACAGGAAATCGCCAGCCGGGTTCAGGCGTTGATCATCACGCGCGGCGAGCGCGGCGCCACCATTCTTCACAAAAACGGCGAAGAACAGATTCCGGTCGTGCAAGCCGAGCGTGTCGTCGATCCGACCGGCTGCGGCGACGCCTTCCGGGGCGGCCTGCTGTACGGCATCGAGAATGGCCTCGACTGGGCAACCACGGGCCGCCTCGCGAGCCTGATGGGCTCGATCAAGATCGCCCACCAGGGGCCTCAAACTTACGCACTGACGCGCGCCGAAATCGACGCGCGCTTCGAGGCTGCCTTCGGGTACAGTCTCAAATGAATATTGTGGGAGAGCAAAGATGTTGACCAAGAAAACCCTCACGCTCGCTGCCATGCTGACGGCCACGCTGACGCTCGCCGGCTGCTTCACGGCGCCGGGCTCGGCAGATGTCTATAGCGTCGGCCAGGCGCAGCGCGAGCAAACCGTGCGCATGGGCACCGTCGAAAGCGTCCGTGCGGTGCGCATCCAGTCCGATGGCGGCGGCAGCGCGATCGGCACGCTCGGCGGCGGCGCGCTCGGCGCAGTCGCGGGCAGCGCGATCGGCGGCGGCAAGGGATCGATCCTGACGGCCATCGCGGGCGGTCTCGTCGGCGCGGTCGCAGGCAACGCGGTCGGCGAAAACCTCAGCACGGCGAACGGTGTCGAAATCACCGTGCGCCTCGACAACGGCGACCTGCGCTCGATCACGCAGGCGGCGAGCGGCGAAGTGTTCCGCGCCGGCGAACGGGTGCGACTGCTGTCGAGCGGCGGCGTCACGCGCGTCACGCACTAACGAGCATCCTCAGCGCGCGGCGCAAGCCGCGGTCGAACGCATGTGCGAAGCTGCACATGCGTTTTTTTTCGTCCGTGCCCGGCAGCCGGCCGGCCCATCGATGCAGGCGGACGAAAAAAATCCCGCCACCTGAGCCAGATGGCGGGATCGATTGAGTAGCGCTACTCAACCCGCGGACACCGCGTGAGTGTCCGGGTAGTGCTGGTCAGCCGCGATTACGGACGGCTGCCGGTCGGGAACGGCCATGCCGCTGCCGGGTTGAGCGCGGTCTTCACGCCCGATGCCGGCGCGACCGATGCGGTCGACGCGGTGGTTGCCGGTGCAGCCTTCTTCACGACGGCCTTCTTCGGAGCAGCAGCCTTCTTCGGTGCAGCGGCCTTCTTCGCCGGTGCGGCAGCCTTCGGAGCAGCGGCAGCCTTCGGTGCAGCAGCGGCCTTCGGTGCAGCGGCAGCCTTCTTCGCAGGGGCAGCCTTCTTGGCAGGCGCAGCCTTCTTCGCAGCAGCCTTCTTCGCAGGCGCAGCCTTCTTGGCGGCAGCCTTCTTCGCCGGCGCGGCCTTCTTGGCAGCAGCCTTCTTCGCCGGTGCTGCCTTCTTCGCAGCAACCTTCTTCACCGCGACTTTCTTGGCTGCAACCTTCTTCGCAGCGGCCTTCTTCGCCGGTGCTGCCTTCTTCGCGGCAACCTTCTTCACCGCGACTTTCTTCGCAGCAACCTTCTTCGTTGCGACCTTCTTTGCCGCGACCTTCTTCGCAGCAGCCTTCTTCGCCGGTGCTGCCTTCTTCGCGGCAACCTTCTTCACCGCGACCTTCTTCGCAGCAACCTTCTTCACCGCAGCGGCCTTCTTCGCCGGAGCAGCAGCCTTCTTCGCAACGGTCTTCTTGGCAGCAACCTTCTTAGCAGCCGGTTTCTTCTTGGCAGTAGCCATGTTGTTCTCCTTCAGGTTCAGATGAGAGTCAGTTCAAACTACACCCTTCGTCAAAACCCGCTTCCCGCGGACGCTGTTCAGGACGTGCGCTTCGAAGCGGGCTATTCATCGGCGTACGCGGATACCACGCGCTTACGCTAATGAATACGGTATGGCGCGCGTGACCCCATGGCCTCGCGCGCCAAATCAAGTCGGTAGCCGGCGCGCCTCGCGCCGCCACCCCTAATCGCTTGATCAAGCGGACCGCCACACGGCCGTCCGCTTTTTCCGGAGGGAAGTTTGCCCATCCCACTGAAGGGTTCGCAAAGTGCCGATCATGTCGTTGGGCCGTTAAGGCACCGGGCATGCTTTGCATCAGGCGTTCTTGCTCCTAAACCTTGGGCCGGGGCCGAGAGGCCGCCGGCTGCTCACATCATGTGACGGGTTCGCTGCTGCGGGTTATTCCCAGGACAGCGCGCCGCCCGTCTGATACTCGATCACACGCGTCTCGAAGAAGTTGCGTTCCTTCTTCAGGTCGATCATCTCGCTCATCCACGGGAACGGGTTTTCCTCGTTCGGGAACAGCGGGTCGAGGCCGATCTGCTGGCAACGGCGGTTGCTGATGAAGCGCAGATAGCTCTTGAACATCGACGCGTTCAGACCCAGCACGCCGCGGGGCATCGTGTCCTCGGCGTAGCGGTATTCGAGTTCGACAGCCTGCTTGAACAGCTCGCGGATCTCGGCGCGGAATTCCGCGGTCCAGAGATGCGGGTTCTCGAGCTTGATCTGGTTGATCAGGTCGATGCCGAAATTGCAGTGCATCGACTCGTCACGCAGGATGTACTGATATTGCTCTGCAGCACCCGTCATCTTGTTCTGGCGGCCGAGCGCGAGAATCTGCGTGAAGCCGACATAGAAGAACAGGCCTTCCATGATGCAGGCGAACACGATCAGCGACTTCAGCAGCTTCTGATCCGCTTCGAGCGTGCCGGTCTTGAAGGCCGGGTCCGTCAGCGTGTGGATGAACGGGATCAGGAATTCGTCCTTCGCGCGGATCGACGTGACCTCGTGGTACGCGTTGAAGATCTCGCCTTCGTCGAGACCGAGCGATTCGACGATGTATTGGTACGCGTGCGTGTGGATCGCCTCTTCGAACGCCTGGCGCAGCAGGAACTGCCGGCACTCGGGCGCCGTGATGTGGCGGTACGTGCCGAGCACGATGTTGTTCGCGGCGAGCGAATCGGCCGTCACGAAGAAGCCGAGGTTGCGCTTGACGATGCGGCGCTCGTCCTCGGTCAGACCGTTCGGATCCTTCCACAGGGCGATGTCGCGGGACATGTTGATTTCCTGCGGCATCCAGTGGTTCGCGCAACCTGCCAGATACTTTTCCCACGCCCACTTGTACTTGAACGGCACCAGCTGATTGACGTCAGTCTGGCCGTTGATGATGCGCTTGTCTGCAACGTTGACCCGCGCTTCCGAACCGCCGGCGGGAACAGCCGATGCTTGCGGCGGCACCGCAAGATCGCCTTCGAAAATGTCGCGGACCTGATGGGCGGCAGGCGTTGCAGCCTGCATTCCGACAGCCATCCCTGCGGAGGTGCGCAACGCGTTTTGCTGCGCTCCGCTCGCGGGGGTTACGGCAGTCTTCTCGTCATCCCAGTTGAGCATAAATTCTCACCATCAATTTAGAACGGTTTGTACCATCTTTTCCTGAGCGATAAAAGGGCTCGCTCACGAAAAATCCTTTTTTCGATTCGCGTTGCGACCTCGATACAACACTTTGAGCAACGCATCGTCGTTCATGCAGCGCGCGACGTGTGTCGCACGTGTATCGCGAGGTGCGCTCGACGCATCGAACGCTGATCGAAACGCGACGTCGTCGGGGATGTTTCGATCGCTTGTCACTGCCTGCAACGCGAGTGCCGCGTTACAGATTCCTTATCATTTTTTTAGTTGAGAGCGGCGCACACTTCAACCTCGATCGGTTGTCGTGCGCGCCGCCCGAACCTTCTTCAGGTCATGCGCGCCGCGTTACTGGCAGGCTTCGCACTCGTCGAAGCCGGGATCGCCCGGGCGCATCGTGCATACCGGACCGTCCGCTTCGACCGGTGCGAGTGCCGGTGCCGCGTCGACTGCGCCCGACGACGACGCTGCGCCGCCCGCTGCACCGAAGCCGCCTGCCGCGCCTTGCGCGCCGCCGCTGCTCGAGCCACCGCTCGTCGGCACTGCGTTCAGCGCGCCGTGTGCGACCGTCGACTTCTCGACGTGCGTCGCCGCCATCGTGCGGAGGTAGTAGGTCGTCTTCAGACCGCGCAGCCAGGCGAGCTTGTAGACCTCGTCGAGCTTCTTGCCCGACGCGCCGCCCATGTAGATGTTCAGCGACTGCGCCTGGTCGATCCACTTCTGGCGACGCGATGCCGCTTCGACCAGCCACGTCGGGTCGACTTCGAACGCGGTCGCGTAGATCGCGCGCAGGTCGGCCGGGATGCGGTCGATGCGCGACAGCATGCCGTCGAAGTACTTCAGGTCGGCGACCATCACTTCGTCCCACAGGCCGCGTTCCTTTAGGTCGCGGACGAGGTACTCGTTGACCACCGTGAATTCGCCCGACAGGTTCGACTTCACGTACAGGTTCTGGAAGGTCGGCTCGATGCATGCCGACACGCCGATGATGTTCGAGATCGTCGCCGTCGGCGCGATCGCGACGCAGTTCGAGTTGCGCATGCCGTGCGCGGCGATCCGCGAACGCAGCGTCGTCCAGTCGAGCGACTCGGACGTGTCGACCTCGACGTAGCCGCCGCGCGCTTCCGTCAGCAGCTTCAGCGTGTCTTGCGGGAGGATGCCGCGATCCCACAGCGAGCCGCGGTAGCTCGAGTAGCGGCCGCGTTCCTCGGCCAGCTCGGTCGACGCGTAGTACGCGTAGTAGCAGACCGCTTCCATCGAACGATCGGCGAACTCGACCGCCGCTTCCGACGCGTACGGCGTGCGCAGCAGGTGCAGGCAGTCCTGGAAACCCATGATGCCCATGCCGACCGGACGGTGCTTCAGGTTCGAGTTACGCGCCTTCGGCACCGCGTAGTAGTTGATGTCGATCACGTTGTCGAGCATGCGCATCGCGACGCTGATCGTGCGCTTCAGCTTGTCGTGGTCGAGCGCGTAGCTGCCGTCGGCCTGCTTCACCAGGTGGGCGACGAGGTTCACGGAGCCGAGGTTGCACACCGCGATTTCGGTGTCGCTCGTGTTCAGCGTGATTTCCGTGCACAGGTTCGACGAGTGGACGACGCCGACGTGCTGCTGCGGCGAGCGCACGTTGCACGGATCCTTGAACGTGATCCACGGGTGGCCCGTTTCGAACAGCATGCCGAGCATCTTGCGCCAGAGCTGCTGCGCCGGGATCTTCTTGAACAGCTTGATCTCGCCGCGCGCGACCTTGTCTTCGTAAGCCGTGTAAGCCGCCTCGAACTCCGCGCCGAACTTGTCGTGCAGGTCCGGGCAGGTCGACGGCGAGAACAGCGTCCAGTCGGCGCCTTCCATCACGCGCTTCATGAACAGGTCGGGAATCCAGTTCGCCGTGTTCATGTCGTGCGTACGGCGGCGATCGTCGCCGGTGTTCTTGCGCAGCTCGAGGAACTCCTCGATGTCGAGGTGCCACGATTCGAGGTACGCGCACACCGCGCCCTTGCGCTTGCCGCCCTGGTTGACCGCGACGGCCGTGTCGTTGACGACCTTCAGGAACGGGACCACGCCTTGCGACTTGCCGTTCGTGCCCTTGATATGCGAGCCGAGTGCGCGCACGCGGGTCCAGTCGTTGCCGAGACCGCCGGCGAACTTCGACAGCAGCGCGTTTTCCTTCAGCGCTTCATAGATGCCGTCGAGGTCGTCCGCGACCGTCGTCAGGTAGCACGACGACAGCTGCGAGCGGTGCGTGCCCGAGTTGAACAGCGTCGGCGTCGAGCTCATGAAGTCGAAGCTCGACAGCACGTTGTAGAACTCGATCGCGCGCGTTTCGCGGTCGATCTCGTTCAGCGACAGGCCCATCGCGACGCGCATGAAGAATGCCTGCGGCATTTCGATGCGGCTGCCGTCGACGTGCAGGAAGTAGCGGTCGTACAGCGTCTGCAGGCCGAGGTAGCCGAACTGCAGGTCGCGGTTCGCGTCGAGCGCTTCGCCCAGACGCTTCAGGTCGAACTGAAGCAGCTTGTCGTCGAGCAGGCCGGCGTCGACGCCGCGCTTCAGGAACTGCGGGAAGTATTCCGCGTAGCGGGCCGACATCTCGGCCTGGACCACTTCCTCGCCGAGGATCTCGCGACGGATCGTGTGCAGCAGGATGCGGGCCGTGACCTGGCTGTATGCCGGGTCCTTTTCGATCATCGTGCGCGCAGCGAGGATCGCCGAGTCGTAGACCTGGCTCATCGGCACGCCGTCGTACAGGTTCTTCACCGTTTCCGCGACGATCGGGTCAGGGTTAACCGCAGCGCCGAGACCGTCGCATGCGGACACGATCAGCGCGCGCAGTGCGTTCAGGTCGAGCGGGCGCGTGACGCCATTGTCGACGACGTTGATGCCGGTGCTCGACTCGCCGCCCGCTGCCGCTGCTTCCTCGCCCGCATGCTGGCGCTCGAGGTGACGCTTCTCGCGATACAGCACGTATGCACGCGCGACGTTGTGCTCGCCGCCGCGCATCAGCGCGAGTTCGACCTGGTCCTGGATGTCTTCGATATGGAACGTACCGCCGTTCGGACGGCTGCGCACGAGCGCGCGCACGACGTTGTGCGTGAGCTGCTCGACGAGTTCGCGTACGCGTGCCGATGCCGCGCCCTGCCCGCCATTGACGGCCAGGAAAGCCTTGGTCACCGCAATCGCGATCTTCGAAGGCTCGAACGACACCACGCTGCCGTTGCGGCGGATCACCTTGTAGTCGGCGAACGTGGCCTGCGGCGCGAGCGCCTGCGCGCCCTGTTCGGTCCCGCCGAGCGGACGGCTCGAGGCGCTCTCGTACTGGGACGTCGCGTTGTCGGTGGTTTGCATGTGCAAAGCTCCTGGTGTTGGATGGTGCGGAGAGAACCGCGGATTAAAACGAACGCTGCGCTATCGGATGCGCGAGCGGTAAGAGGCGAGCGATGCGTCGGGGAAGCCGGTTCGGTCGATGCGCGACAACCGATCCGGTCGTGTGCTTCGTCATGTGTACGCTGCCCCGTCGAAGTTCGCTGCGCTTGATTGCGACGCCCGGACCGCCCGGCCTGGCGCGCCGCACTGAGAACCCTGGCCGCCGGCGTTGCCCGCCGGCCGGTGCCGCTCGGGTTTCCCCTGCGACACACACTATATCTAGTACAGAACCGCTCAACTGGCACCAAGTATAGTGGACATTCCGGCGACATCAAAACGGAGAATTTTCGCCGGAGGTATTGACATCAACCCGGCCGCCCGGACGGGCAGACGCGACAAGGCATTGGTCGGAAAAAAAAATTTCGCCCGCTCAAAAACCCTGCGATCAGTGCTGACGGAAAGGAAAGTATTCGGCGGAAAACCCGGCATCGCTCGCGAAGCGTTGCCAATCGAAGTGCGGACCCGGGTCGGTCTTGCGGCCCGGCGCGACGTCGGAATGCCCGGCCACCGCATCGATCGGGTAGCGCGCGGCGAGCGTGCGTGCGAGCACCCCGAGCGTCGCGTACTGCGCCGCGTCGAACGGCACGTCGTCCGCACCTTCGAGTTCGATGCCGATCGAGAAGTCGTTGCAGCGCGGCCGGCCGAAGAACTCGGACGCGCCCGCATGCCATGCACGCTCGTCGCACGACACGAACTGCACGAGTTCGCCGTCGCGGCGGATCAGGAAGTGCGCGGACACGCGCACGTCGCGCAGGTGACGCTGGTAATAGGGGTGCGTATCGCAATCGAGGCGATTCAGGAACAGCGCCTCGACCGCATCGCCGCCGAACTCGCCGGGCGGCAGGCTGATGTTGTGGACGACGACGAGCGTCGGCACCGCGCCCGCGGGCCGCGCCTCGAAATTCGGCGACGGCGCGTGGCGCGCTTCGCGCACCCAGCCGTTCGCGTCGACCGACAGCAGCGCTGCGTCGCTCATCGGGCGTCGCGGCCGCTCGCGTGTGCGCCGTGGCGCTGCGCGTGCTCGGTGCTGCAGAAGTATTCGCCGCCCGCGGCGACGGCGTCGCCCTGCGGTGTATGCACGCCGCATTCGGCGCAACGCACCATCGGTTCGGGCAGCGAGCGCGCGTCGCCGTTCGGGCGTGCCGCCCCGGCGCCAGGACCCGGTGCGCCGTCGTTGCCGCCACCGCGGCCGGCGCGCGCCTGCGCGTGCTCCTGGGCCTGGCGCAGCTTGCGCGTGAGCCACGAACCCGCGAAGAAGAGAAGAATCAGGAGAAGAATCTGTCGCATCGGAAACCTGCGTTCAAACCACGGAGCGGTGCAGCAGCACCTCGAAAACGAACCGGCTGCCGACATACGCGAGCAGCAGCGCGGCAAACGACACGAGCACCCAGCGCGCGGCGCCGCGCCCGCGCCAGCCCGACGTCTTGTGGGCGACCAGCAGGCCGCCGAACATCAGCCACGACAGCACCGCGAACACGGTCTTGTGATCGAGCCGCAGCGCGCGTGCATCGACCTGCTCGCTGAACAGGATCCCCGACGCGAGCGTCAGCGTCAGCAGCACGAAGCCGGCGCCGATCAGGCGGAACAGCAGCTTCTCGAGCGTGAGCAGCGGCGGCAGCGTTTCGAGCCAGCTCGCGATCCAGCCGGTCGAGCCGTCGCGCCCGCCGCTCCTCAGCGACTGCAGGCGCCGCTCGACCATCAGCATCAGGACCGCGTGCAGCGCGGCGATCGCGAAAAGGCCGTACGCGATGTTCGCGATCAGGAAGTGCATCTTGAACAGCGGCGCTGCGGCATAAGGCAGCACCCGCACGCCGCCGAACACGAGCGGCAGCAGCGACGCGCCGCACGCGAGCGGCAGCACGAGCAGGCGCAGGCTGTCGAGCGGGAAGAAGAAGCTCTCGATCCAGTAGATGCCGGCGCCGAGCCAGAACATCGCGGACAGCGCGAACGCGAAGCCGAAGACCATCGCGTCGTGCGGGAAGATCGTCGTGTGCAGCAGCACGCCGTGCGCGACGAGCGCCGCGAACAGCAGCGCGCGGCCGGCGCCGCTCATTCCCGACGCGGCGGACGCCGGCACCGGCACGGCCGGCACGCTCGCGACGAGCGGCGTCGCACCCTGGCGGTGCGTGCGCCAGCCTGCGACGGCGAGGCCGCCGTACAGGAATGCGGTGAGGGCATACAGTACAATATCCATGTTCGAAGTTTACACTAGGCCCCCTTCCCGCGACGGCTCCCTTTTGTACGGTTCCGTTGCGCCTTCGGGCCCCACTGTCCATCGCTCCCCATGCTCGACAATCTCACTCAACGGATGGCGCGCGTCGTCAAGACGCTGCGCGGCGAGGCCCGGCTTACCGAGGCGAACACCCAGGAGATGCTCCGCGAGGTGCGTCTCGCGCTGCTGGAAGCCGACGTCGCGCTGCCGGTCGTCCGCGAATTCATCGCCAAGGTCAAGGAAAAGGCGCTCGGCGAGGAAGTGATCAGCAGCCTGTCGCCGGGCCAGGCGCTCGTCGGCGTGGTCCAGAAGGAGCTGACCGCCGTGATCGGCGGCGACTACGAAGGCAAGGCCGCCGAGCTGAACCTCGCGGTCACGCCGCCCGCCGTGATCCTGATGGCCGGCTTGCAGGGCGCCGGCAAGACCACGACCGCCGGCAAGCTCGCGAAGCTCTTGCGCGAGAAGTACAAGAAGAAGGTGCTGACGGTGTCGTGCGACGTGTATCGCCCGGCCGCCATCATGCAGCTGAAAACGGTGAGCGAACAGGTCGGCGCCGATTTCTTCCCGTCGACGCCGGACCAGAAGCCCGTCGACATCGCACTCGCGGCCGTCGACTGGGCGAAGCGCCACTACCATGACGTGCTGATCGTCGACACGGCCGGCCGCCTCGGTATCGACGAGGCGATGATGCAGGAAATCGCCGCGCTGCACGGCACGCTGAAGCCGGCCGAAACGCTGTTCGTCGTCGACGCGATGCTCGGCCAGGACGCGGTCAACACCGCGAAGGCGTTCAACGACACGCTGCCGCTCACCGGCGTCGTGCTGACCAAGCTCGACGGCGATTCGCGCGGCGGTGCCGCGCTGTCGGTGCGCCACATCACGGGCAAGCCGATCAAGTTCGTCGGCGTCGCCGAGAAGCTCGACGGCCTCGAGGTGTTCCACCCGGACCGGATGGCGAACCGGATCCTCGGCATGGGCGACATCCTCGCGCTCGTCGAGGAAGCGCAGCGCGGCGTCGACGTGCAGGCCGCGCAGAAGCTCGCCGACAAGGTCAAGAAAGGCGGCGACTTCGACCTGAACGATTTCCGCGCGCAGATCTCGCAGATGAAGAACATGGGCGGCCTGTCGTCGCTGATGGACAAGCTGCCCGCGCAGTTCCAGCAGGCGGCGGCCGGCGCCGACATGGGCCAGGCCGAGAAGTCGATCCGCCGGATGGAAGGCATCATCAGCTCGATGACGCCCGCCGAGCGCGCCAAACCCGAAATCATCAAGGCGACGCGCAAGCGCCGCATTGCAGCCGGCGCGGGCGTGCCGGTGCAGGAAGTCAACCGGATGCTGAACCAGTACGACCAGATGCGTACGATGATGAAGAAGCTGAAGGGCGGCAACATGCAGAAGATGATGCGCGGCCTGAAGGGCATGATGCCCGGCATGCGCTGATTCCGCCCGTCGGCCGGCGCGCGGGTTTTTGCCGTAGCGCGCGCCAGCCGTTCTGCTTCATTCTTATTTGTATACCGACTGCCCGCCAGAACTCATGAACCGCGAAGAAGCCCTCCACATTTTCGAACACTCCGAAGAGATCGTCTCGGCGGACGCCGTCAACGCGTCGATCGCCCGGATGGCCGAAGCGATCCGCGCCGAGATCGGCGACGCGTTCCCGCTCGTCCTCTCGGTGATGGGCGGCGCCGCGGTGTTTACCGGGATGCTGCTGCCGCATCTCGATTTCCCGCTGGAATTCGACTACATCCACCTGACCCGCTACCGCAACACGACGCAGGGCAGCCCGGAGATGCACTGGCGCGTCGCGCCGCGCGAATCGGTGAAGGACCGCATCGTGCTCGTGCTCGACGACATCCTCGACGAAGGCGAGACGATGGCCGCGATCCGCGACCGCATCCTCGACATGGGCGCGAAGCGCTTCATGTCCGCCGTGCTTTGCGAGAAGACGCTCACGAAAGCGAAACCGCTGCATCCCGACTTCTGCGGCTTCTCGGTGCCCGACCGCTACGTGTTCGGCTGCGGGATGGACGCCAAGGGCTACTGGCGCAACCTGCCGACGATCCGTGCGCTGACCGCGAACGTCTGATCGCCGCCCTGCCCGCTATATAAATGGAAAGCGGCGCTCCGGTTACCCGGAGCGCCGCTTTTTTTCGTCGGTACGCACCGATGCGTTACATCTGCAGCTGGTGCACGAACGCCTTGATGCCGGCGAGCAGCATCTCGACCGAGATCGCGACGAGCACGAGACCCATCAGCCGCTCGAACGCGGCGACGGTCCGCTCGCCGAGCCACTGCTGGATCCGCTCGGCCAGTACCAGCGTGATCGCGCAAACGATCATCGTGACCGTCAGCGCGCCGACCCACTCGAACATCTTGCCCGGCGCCTGGGACGTCAGCAGCATCACCGTCGCGAGCGCGGACGGCCCGGCCAGCGCGGGAATCGCGAGCGGCACGATGAACGGTTCACCGCCTGCGCGCGGATCGCTGCCGAGCGCGCCGTCCGGATGCGGGAAGATCATCCGCAGCGCGATCAGGAACAGCACGATCCCGCCGCCGAGCCGCAGCGACAGGTCGGTGAGGTTCATCATCCGCAGGAAGCGGTCGCCGACCACCATGAAGAACAGCAGGATCACGAACGCGATCCCGACTTCACGCAGGATCAGCTTCACGCGCCGCTCGCGCGGCACGTCCCGCATCGCCGTGATGAACAGCGGGATGTTGCCGAGCGGATCCGTGATCAGCACGAGGAGCACGGTGGCCGACAGGAAGGTGTATTCCACCGTGTCCTCCGGTCGAAGCGCTTAGCGCGCGAGCGCGGCGCGGATCTTCTCCGTCACCGTCGCCGCGGCCGCGTCGGCCGGCAGCAGCGTCGCCTCGGCGTCGCGGCGGCCCTGATACTCGATCTTGCCTTCCTTCAGGCCGCGCTCGCCGATCACCAGGCGATGCGGCACGCCGACCAGTTCCCAGTCGGCAAACATCACGCCCGGGCGCTCGCCGCGATCGTCGAGGATCACGTCGATGCCGGCCGCGGCCAGTTCCGCGTACAGCTTGTCGGCGGCCTCGCGGACCATGTCGCTGCGATCGTAGCCCATCGGACACAGCACGACTTCGAACGGCGCGATCGACTCGGGCCAGATGATGCCGCGCTCGTCGAAGTTCTGTTCGATCGCCGCGCCGAGAATGCGCGTGACGCCGACGCCGTAGCAGCCCATCAGCATCGGCTGCGGCTTGCCCGACTCGTCGAGGAAGGTCGCGCCCATCGCTTCCGAGTACTTGGTGCCGAGCTGGAACACGTGGCCGACTTCGATGCCGCGGCAGATGTCGATCTCACCCTTGCCGTCCGGCGACGGATCGCCCTTCTTCACGTTGCGCACGTCGGCGACTTCCGGCTCCGGCAGGTCGCGGCCCCAGTTCACGCCGGCGATGTGATAGTCGACCTCGTTCGCGCCGACGACGAAGTCGCTCATGTTCGCGACCGTGCGATCGGCGATCACCTTCACCGGCTTCTTCGTGCCGACCGGGCCGAGGTAGCCCGGCGGCGTGCCGAACCACTCGACGATTTCCTGCTCGGTCGCGAAGCGGTGGTTCTTCAGCCCCGGCAGCTTCGACACCTTGATCTCGTTCAGGTCGTGGTCGCCGCGCAGCATCACGAGCCAGATGGTCGGCTCGGCGCCTTCGTTGTCGGTGGCGAGCACGATCGACTTGATCGTGCGCTCGAGCGGGATCGACAGCAGTTCGGCGACGGCCTCGCACTTCGCCTTGCCGGGCGTCGCGACCTTTTCCATCGCTTCGGCAGGTGCCGCGCGTTCGGCGATCAGCGGCAGCGCTTCGGCCGCTTCGACGTTCGCCGCGAAGTCGGACGTCGGGCAGTAGGCGATCGCGTCCTCGCCGGTATCGGCGATCACGTGGAACTCGTGCGAGAAGTTGCCGCCGATCGAGCCGCTGTCGGCCGCAACCGCGCGGAACTCGAGGCCGAGGCGCGTGAAGATGCGCACGTATGCGTCGTACATCTTGCGATACGACTCGTTCAGGCCGGCCGCGTCCTTGTCGAACGAGTACGCGTCCTTCATGATGAACTCGCGGCCGCGCATCACGCCGAAGCGCGGACGGATCTCGTCGCGGAACTTCGTCTGGATCTGGTAGAAGTTCACCGGCATCTGCCGGTAGCTCTTGATCTGGTTGCGCGCGATGTCGGTGATGACTTCCTCGTGCGTCGGCCCGATCACGAAGTCGTTGTCCTTGCGGTCCTTGAAGCGCAGCAGTTCGGGGCCGTACTGCTCCCAGCGGCCCGATTCCTGCCACAGCTCGGCCGGTTGCACGGCCGGCATCAGCAGCTCGATGGCGCCTGCCCGGTTCATTTCCTCGCGCACGATCGCCTCGACCTTGCGAATCGAACGCAGGCCGACCGGCAGGTAGTTGTAGATGCCGCCGGCGACGCGACGGATCATGCCGGCGCGCACCATCAGCTTGTGGCTGACGATCTCTGCGTCGGCCGGTGCTTCTTTGAGGGTGCCGATAAAGAAACGGGAAGCTTTCATGCGGACGGTTCCAAATACGGCGCCCCCAGGCGGGGCGCCCGAAAAAGTTTCAAGGTGAAAAAGCTGCGCGCGACGAACGACGATGGCGCAGATGACTTAGCAGACAAATCAGGGACAATTCAGCCGGTGTACCCCGCGCGGTTTCGCTCCGTCACGGTGCGCAGCGCCCGTTATCTGTTTATAATCAAAGCAATTTTAAAGGATTCGAAGGTGGTTGTATGCTGGATCGTGAAGGCTTTCGCCCGAACGTCGGCATCATCCTCTTGAACGCGCGCAACGAGGTGTTTTGGGGCAAGCGGCTCCGCGAGCATTCCTGGCAGTTTCCTCAAGGTGGGATCAAGTACGGCGAGACCCCCATGCAGGCGATGTACCGGGAACTGCACGAGGAGACGGGCCTGCACCCGGAACACGTCAAGATAATCGGCCGCACTCGCGACTGGTTGCGTTACGAGGTGCCTGACAAGTTCATCAAACGCGAAGTACGCGGACATTACCGCGGCCAGAAGCAGATCTGGTTCCTTCTGCGGATGGTCGGACGCGATTGCGACATTTGCTTGCGCGCGACCGACCACCCGGAGTTCGATGCGTGGCGCTGGAACGAGTACTGGGTGCCGCTCGATGCGGTGATCGAGTTCAAGCGGGATGTCTATCAGTTGGCGCTGACGGAACTGTCGCGCTTCCTGCGCCGCCCGGCGCAGCGAGCCGAAAAGCCGCGTGGGCCGCGTCTGTCGCGCTATCCGCGCGTCATCGGCGCGCAGGCCCAGCAGACGCTGACGATTGTCGACACATCGGTGGTCTGTTCGGAGATCGAAGTGGAGGCGAGCACGCTCGACGAGTTGCCGCCCCGCGTGATCGTCGGCAAATGACGAGTCGGACTGCATGACCGGGCGCGACCTTGGTGTCGCGCCCTTTTTTTACGAGGAATGCATATTGAAAGCGATTGCTCTCGCGCTCGCATCGATCGTCGCGGCGGCCACGCTGGCCGGTTGCGCGAATTCGAAGACGCCGACCAACAAGGATGACAGCGAGTTCGTGTATCTGCTGGACCGCCAGGGCAACTGGAAGGAAAACCCGGTCGACACGCTGCCGCCGCTGCCGCAAGCGGGCGATCTGCTGCCGTTCAACGTGTCGCAGAACACGCCGCTCAAGTTCTCCGTCGATGCGAAGTCGCTCGCGGTCGGTAGCGACGGCGTCGTGCGCTACGCAGTCGTCATCACGAGCCCGGCCGGCGCGCGCAACGTGAACTACGAAGGCATCCGCTGCGACACCTACGAATGGCGTCAGTATGCAGGCCTGAATTCGGATCACGACGGCTGGGACCGCACGGTCGAGAACGACTGGCGTCGCATCGAGAACGGCGAGCTGAACGCGTACCACTCGGCGCTGTACCAGGACTATTTCTGCGCGAACAAGATGCCGCAGGGCACGACCCAGCAGATCCTCGAGAACATCAAGTTCCATCGCACCGCGATGAGCCAGCTGCGCTGACCGCGCAACCGAGGCCGGCTGCCCGGCCTCGTTTCGCTTCGTCACAACAAAAAGCCCGCGCGATGCGGGCTTTTTGTTGTCTCGCGGCGCCTGGCCGAACGGTTACACGAGCACGAGGTTGTCGCGGTGAATCAGCTCCGGCTCCAGCATGTAGCCGAGCACCGTCTCGATCTCGCCGCTCGGCTTGCGGTGAATCAGCTTCGTTTCCGCGCTGCTGTAGTTCGTGAGGCCGCGCGCCACTTCACGCCCGTCGGGGCCGACACACGCGATCACCTCGCCGCGAGCAAACGCGCCCTGCACGCCAGTCACGCCGATCGGCAGCAGGCTCTTGCCGCCGGCCGTCAGCTTCTCGACCGCGCCCGCATCGATCACGACGTGCCCGCGCACCTGCAGGTGATCGGCCATCCATTGCTTGCGCGCGGCCATCCGCGCGGTGCGCGCGATCAGCTGCGTGCCGATCGCCTCGCCCGCCGCCAGCCGCACCAGCACGTCGGCTTCGCGGCCGCTCGCGATCACGGTGTTCGCACCGCTGTGCGCCGCGCGCTTCGCCGCGAGGATCTTCGTCAGCATCCCGCCGCGGCCGAGGCTCGAGCCTGCGCCGCCGGCCATCGCCTCGAGCTCCGGCGCGCCCGCGCTGGCTTCCGCGACCAGCGTCGCATGTGGATCCTTGCGCGGATCGGCGGTGAACAAGCCCGTCTGGTCGGTCAGGATGATCAGCGCATCGCCTTCGATCAGGTTCGCGACGAGCGCGCCGAGCGTGTCGTTGTCGCCGAACTTGATTTCGTCGGTGACGACCGTGTCGTTCTCGTTGATGATCGGCACGACGCCGAGCCGCAGCAGCGTCAGCAGCGTCGAGCGCGCATTCAGGTAGCGCTCGCGATCGGCCAGGTCGGCGTGCGTCAGCAGGATCTGCGCGGTGCGGATATCGTGCTCGGTAAAGCGGCTTTCATAGACTTGCGCGAGCCCCATCTGGCCGACCGCGGCGGCGGCCTGCAGCTCGTCGATCTCGCGCGGACGCTTGCTCCAGCCGAGCCGCTGCATCCCTTCGGCAATCGCGCCCGAGCTGACGAGCACCACTTCCTTGCCCTGCGCGCGCAGCGCGGCGATCTGGGCCGCCCAGCGGCCGATTGCAGCATGATCGAGCCCCTTGCCGTCGTTGGTCACGAGGCTGGAGCCCACCTTCACCACCAATCGCTTCGAATCCGCGATGATCGAACGCATCGTGCGCCGTCTCCTGTATCTGATGCCTGCCCGGCCGGGCGCAATTGAATTCAGGCACCGGACGCGATGCCCGGTGCGTGTCGGGCCCGCTCAGGCGTCGTCGCCGGGCGTCGCGCCGCCATCGGCTTGCGGCGCATCGCGGAACCGCACGTCCGCGGCCAGATCTTCCTCTTCCGCCGCACGATGCGCGTCCGAATGCTCGGCGAGGTAATCGTAGATCGCGTAGCACAGCGCTTCGCAGCCCTGGCCCGTGAGCGCCGAAATCTCGAACACCGGGCCGTCCCAGCCGAAACGGTCGAGGAAATCGGCGACGCGCGCCTCGCGCTCGTCTTCCGGCACCATGTCGAGCTTGTTGAGGACGAGCCAGCGCGGCTTCTCGTACAACGCCTCGTCGTACTTGCGCAGCTCGCCGACGATCGCGGTCGCTTCCGCGACCGGATCGACGCTTTCGTCGAACGGAGCCAGATCGACGAGATGCAGCAGCACGCCGGTGCGCTGCAGGTGTCGCAGGAACTGGTGGCCGAGGCCCGCGCCTTCGGCGGCGCCCTCGATCAGCCCCGGAATATCGGCGATCACGAAGCTCTTGCTCGGACCGACCCGCACGACGCCAAGGTTCGGCGCGAGCGTCGTGAACGGATAGTCGGCGATCTTCGGCTTCGCGTTCGACACCGACGAGATGAAGGTCGACTTGCCGGCGTTCGGCATGCCGAGCAGACCGACGTCGGCGAGCACCTTCAGCTCGAGCCGCAGCATGCGCCGTTCGCCGGGCTTGCCGTCGGTTTTCTGGCGCGGCGCGCGGTTCGTGCTCGACTTGAAATGCAGGTTGCCGAGACCGCCTGCGCCGCCCTTCGCGAGCATCACCTGCTGATCGTGCTCGGTCAGGTCGGCGATCAGCTCGCCCGTATCCATGTCGGTCACGACCGTGCCGACCGGCATGCGCAGCGTGACGTCGTCCCCGCCCTTGCCGTAGCAATCCGAGCCGCGACCGTTTTCGCCGTTGCGCGCGAGGTGCTTCTTCGCGTAACGGTAGTCGATCAGCGTGTTGATGTTGCGGTCGGCGATCGCGTAGACGTTGCCGCCCCGGCCGCCGTCGCCGCCGTCCGGCCCGCCGAACGGAACGAATTTCTCGCGGCGCATCGACGCGCTGCCATCGCCTCCGTCGCCGGCGATGACTTCGATTCGTGCTTCGTCAATGAACTTCATTCGTCACTCCGACCAGTATTTCCGCTATTGTGCCGCGCGCCGGCGCGCTTGAACAATCTGCCGTTCGGCCGACTGCCCGCCAGTGTCGCGACAGCCGCCGGCGCGCACATGCGCCCGGCGGCCAAATAAAAAAAGGCCCCGCGAAGACTGCGGGGCCTTTCGGCTACGAAGCCCGTGGGTGCCTGAACTTAGGCAGCCGCCGGGACAACGATGACCAGATGCTTCTTGTCCGCGCCCTTGGTCGCGAACTTGACGTGACCGTCGACCAGCGCGAACAGGGTGTGATCCTTGCCCATGCCGACGTTCTCGCCAGCGTGCATGCGCGTACCGCGCTGACGCACGATGATGCCGCCAGCGTTGATCGCCTGGCCGCCGTACACTTTCACGCCGAGACGTTTCGACTCGGAGTCGCGGCCGTTCCGGGAAGAGCCGCCTGCCTTTTTGTGTGCCATCTGATTGCTCCTTTACCGAGGCGCTTACGCGTTGATCGCGTCGATGCGCAGCTCAGTGTAGTTCTGGCGGTGGCCGCCGTGCTTTTGGTAGTGCTTCCGGCGACGCATCTTGAAGATGGTGACCTTGGCATGACGACCGTGCGACACAACGGTGGCCTTGACGGAAGCCCCACTGACCAGCGGCGTACCGAACTTAATCGATTCGCCTTCGCCCACTGCGAGAACCTGGTCGAGCGTGATTTCAGCGTCAATGTCAGCCGGTATCTGTTCTACTTTGAGTTTTTCGCCAACGGCAACCTTGTACTGCTTGCCGCCGGTTTTTATGACCGCGTACATTGAGAACCTCACTCTGGATCCAATTTTTCCGCACACCACGCGCGGAAAACACGTGATTATACATGGGCTTAGCACCCAAGTCAAAGCCGATCCACGATTGCCGCCCGCAAGCCCTGGCCGGACGGCCAAAATCACCGGGCAGACACGTCCGACAGACCGGCATATCGCGGATTCGACTTATAATCCGCGGCATCACCCATTTCGATCATCATGTCGTCGTCCACCGCCTCCCCCACCCTCAGCGCCGCCCACCTGCTCGCCCCGATCGCCAGCGACATGGAGCAGGTGAATCGCGTTATCCGGCAAAGCCTCGCGTCCGACGTGCTGCTGATCAACCAGATCGCCGAGTACATCATCGGCGCGGGCGGCAAGCGGCTGCGTCCGGCCCTGCTGCTGCTCGTCGCCGGCGCGCTCGGCGAGACGTCGCACCAGCGGCACGTGCTGGCCGCCGTCGTCGAGTTCATCCACACGGCCACGCTGCTGCATGACGACGTCGTCGACGAATCCGAACTGCGGCGCGGCCGCCAGACGGCCAACGCGCTGTTCGGCAACGCGGCGAGCGTGCTGGTCGGCGACTACCTCTATTCGCGTTCGTTCGAGATGATGGTCGGCGTCGGCAAGATGCGCGTGATGGAAATCCTGTCGGAAGCGACGACGATCATCTCCGAAGGCGAAGTGCTGCAGCTCCTGAACATGCACGACGCGGACGTCGACGAGACGCGCTACATGCAGGTGATCCGCTACAAGACGGCGAAGCTGTTCGAGGCATCGGCCCGCCTGGGCGCGGTGCTCGCCGGCGCCGATGCGCCGACCGAAGCCGCCGCCGCCGAATACGGCCGCCGGATCGGCACCGCATTCCAGATCATGGACGACTGGCTCGACTACGCGGGCACGGCCGAAGCGATGGGCAAGAATGCCGGCGACGACCTGCGTGAAGGCAAGCCGACACTGCCGCTCATCTATCTGATCGAACGCGGCACGCCCGAGCAGTCGGCGCTCGCCCGCGAGGCGATCGAACAAGGCGGCACCGATCGCTTCGACACGATCTTCGACGCAATCACGCGTTCGGGCGCGCTCGACCATACGCTCGAATGCGCGCGCCAGGAAGCACAGGCCGCTGCGGCCGCGATCGCCGCGTTCCCGGATTCGATCTACAAGGAAAGCCTGCTCGCGCTGTGCTCGTACTCGACGTCGCGACAGTCGTAAGCGCGCGGCGACCGCGACGCGAATCGCTTTTCGAAAAATTTCTTCATCAAGGTATTCCCTTTTCGAAAAAACATCGTTATAGTTACGTTCTTGCTTGTGACGACGCAGCGATCTGAACGAAAGCGGCGAAGTCGGAAGAGCAAAAAATCGGGGTGTAGCTTAGCCTGGTAGAGCGCTACGTTCGGGACGTAGAGGCCGGAGGTTCGAATCCTCTCACCCCGACCAGATTTTGAAAAAACCGTGCACCGCGTGCACGGTTTTTTTTTGCCTTCTTCTGCCTGGTCTCGCGAGCGCGCGTGTCGCGCACGACACATCCCGGCCGCCGGCCTCTGCTATATTCCCTCCATCCCTGTCCTTCACTGCCCTTCTGACGCGTGGACCAAATTCCCTTATGGGCGCAAATCGGCGCCGTCTTCCTGCTTCTCCTCTGCTCCAGCTTCTTTTCCATTTCCGAGACCGCGATGATGGCGCTCAACCGCCATCGGCTGAAGCATCTCGCCGGCCAAGGCGTGCTCGGCGCGAAAACCACGCAGGGTCTCCTCACGCGCACCGACCTGCTGCTCAGCGTGATCCTGATCGGCAACAACCTGTTCAACACGATCATCCCGGTCCTGACGACGTCGCTCGCGCTGCACACGTTCGGCCGTAACAACCTGGCGCTGTCGATCGCGACCGGCATCGTCGCGTTCCTGATCATCGTGTTCGCGGAAATCGCGCCGAAGATCGTCGGCGCGACCTTTCCCGAACGCATCGCGCTGCCCGCCAGTCTCGTGATCGCGCCGCTGATGCGCGTGTTCAAGCCGGTCGTCTGGTTCGTCAATGAACTGGCGAACGGCGTGCTCTGGATGCTACGCATCAATACGAAGAAGGGCCGCGACCAGCGGATGTCCGCCGACGAGCTGCGCGCGATCGTGCTCGAGTCGAGCAGCTTCATGCCGACCAAGCACCGCAGCATCCTGCTCAACCTGTTCGACCTCGAGAACATCACGGTCGACGACGTGATGGTGCCGCGCCGCCAGATCGAGTCGCTCAACTTCTACGCGCCGCTCGACGACATCCTGCATCAGCTCGAGACCTGCTATCACAACCGCCTCGTCGTATACGAAGGCGACATCGACAAGGTGCTCGGCGTGCTGCACGTCCGCAAGACGCTCACCGGGCTGCACAACCAGGATTTCGACCGCGAAACGTTGCGCACGCTGCTCGCCGAGCCGTACTACGTGCCGTCGGGCACGCCGGTCGTCCAGCAGCTCCAGTATTTCCAGGAAAGCCGCCAGCGGACCGCGCTCGTCGTCAACGAGTACGGCGAACTCGAGGGGCTCGTCACGCCCGAGGACATCATCGAGGAACTGATCGGCGAATTCACGACGTCGATGCCGCGCGGCGAACGCGCGGGCGGCTGGAACGAGAACGGCGAATGCATCGTCGCCGCCAGCATGCCGCTGCGCGAACTGAACCGCTGGCTGCACCTGCAACTGCCGACCGACGGACCGAAGACGCTCAACGGCCTGATCCTCGAAATCCTCGAGGAAATCCCCGAAGGCGACGTGTGCCTGAAGATCCGCGACGTGATGCTCGAGGTCATGCGCAGCGACGACCAGGCCGTGCGCACCGTCAAGCTCTTCAAGCCGCGCAGCACGCGCGCACGCGGCGCGCGCTAGCCGAACGGCCGACTGTCGGCGCCGCGCACGATACGCGACCATTTGCCGGTCACGATCAACAGGCGGCCGAGCGCCGGCTCACATGCACTTCCCACTTCCCGGGGCGCCGCTGCACACGCAGCGGCCGCCTGTCTCCACCGACGCATCGCCCGCCGAAACACCGCGGTCGCTCGATGCGGCGCAACTCGACGACTCGCCCGCCGTACGGCTGCTGACCGACACACTGCACGCCGCCCGCGTGCGCGACGCGTCCGACATCCACGTCGAACCGTTCGAAGCAGGCTGGCGCATCCGCCTGCGCATCGATGGCGTCCTGCATGAACACGCGCGGCCGCCCGCTCATCTGCGCGACGCGCTCGTGACGCGGATCAAGGTGCTCGCCCGCATGGACATCGCCGAGCGCCGGCTTCCGCAGGACGGCCGGCTGCGCATCGCGGTCGACGGCGGCACGCGCGGCGACTACCGGGTCAGCTCGCTGCCCACGCTGTTCGGCGAGAAGCTCGTGTTGCGCCGCCTCGAAACGCTGCCGCCCGACCTCACGCTCGCGCGTCTCGGCTTCGACGCGCGGCAGGCCGCGGCGATGGAAGCCGCGATACGCGCGCCGCACGGTCTCGTGCTCGTCACCGGGCCGACCGGCAGCGGCAAGACGCTGTCGCTCTACTGCGCGCTGCAGATGCTCGACCGCGATGCGCACAACGTGTGCACGGTCGAGGATCCGGCCGAGATCCAGCTCGACGGCATCAACCAGGTCGGCGTCGCCGAAAAAGCCGGGCTGACGTTCGCCACTGCGCTGCGCGCGCTGCTGCGTCAGGACCCGGACGTCATCATGGTCGGCGAGATTCGCGATGCGGAGACGGCCGACGTCGCGATCAAGGCCGCACAGACCGGGCACCTCGTGCTGTCCACGCTGCATACGAACGACGCGCCGGCAGCCGTCGCGCGACTGCTCGACATCGGCGTCGCGCCATACAACCTCGCCGCCGCGTTGCGCCTCGTCACCGCGCAACGCCTCGTGCGGCGCCTGTGCCCCACCTGCCGCGTGCGTTCGGACGCGTCGGTGCGCGCGCTGCGCGAAGCAGGCTGCAATCCGGCAGCACTGGAATCCGGGTGGCGCCCGTTCGTCGCGCGCGGCTGTGCCGCCTGTCACGGCATCGGTTATCGAGGCCGCATCGGCCTGCATCAGACGATGCCGGTTTCACCGGAGATGGCGGAACGCATCGTCGCGCGCGCAAGCGTCGGTGCGCTCGCGCAATGCGCGGCAGCCGAGGGCGTACGCAGTCTGCGCGACGCGGCACTCGCGCACGTTCGCGACGGTACGACGAGCGTCGCGGAAGCGCTGGCCGCGACGCCCGACGCGTGATCGCGATGCCTGCACCGCCGCACGAGACGCGTTTCGCGTGGCGTGGCCGTCGTCGCGACGGCACGCGATGCCGCGGGAACGTCATCGCCTTCGATTCCGCCGCCGCACGTGCGGCGCTCGCGCGCGACGGCGTCACGGTGCTGTCGCTCGATGTCCGCGGCACGGCCCGGCCGCCGTCGGCCGGCGCGCGGGAAGTCACGCGCTTCACGCGTCAGCTCGCGAGCCTGCTGCAGGCCGGACTGCCGCTCGCACCGTCGCTCGAGATGCTCGCGCGCACCCGCACGCGCGACGGGCTGCCGCGCATCGCCGCCGGCCTCGCACGCGAGATCGTCGGCGGGCAACGCTTCGCCGCCGCGCTCGCACGCTACCCGTCCCAGTTCGGCACGCTGTATCGCCAGTTGATCGAGGTAGGCGAAGCATCGGGCGCGCTCGGCACCGTACTGACCCGCGTCGCGGAACACCGCGAACGCGCCGACGCGCAATGGCGCAAGCTGCGTGCCGCGCTCGCCTACCCGGTCGCCGTCATCGTGTTCGCGCTCGCGATCTCGGCCGCGCTGATGGTGTGGGTCGTGCCGACGTTCCGGCAGATCTTCGACGGCTTCGGCGCGGCCTTGCCGGCGCCGACCCGAGCCCTGCTCGCCCTCTCGTCCGCGACCTCGGCCTGGGGCGGCACGTTCGTCGCCGGGGCAGCGGTGGCGGGGCTCGCCGCACGTCACGCGCTGCGGCGCTCGCCATCGCTGCGCTACACGGCCGCGCGGCACGTGCTGGATGCGCCGCTCGTCGGCGGCGCGCTCACGCGGTTCGCCACCGCGCGCTGGTGCCGCTCGCTCGCAACGCTGCTCGGTGCGGGCGTCCCGCTCGCCGATGCATTCGCAACGCTCGAACGCACCGCCGGCCATCCGGTGTTCGAGCAGGCCACCGCGCAGATCGCGACGCACGTGCTGCGCGGCGCGCGTCTCGCCGATGCGATGCACGCGGCGGGCTGCTTCCCGGACGACGTCGTGCAGCCGATCGCCGTCGCCGAGGAAACCGGCGCGCTCGACACGATGCTCGCCGGTATCGCCGCGCTATGCGAGCGTCAGCTCGACGCACGCCTCGATGCGCTCGCCGCGCTCGGCGAGCCGCTGATCGTGATCGTCCTGGGTGCGCTCGTCGGCGGCCTCGTGATCGCGATGTATCTGCCCATCCTTCAGCTGGGCAACGTGGTGTAGCATCGCAACCGATTCTGTCGCCTTTCAAGCCCGAACCCGAGCCCCATGACGCCCGCGCCCCTGACCGCCGTTTTCGACTCGCCCGACAGCACGTTGCACGCGCTGGCGATGCTGCCGCTCGCGGTGCAGTATGCGTTCGCCGTCGTGCTCGGCCTGTGCGTCGGCAGCTTCGTGAACGTCGTCGTGCACCGGGTCCCGGTGATGATGCAGCGCGCGTGGCAGGCGGAAATCGCGGAAGCAACCGGCAGCGCAAGCTCGCCGCCGGACGACGGCTATCCGCCGCACTACGATCTGTGGCGCCCGCGCAGCGCCTGTCCGCATTGCGGTCACGTGCTGCGTGCGTGGGAAAACATCCCGCTCGTGAGCTACCTGCTGTTGCGCGGGCGCTGCCGTCAGTGCGGCCATGCGATCGGCGTGCGCTATCCGCTCGTCGAGCTCGCCGGTGCGCTGCTCGCCGCCGGTTCGCTCGCCGCGTTCGGCCCCACCGTTGCCGCACTCGCCGCGTTCGGACTGTGCGCCGCGCTGCTGGCGATGAGCGCGATCGATATCCAGACCGGCTACCTGCCCGATTCGATGACGCTTCCTCTGCTGTGGGCCGGGCTCGCACTGAATCTCGGCGGCACGTTCACGTCGCTGCGTTCGGCCGTGGTCGGCGCGATGGCCGGCTACCTGTTCCTGTGGTCGGTCTACTGGCTGTTCAAGTGGCTGCGCGGCATCGAGGGCATCGGCTTCGGCGACCTGAAGTTGCTCGCCGCGCTCGGCGCGTGGATGGGCTGGGCCGCGCTGCCGCAGGTCGTGCTGTTCGCCGCGGTGACGGGTGCGCTCGTCGGGCTCGTCGCGACCTGGCGCGGGCGCATGCGCTTCGAGGAGCCGATTCCGTTCGGCCCGTTCCTCGCGGCAGGCGGCGTCGCCACGCTGTTTTTCGGTACCCCTTTCTATTCGGCGCTCGGCGGCTGACATGACACGCTGCCAACGTCCGCCATGTTCGCTGCGTCGCGGGGAGGCGCTTCGCTTCCGCGCGGCGGCCCGGCGGAGGCTCACATGTTTGCAATAGGACTGACCGGCGGCATCGGCAGCGGCAAGACGACCGTCGCCGACCTGTTCGCCGCACGCGGTGCATCGCTCGTCGACACCGACCTGATCGCGCACCGCATCACCGCACCGGCCGGTCTCGCGATGCCCGCGATCGAACACGCATTCGGACCGGACTTCGTCGCGGCCGACGGCTCGCTCGATCGCGCGAAGATGCGCGCACTCATTTTCAGCGACGACGATGCACGCCGGCGCCTCGAGGCGATCACGCATCCGCTGATCCGCGCCGAAACCGATCGCGAAGCCCGCGCAGCGCAGGGCCCTTACGTGATCTTCGTCGTGCCGCTGCTCGTGGAGTCAGGTAACTGGAAGGCGCGCAGCGATCGTGTGCTCGTGGTCGACTGTCCGGTCGAAACGCAGATCGCACGTGTGATGCGACGCAATGATTTCACGCGCGAACAGGTCGAAGCGATCATCGCGAGACAGGCAACGCGCGAGGCGCGTCTCGCAGCGGCCGACGACGTGATCGTCAACGACGCGACGACACCCGATGCGCTCGCCGCGCAGGTCGATGCACTGCACCAACGCTATCTCGCATTGGCGGCTGCCGCGCACTGATCGCGGCGTGCGATCGTGATGGTGTACGAAATTGGTGCGTTGCTAGGGTAGACAGTGAGCATTAGAATGTCCTGCATTGTTTCAATCCCTACCCTAGAGGCGAGCGCGCTTGATTCTTTACGAGTATCCGTTCAACGAGCGAATTCGCACGCTGTTGCGCCTCGAAGACCTGTTCGAGCGCTTCGCGTTCTTTTTGGCTCAGGAGGACCCGCGTGAGCATCACGTCGCGCTGACGACGCTGTTCGAAATCGCCGAGGTCACGGGCCGCGCGGACCTGAAATCGGATCTGATGAAAGAGCTCGAACGTCAACGCCAGACGCTCGCCCCCTTTCGCGGCAATCCGGGCATCGAACAGAATGCGCTCGAGTCCGTGCTCGGTGAAATCGAGCAGACGCTCGCCAATCTTGCGCAGATGCAGGGCAAGACCGGGCAGCATCTGGTCGACAACGAGTGGCTCGCCAGCATCCGCAGCCGCGCGGTGATTCCCGGCGGCACGTGCAAGTTCGACCTGCCGTCGTACTACGCGTGGCAGCAATGGCCCGCGGAACAGCGGCGCCAGGACATCGCGAAATGGATCCTGCCGCTGCTGCCGCTGCGCGATGCCGCGGCGATCGTGCTGCGGCTCGCGCGCGAATCGGGCCAGGCGTCGAAGGTGATGGCGATGCAGGGCAGCTACCAGCAGATGCTGTCGGGGCGCACCTATCAGCTGATGCAGGTGCGCGTGCCGCCGGAGCTGCGCGTGATTCCCGAAGCGAGCGCCAACAAATACATGTTGTGGGTACGGTTCACCATGCAGGACGGCGACGTGCGGCCGCGCGCGGTCGACATCGACGTGCCGTTCCATCTGACACTGTGCAATCTGTAACGGCCGTGTGCCGGTTCGACGCTTTCGTATGACTACCGTTGTGAAATGTCCTTCGTGCGGCGCAGAAGTGCGCTGGACGCCTGAAAACAAGTTCCGTCCCTTCTGTTCGGCCCGCTGCAAGCAGCTCGACCTCGGCGCATGGGCCGCGGAAAAGTACCGGATCGGCGGGTCCTCGGACGAGGGTCCGTCTTCGGAGGAAGACGGCACCGACGGCCGCCGAGATAGCTGAGCGGCGCACGGCACCGCCCATGGGCGGATACGGCCCGCCTTTCAGGCGAGCCGTCACGGCGTCATTGCGACGCCGCTTCCTTCTCGAGCAGTTCCAGCACCGGCAGCGCCGCCGGCAACAGCGGCGCGACCTCGACCGGCAGTTGCTGCCATACGAACGCCTGCCCTTCCTTGCTGTGCGGCTCGCCCGTCCAGCCCGTCACCTTGCAGAAATAGAGCCGCACGTACGCGTGTGGATAATCGTGTTCGAGCGTATGCCAGCGGTGGCTGGCCGTGACTTCGATGCCGAGCTCCTCGTGCAGCTCGCGCGCCAGCGCGTCCTCGACGCTCTCCCCGGCCTCCAGCTTGCCGCCCGGAAACTCCCAATAGCCTTCATACGGCTTGCCCTGCAGCCGCTGCGCGAGCAGGTAGCGACCGTCTGGCTGCACCATCACGCCGACCGCGACCTCCGTCACCTTCCGGCCGTCGGGCGCGCGCACGGCGCTCGTTACGGAATCCGTGCTCATGCCTGCTCCTTGCGACCCGACCAGTCGCGCGCGAACTGCCATGCGACACGCCCCGAACGCGAACCGCGCTCGAGCGCCCAGACGAGCGCATCGCCGCGTGCCGTCTCGATCTCGGCGTCCGCGCAACCGAAATGGCGCAGCCAGTGCGCGACGATGTCGAGGTAGTCGTCCTGCTTGAACGGGTAGAAGCTGACCCACAGGCCGAAGCGCTCCGACAGCGAGATCTTTTCCTCGACGACTTCGCCGGGGTGGATCTCGCCGTCCGGCAGATGCTTGTACGACTCGTTGTCGCTCATGTACTCGGGCAGCAGATGGCGGCGATTCGACGTCGCGTAGATCAGCACGTTGTCGGACTGCGCGGCGATCGAGCCGTCGAGCGCGACCTTCAGCGCCTTGTAGCCCGATTCGCCGTCCTCGAACGACAGGTCGTCGCAGAACACGATGAACCGCTCCGGACGCTGCGAGATCACCTCGACGATGTCGCCGAGATCGTGAAGATCGTCCTTGTCGACTTCGATCAGGCGCAGCCCGTCCTTCGCATAGGCGTTCAGGCACGCCTTGATCAGCGACGACTTGCCGGTGCCGCGGGCACCGGTCAGCAGCACGTTGTTCGCCGGCTTGCACTGCACGAACTGTCGCGTGTTCTGCTCGATCAGCCCTTTCTGCCGATCGATGTTGTGCAGGTCGTCGAGCGTGATCGTCGACGCTGCCGGCACCGGTTGCAGATAGCCGCGCCCCTGGCGCTTGCGCCAGCGAAACGCGGTGGCGGCGTTCCAGTCGACGGCCGCCGGCGCCGGGGGCAGCATCCCCTCGAGGCGGCCGAGCAGCGCTTCCGCGCGCGTCAGAAACTGTTCGAGCTTGTCCATGTCGTTCGAGCGCTCCCGATCAGGAGCGGTAGTCCGCGTTGATGCTCACGTAATCGTGCGACAGGTCGCACGTCCAGACCGTTGCCTGCGCGTCGCCGCGGCCAAGCAGCACGCGAATCGTGATTTCGCTCTGCTTCATCACGCGCTGGCCGTCCTCTTCCTGATAAGCCGGGTTACGGCCGCCGGCCTTCGCGACGAGCACGTCGTCGAGATAGAGATCGATCTTGCCGACGTCGAGATCCGTGACGCCCGCGTAGCCGATCGCCGCGAGAATCCGGCCCAGGTTGGGGTCGGATGCATAGAAGGCCGTCTTCACCAGCGGCGAATGCCCGATCGCATACGCGATCTGGCGGCACTCGGCGACGCTCTTGCCGCCCTCGACCTGCACCGTCATGAATTTCGTCGCGCCTTCGCCGTCGCGCACGATCAGCTGCGACAGCTGCTGGGCGACCTGCGTCACTGCATCGCGCAGCGCCGCATAAGCCGGCGAGTCGGTCGACGTGATCGCGGGCAGCGTGCTCTTGCCCGACGCGATCAGGATGAACGAGTCGTTCGTCGACGTGTCGCCGTCGATCGTGATGCAGTTGAACGAGCGGTCGGCCACTTCCTTCACGAGCGTGTCGAGTACCGGCTGCGCGACATTCGCATCGAACGCGAGGAAGCCGAGCATCGTCGCCATGTTCGGCTTGATCATGCCCGCGCCCTTGCTGATGCCCGTCAGCGTGACCGTATGGCCGTCGATCGTCACCTGGCGCGACGCGGCCTTCGGCAGCGTGTCGGTCGTCATGATCGCCTGCGCGGCGTCGTACCAGTTCGCGGCCTTGCGGTTCGCGAGCGCGGCCGGCAGCCCGGCCTTCAGGCGGTCGATCGGCAGCGGCTCGAGAATCACGCCGGTCGAGAACGGCAGCACCTGTGCGGCGTCGAGGCCCGCGAGACGCGCGAGTTCCGCGCAGGTTTCGCGGGTGTTCGCGAGGCCCGGCTCGCCGGTGCCCGCATTCGCGTTGCCGGTGTTCACGACGAGCGCGCGGATGCCCGCGCCGCCCGCGCGCACCTTCGCGAGATGCTCGCGGCACACGATCACGGGCGCGGCGCAGAAGCGGTTCTCGGTGAATACGCCGGCGACCGTCGCCCCTTCGTCGACGGAGATGACCAGCACGTCCTTGCGATTCGGCTTGCGGATGTTCGCTTCCGCCCAGCCGAGCGTGACGCCGGCGACGGGATGGAGTTGGGCGGGATCGATCGACGGAAAATTGACAGCCATGGGGCACACCTGCCGGATGGAAAATGCCGGCACGCGCCGGCATCGATTGGAAGAACCGGCGGCCGCACGCGCGGGCCGCCGCAACTCACGTCACTGACTCGAAGCTGCGAACGAAGCGGCACGCGGATGCGCGCCGCCGCCGATCATGACAGCTTCCCGTGACATTGCTTGTACTTCTTGCCGCTGCCGCACGGGCACGGGTCGTTGCGGCCGACCTTCGGCATCTCGCCGCCGGGGCCGCTGTGGGTCATCGCACTGCCGACCATGTCGGCCGTCGCCGTGGCCGCGGTGGCGGCCGCGACGTTCGCGACCGGCGCGCCGGATTCCGCGTAGTCGGCGTGCTGAAACTCGACGTTTTCGAGATGACCGCCGCGCTCCTCGATCTGCTCGGCGGCTTCCTCGAGCTGCTCAGGCGACTGGATCTGCACGTTCATCACGATGCGCGTGACTTCCTGCTTGATCGCGTCGAGCATCGCGGCGAACAGCTCGAACGCTTCGCGCTTGTATTCCTGCTTCGGGTTCTTCTGCGCATAGCCGCGCAGGTGGATGCCCTGGCGCAGGTGGTCGAGCGCCGCGAGGTGCTCGCGCCACAGCCGGTCGACCGTCTGCAGCATCACCGAACGCTCGAACGCGCTGAACGATTCGCGGCCGACCAGCGCGACCTTCGCCTCGTACTGCTCGTCGGCGGCGGTCGTCACGGCTTCGAGAATCTCCTCGGCCGTGATCGACGAGGACTCGTTCACCATTTCCTGGATCGCGAGGTCGAGCTGCCAGTCGTTGCGCAGCGCTTCCTCGAGCTCGGGCACGTCCCACTGTTCCTCGATGCTGCCTTCCGGCACGAACTGGCGGACGACTTCGGTGATCACGCCGTGACGCATCGCCGAGATCGTCTCGGTGATGTCGTGCGCTTCGAGCAATTCGTTGCGCTGCTGGTAGATCACCTTGCGCTGGTCGTTCGACACGTCGTCGTATTCGAGCAGCTGCTTGCGGATGTCGAAGTTGCGCGCTTCGACCTTGCGCTGCGCCGATTCGATCGAACGCGTGACGATGCCGGCCTCGATCGCCTCGCCTTCCGGCATCTTCAGGCGATCCATGATCGAGCGCACGCGGTCGCCCGCGAAGATGCGCAGCAGCGGATCGTCGAGCGACAGGTAGAAGCGCGACGAGCCCGGATCGCCCTGGCGGCCCGCACGGCCGCGCAGCTGGTTGTCGATCCGGCGCGATTCATGGCGCTCGGTGCCGATGATGTGCAGGCCGCCCGCGGCCTTCACCTGCTCGTGCAGCGTTTCCCACTCATCGTGCAACTGCTTGATGCGGCGCGCCTTTTCGTCGGCCGGGATCGCTTCGTCGGCTTCGATGAATGCGGCCTGCTTCTCGGCGTTGCCGCCGAGCACGATGTCGGTACCGCGACCGGCCATGTTGGTCGCGATCGTGATGCGCTTCGGACGGCCGGCTTCCGCGACGATCGCCGCTTCACGCTCGTGCTGCTTCGCGTTCAGCACCTCGTGCGGCAGCCCGGCCTGCTTCAGCAGGTGCGACAGCAGTTCCGAGTTCTCGATCGACGTCGTGCCGACCAGCACCGGCTGACCGCGCTCGTAGCACTCGCGAATGTCGCGGATCACCGCGTCGTAGCGCTCCTTGGCCGTCTTGTAGATCTGGTCCTGCTTGTCGATCCGCTTCGGCGGACGGTTGGTCGGGATCACGACCGTCTCGAGGCCGTAGATCTCGTTGAATTCGTACGCTTCGGTGTCCGCCGTGCCCGTCATGCCCGCGAGCTTCGCGTACATCCGGAAGTAGTTCTGGAACGTGATCGAGGCGAGCGTCTGGTTCTCGCTCTGGATCTTCACGTGCTCCTTCGCCTCGACCGCCTGGTGCAGGCCGTCGGACCAGCGACGACCCGCCATCAGGCGGCCCGTGAATTCGTCGACGATCACCACTTCGCCGTTCTGCACGACGTAGTGCTGATCCTTGTGGAACAGCGTGTGGGCGCGCAGCGCCGCGTACACGTGGTGCATCAGCGTGATGTTCTGCGGTGCGTACAGGCTCTCGCCCTCGCCGATCAGGCCCCACTCGGCGAGCAGCCGCTCGGCCTTCTCGTGGCCCGACTCCGTCAGGAACACCTGGCGCGACTTCTCGTCGAGCGTGTAGTCGCCCGGCTTCTCGACGCCCGTGCCATCGGCCTTCTCCTCGCCGATCTGGCGCTCGAGCAGCGGCGGCAGCGCGTTCATCCGCACGTACAGCTCGGTGTGGTCTTCCGCCTGGCCCGAGATGATCAGCGGCGTACGCGCCTCGTCGATCAGGATCGAGTCCACTTCGTCGACGACCGCGAAGTTCAGGGCCCGCTGCACGCGCGCGTCGGTCTCGTAGACCATGTTGTCGCGCAGGTAGTCGAAGCCGAACTCGTTGTTCGTGCCGTAGGTGATGTCCGACGCGTAGGCCTGCTGCTTCTGGTCGTGCTCCATGCCGGACAGGTTGATGCCGACCGACAGACCGAGGAAGTTGTAGAGGCGCGCCATCCATTCGGCGTCGCGCTGCGCGAGGTAGTCGTTGACCGTCACCACGTGCACGCCACGGCCGGCCAGCGCATTCAGGTACACGGGCAGCGTCGCGACGAGCGTCTTGCCTTCGCCGGTGCGCATTTCCGCGATCTTGCCGTAGTGGAGCACCATGCCGCCGATCAGCTGCACGTCGAAATGGCGCATCTTCAGCACGCGGCGGCTCGCCTCCCGGCAGACCGCGAACGCCTCAGGCAGCAGCTTGTCGAGCGACTCGCCGCCCGCGATCCGCTGGCGGAACTCATCCGTCTTGCCGCGCAACTGGTCGTCCGTCAGCTTCTCGATCTGCGTTTCGAGCGCATTGATCGTCGCGACGGTCTTTTGGTATTGCTTGACGAGCCGCTGGTTGCGGCTGCCAAAAATTTTCTGGAGAAAACCGGTTGTCATCGGATCGGATCCTGCGTCGCAGCACCGGCGCCCGGCGCGTGTTGCGCGCCCCGACGCCCGAGCCTCGGCGGCTTAGCGAATTAGTGGAATCAAACGAGGAATTTTAGCACGCGAGGAAGCATGCGCCGGTGTCCCGGCCCGACCCACGCCGCACGCCGAACCCGTGCAGGCAACCGCGCGCACGGCCCGAAAGCCGCCCGTGCGGGAGCCGGCGCGGGTACAATCGGCGTCAACGTCCGCGCCCGTGCGCGCCCGAAGAATGCCTCGATGAACCGATTTTCCAAGCGTTTCGGCCCGCTCCCCGCGTATCGCCCGCAACCCGTGTCCGAAGTGCTCAACCGCACCGACGCGTTCGCGGCGCTGCGCGCCGGCGTCGAACAGGTCGCGTCGCTGCAGCGCGACCTCGCCGCGCTCCTGCCCGACTATCTTGCGAGTCATGTCGAACCGGGCTCCATCAAGGACGGCACCCTGACCCTCTTTGCCGCGCACAATGCGCTCGCGGCCCGCTTGCGGCAAGTCGAGCCGCGCCTGCTCGCCGATCTCCAGAAGCGCGGCTGGCCGGTCTCGGCGCTGCGGGTTCGCGTGCGTCCGAAGGACGCGCCGGAACCGCCGCACGTGAAGCAGGCGCGCATGACGACCGTCGGCGCCGCCGCGTTGCGCGAACTCGCCGATCACCTCGAGCCATCGCCGCTGCAGGCCGCGCTCGCGCGGATGGCCGCACGGCACGGTGCGAAGTCGTCGCGCTGAACGCGCACCGCCGCCGCCCGTGCGGGCCGGCCGCCCAATAAAAAAGCGACCCGAGGGGCGCTTTTTTTATCGCGGGGCGCCGGACGTCGATCAGGCGAAGGCCGTCTGCGCGTCGAACGCGAAGCCCTTCGGCGCAGCCTGCGGATCGTCGAACGTGACGATCTCGTACGCGTCTTCGTGCGCGAGCAGTTCGCGCAGCAGCGCGTTGTTCAGCCCGTGGCCCGACTTGTACGCGGTGTACGACGCCAGCAGCGGATGGCCGACCACGTACAGGTCGCCGATCGCATCGAGCATCTTGTGCTTCACGAACTCGTCGTCGTAACGCAGCCCGTCGTTGTTCAGGATCCGGTACTCGTCGAGCACGATCGCGTTGTCCATGCTGCCGCCGCGCGCGAGACCCAGCTCGCGCATCATTTCGACTTCATGGGCAAAACCGAACGTGCGCGCACGCGCGATCTCGCGCACGTACGACGTATTCGCGAAATCGACCTCGAGCTCCTGGCCGGTCTTGTCGACGGCCGGGTGACGAAAGTCGATCGTGAACTTCAGCTTGAAGCCGAAATACGGATCGAGACGCGCGAACTTGTCGCCGTCGCGGATTTCGACCGGCTTCTTCACCTTGATGAAGCGCTTCGGCGCGTTCTGCTCCTCGATGCCCGCGGACTGGATCAGGAACACGAAGGACGCGGCGCTGCCGTCCATGATCGGGATTTCCTCGGCCGTCACGTCGACATAGAGGTTGTCGATGCCGAGGCCGGCGCACGCCGACATCAGGTGCTCGACGGTCGACACGCGCGCTCCATCCTTCTGCAGCACCGACGCGAGCCGCGTGTCGCCGATCGACATCGCGGATGCCGGGATGTCGACAGGCGTGGGCAGGTCGACGCGCGAGAATACGATCCCCGTGCCCGGCGCGGCCGGGCGGAGCGTCAGTTCGACCTTGCGGCCCGAGTGGAGACCGATGCCCACGGTCTTCACGATCGATTTGATGGTGCGCTGCTTCAGCATGATGTTCTTCGTCTTGATTGAGAATATCAATCAGGAGTTATATTCGATAGGTGAGATTATAGCGTAATTCCCTATTCGACGCTGTTTGAAACTGCGTATCAATCTGTTTCGACTGGTTACCCGCGCCGATACGGGACGGGCCGATGCCCGGAACGGAGGCGTTTCCGGTCATCGGCCCGTGTTACAACTGCCCTGAGGCCGGTGAGCAGCGTTGCCGGCAGGCAACGGCGCACCGCACGATCAGGACTTCAACGTCGCGAGCACGCTCGCCGCATCGCTCACTTCGAACTTGCCCGGCGCTTCGACGGCCAGCGTCTTGACCACACCGTCGTCGACCACCATCGCGTAGCGCAGGGAACGGATTCCCATGCCACGCGCGGACAAATCCTGCGTCAGCCCCAGCGCATGAGTGAAAGCAGCGCTGCCGTCCGCCATCATGCGCACCTTGCCCGCGGTGTGCAGATCACGTCCCCATGCGCCCATCACGAATGCGTCGTTGACGGACACGCACCAGAGCTCGTCGATGCCCGCCGAGCGCAGTTGCTCGGCGTGCTCGACATAGCCCGGCACATGCTGCGCCGAGCAGGTCGGCGTGAAAGCTCCCGGCAATCCGAAGATCACCACCCGCTTTCCCGCAACCTGGTCGCGCACGCTGAAGGCATTCGGCCCCAGCGTGCAGCCTTCGCGCGCGTCGTCGATGAACTCGAACAGTTGCGCGTCGGGCAGCGCGTCGCCCACTTGAATCATGGCTGGTCCCTCATAGCGATACGGTTTTTCAGCGTGTAGCGGACAGCACGGCCCATCCCGCCTCGCTCGAGCGAAGAGGGCACGTTTCCCGGCCCGGCGTCGCATCCGACGCGGCCTGTCGTGGTCCGTGGCATCCGTCACGCCGGCGTTACCGCGGCAAACTTGCCGCGGCTTCGCCTGTGTGCGTCGTCAGTCAGCCTGCTTGCGCAGGAAAGCCGGGATGTCGTACGTGTCGACACCCTTCTCCTGCAGCGCCTGCACGTGCGATGCCGCGGTTTCGCGCGAGTTGCGCCACACCGCCGGCGTATCGAGCGCGCCGTAGTCGGCCGTGCTGACGTGCTGCGGCTGCGCATAGCCGTGCGAGACGTTCACCGGCTGGTTGTCGGTGCCGGTGCGCAGCAGCGTCATCGGAGCCGATTGCTGCTTCTTCGCCGCACGGCCCAGACCCGTCGCCACGACCGTCACGCGCAGCGCATCGCCCATCGCGTCGTCGTACACCGCACCGAAGATCACCGTGGCATCTTCCGCCGCGTAGCTCTTGATCGTGTTCATCACTTCGCGCGTTTCCGACAGACGCAGCGAACGGCTCGACGTGATGTTGACCAGCACGCCGCGCGCGCCCGACAGATCGACGCCTTCGAGCAGCGGGCTCGCCACGGCCTGTTCCGCCGCGAGGCGTGCGCGATCGACGCCGGCGACCGTCGCCGTGCCCATCATCGCCTTGCCCTGCTCGCCCATCACCGTCTTCACGTCTTCGAAGTCGACGTTCACGAGGCCATCGACATTGATGATTTCGGCAATGCCCGCAACCGCGTTGTTCAACACGTCGTCCGCGCACTGGAAGCACTTGTCCATCTCGGCGTCATCGCCCATCACGTCGAACAGCTTGTCGTTCAGGACGACGATCAGCGAGTCGACGTGATCCTCCAGTTGCTGCGAGCCTGCTTCCGCGACGCGCATGCGCTTGCCGCCTTCGAATTCGAACGGCTTGCTGACGACACCCACCGTCAGGATGCCCATCTCCTTCGCGATCTGCGCGACCACCGGCGCCGCGCCCGTGCCCGTGCCGCCACCCATGCCGGCCGTGATGAACACCATGTGCGCGCCACGCAGTGCGTCGGCGATGCGCTCGCGCGCCTCTTCCGCCGCCGCCTTGCCCATTTCCGGCTTCGCGCCGGCGCCGAGGCCCGTGTTGCCGAGCTGGATCACGGACGGTGCGCGCGCACGCGACAGCGCCTGTGCGTCGGTGTTCATCACGATGAAGTCGACGCCCTGCACGCCACGGTTGATCATGTGCTGAACGGCATTGCCGCCAGCGCCGCCAACGCCGACCACCTTGATGATGGTGCCGTTGGTTTCGGTTTCCAGCATTTCGAATTCCATTGTTGCCTCCGTCAAGAAAATAGAACTACTCGGCCGTTATTCGGCAGGAGATCGGGCAACCCCCTGTCGCGCGCCAGCCGCCGGCACCGGCGCGAATTTCGATTCGGTATGTCAAAAGTTGCTCAGGAACCATTCCTTCATCCGCGAGAAGATCTGCCCCGCGTTGCCGGACTGCACGGCGACCTTGCGGCCGCGCATGCGCTGCGCACTGCCTTCGACCAGCAGGCCCATCGCCGTCGAGTAGCGCGGGTTGCGCACCACGTCGGCGAGGCCGCCTGCGTATTCCGGCGCGCCGATGCGCACCGGCTTCAGGAAAATGTCTTCGCCGAGCTCGACCATGCCCGGCATCATCGAAGCCCCGCCGGTAATGACCACGCCGGAGCTCAGCAGTTCTTCGTAACCCGACTCGCGCACGACCTGCTGCACGAGCGAGAACAGTTCCTCGACGCGCGGCTCGATCACGGCGGCAAGCGCCTGGCGCGACAGCGTGCGCGGACCGCGTTCGCCGAGGCCCGGCACTTCGACCATCTCGTCCGGATCGGCGAGCGCCTGCTTCGCGATCCCGTAGCCGACCTTGATGTCTTCCGCGTCCGGCGTCGGCGTGCGCAGCGCCATCGCGATGTCGCTCGTGATCTGGTCGCCGGCGATCGGAATCACCGCGGTGTGGCGAATCGCGCCTTCGGCGAAGATCGCGATGTCGGTCGTGCCGCCGCCGACGTCGACCAGCACCACGCCGAGATCCTTCTCGTCTTCAGTCAGCACGGCCAGCGACGACGCGAGCGGCTGCAGGATCAGGTCGTTCACTTCCAGCCCGCAGCGGCGCACGCACTTGACAATGTTCTGCGCGGCGCTGACCGCACCGGTCACGATGTGCACCTTCACCTCGAGGCGGATCCCGCTCATGCCGATCGGCTCGCGCACGTCTTCCTGGCCGTCGATGATGAATTCCTGCGTGAGGATGTGCAGCACCTGCTGGTCGGTCGGGATGTTGATCGCCTTCGCGGTCTCGATCACGCGCGCGACGTCGGTCTGCGTGACCTCCTTGTCCTTGATCGCGACCATCCCGCTCGAGTTGAAGCTGCGGATGTGGCTGCCGGCGATCCCCGTGAACACGTTGGTGATCTTGCAGTCGGCCATCAGCTCGGCTTCCTCGAGCGCGCGCTGGATCGACTGCACGGTGGCCTCGATGTTGACCACCACGCCCTTCTTCAGACCTTTCGACTCGCTCTGGCCGAGGCCGATCACCTCGTAATGGCCTTCGCCCTTCAGCTCGGCGACGATGGCCACCACCTTCGACGTGCCGATGTCGAGGGAAACCAGCAGATCCTTGTAGTCTTTGCTCATAAAGTGCTCTTGCGTGTGATCTCTCGTTACTTCTTGCGCTTGTCGGTATCGGTCAGGAACCGCATGCCTGCCGCACGAATCGCGAATCCGTTCGGATAACGCAGGTCCGCGTACTCGATGTCGTTGCCCCAACGCTCCGTGACAGCCGGCCACGCGGCGACGAGGCGCTGGCTCCGGTCATGCAGCGACTCGCTGTTGCGTTCCTTGCCCAGCTCGACCTGCATGCCGTTCGACAGCTTCACCGTCCACGCGTAGCGCGCCGACAGCGTCACTTCTTCCGGCGCCGCCTTCAGCGGCGCAAACCAGTTCGCGAAGTCGTGATACCGCGTGACGACTTCCTTCGCACTGCCCTCCGGGCCGTCGAACGCGGGCAATTCCTGATCCAGTTCGCCCTGGTTCGCGGTGAACAGCTCGCCGTCGACGCTCACGAGCTGCGCACTGCCCCAGGTCCCGAGCGGTTTGTACTCCTCGAGCGTGACAGCCAGCGCATTCGGCCACACCCGGCGCACGCTCGCGTGGCGCACCCACGGCATCTGCTCGAACGCGGCCCGCGCCGCGTCGAGATCGACCGTGAAGAAATTGCCCTTCAGCCGGCCGACCACGCCCGCACGCACCGTCGGCGAGTTGATGTGCTCGGTGTCGCCATCGATCCGGATTTCGCGCAGCGCGAACGTCGGACGCTGGATCAGCCAGTAGCAGCCGGCCGCCGCCAACACGAGCAGCAACAGCGCGTACAGCGCGCTGGCGGCAAGGTTGAGTTGGCGAACGTTGTTCCACATACGTCGTTCCGTTCCTGCGTCAGTCGTTGAGCGTAAGCGACAGCACCTTCACGACCAGCTCCGAATAGCTGATGCCGATCGAGCGCGCGGCCTTCGGCGGCAGCGAGTGGTCGGTCATCCCGGGGGCCGTGTTCACTTCCAGGAAATACGCGTTGCCGGCGGCGTCGAGCATGAAGTCCGCCCGGCCCCAGTCGGTGCAGCCGAGCACGTCGAACGCGCGGCGCGCGATGCGCTTCAGTTCCGCTTCCTGTTCGGCGGGCAGCCCGCACGGAATCAGGTACTGCGTGTCGTCGGCGACATACTTCGCGTGGTAGTCGTAGAACTCGCCGGCCGGCACGATCTTGATCAGCGGCAGGTCGAGATCGCCGGCGATGCACGCGGTGTATTCGCCGCCGCCTTCGATGCTCTTCTCGACGATCACGATCTTGTCGTGCGTCGCCGCTTCCGACAGTGCGGCGGGCAACGCGTCGGCCGTCTTCACCTTCAGCACCGCGACGCTCGAGCCTTCGCTCGCCGGCTTCACGAACAGCGGCAGGCCGAGCTTCGCGACGATGTCCGTCGCGCGCGCCGCGTAGTCGTCGCCCCGCATCACCATCTCGAACGGCGGCGTCGGCACGCCCGTCTGCTGCCACACGAGCTTCGTGCGGAACTTGTCGAGGCCGAGCGCCGAGCCGAGCACGCCGCTGCCCGTGTAGCGGATCCCGTAGAAATCGAGTGCGCCCTGGATCTGGCCGTTCTCGCCGTAACCGCCGTGCAGCGCGTTGAACGCGCGCACGAAGCCTTCGTCCTTCAGCGCCGACAGCGGCCGCTCGGCCGGGTCGAACGGATGCGCGTCGACGCCCGCGTCGCGCAGGCCCTGGAGCACGAGGCGGCCCGAGGTGAGCGACACCTCGCGCTCGGCGGATTCGCCGCCGAACAACACCGCCACCTTGCCGAAACGTTTCGGATCGATCCCGCTCATGTCATGCCTTCTGTTGAGTGTGTTGCACGAGCTTCGCCGGCACGCCGCCGATCGAACCCGCGCCCATCGTGATCACCACGTCGCCGTTCTGCGCGACCGTCGCCAATGCATCCGGCACGTCGTCGACCGTCGCGACGAACACCGGGTCAACCTTCCCCACCGCGCGCAGCGCACGCGACAGCGCGTCGCCGTTGGCCGTCGCGATCGCCGCTTCGCCCGCGGCATAAACTTCCGTCAGCACCAGCGCGTCGACCGTCGACAGCACGTTGACGAAATCGTCGAAGCAGTCGCGCGTGCGCGTGTAGCGGTGCGGCTGGAACGCCAGCACGAGGCGGCGGCCCGGGAATGCGCCGCGCGCGGCCGCGATCGTCGCGGCCATCTCGACCGGGTGGTGGCCGTAATCGTCGATCAGCGTGTACTGGCCGCCGTCCGCGCTCGGCACCTCGCCGTAGCGCTGGAAGCGCCGGCCGACGCCGTTGAATTCCGCGAGCGCCAGCTGGATCGCGTCGTCCGCCACGCCGAGATCGGTCGCGATCGCGATCGCCGCGAGCGCGTTCTGCACGTTGTGCAGGCCCGGCAGGTTCAGCACCACCGCGAGCGGCGCACGGCCTTCGCGGATCACCGTGAAGTGCATGCGGCCGTCGCGCGCGTCGATGTCTTCCGCGCGCACCTGCGCGTCCGGCGACAGCCCGTAGCGCACGACCGGCTTCGAGATGAACGGGATGATCTGCCGCACGTTCGGATCGTCGACGCACACCACCGCGCTGCCGTAGAACGGCAGGCGCTGCGTGAACTCGATGAACGCCTGCTTGAGCCGCGCGAAATCGTGGCCGTAAGTGTCCATGTGATCGGCGTCGATGTTCGTGATGACTTCGATCACCGGATACAGGTTCAGGAACGACGCGTCCGACTCGTCGGCCTCGGCGACGATGAAGTCGCCCGTGCCGAGCCGCGCGTTCGCGCCGGCGCTGATCAGCCGGCCGCCGATCACGAAGGTCGGGTCCAGCCCGCCTGCCGCGAGCACGCTCGCGACGAGGCTCGTCGTCGTGGTCTTGCCGTGCGTGCCGGCGATCGCGATGCCCTGCTTCAGGCGCATCAGTTCCGCGAGCATCACCGCGCGCTGCACGATCGGCACGCGCTGGCTACGCGCGGCCAGCACCTCGGGGTTGTCCGAGCGCACGGCCGTCGATACGACGACCGCGTTCGCGCCCTCGATGTTCGCCGCGTCGTGGCCGATCGCGATCCGCGCGCCGAGCGCCTCGAGACGGTCGGTCACCGCGTTGCGCGACAGGTCGGAGCCGCTGACCTCGTAGCCGAGGTTGACGAGCACTTCGGCGATGCCGCTCATGCCCGCGCCGCCGATCCCGACGAAATGAATGTGTTTGACGATGTGTTTCATTGCAGTTTTTCCAGGTTCGCGCCGGCCACCTTCGCGCAGACACGCGCGACTTCGTCGGTGGCCTCGGGCTTCGCCAGCGAGCGCGAACGCTCTGCCATGTCCGCGAGCGACGCCCGCGACTGGCCGCGCAGCCAGTCGGCGAGCAGTTCCGCCGACAGGTCGCGTTGTTGCACCAGCACGGCCGCGCCCGCATCGGCGAGGAACGCGGCGTTGGTCGTCTGGTGGTCGTCGACCGCGTACGGGAACGGCACGAACAGCGCCGCCACGCCCACCGCCGCGATCTCCGACACCGTCATCGCGCCGGAACGGCAGACCACCAGATCCGCCGCCGCGTACGCGCTCGCCATGTCGTCGATGAACGGCACGAGCCGCACGTCTTCGCCGGCCGCGAAACCGGCCGCTTCGTAATTCGCCTTCAGCGCGTCGATGTGCTTTGCGCCGGCCTGGTGCACGACGCGCGGGCGCTCGTCCGGCGTCAGCAGCGCCAGCGCGCGCGGCACGACTTCGTTCAGCGCGGCCGCACCGAGGCTGCCGCCGACGACCAGCACGTTCAGCGGGCCGCTGCGCGACGCATAGCGTGCTTTGGGCGGTTCCGTGTGCGCAAGTTCCGCACGAATCGGGTTGCCCGTCCATTCCGCGTGCGGCAGCGCGCCGGGAAACGCGACGAGCACGCGTCTGGCCAGTTTCGCGAGCACCTTGTTGGTCAGGCCCGCGATCGAATTCTGTTCGTGCAGCACGAGCGGACGACCCGACAGCGCGGCCATCACGCCCGCCGGGAACGTGATGTAGCCGCCCATCCCGAGCACGACGTCGGGCCGCACGCGGTGCAGTGCGCCGAGGCTCTGCCAGCATGCGCGCAGCAGGTTGAACGGCAGCGTCAGCTTGGTCTTCAGGCCCTTGCCGCGCAGTCCGCCGAAGCGCACGTATTCCATCGGAATGCCGTGCTTCGGCACGAGCGTCGCTTCCATCCCGGCCGGATTGCCGAGCCACACGACGCGCCAGCCCGCCGCTTCCATCCGGTGCGCGACCGCGAGCCCCGGGAACACGTGGCCCCCGGTGCCGCCTGCCATCACCATCAGCGTGCGTCGCGACGCGGTCATACCTTCCCTCCCCGCATCAGCAAGAATGAACGAACGTTTTGGCTACGGCCGCTACGCTTAACTTCGCACGCTTCGCGCACGAAGTTAGCCTTCGCCGAAATCGCGTACTGACGCAGGGAGGTCATACCTTCCCTCCCCGCATCAGTACGCGATTTTCATAATCGACCCGCAGCAGCACCGCGAGCGCGACACAGTTCAGCAGGATGCCCGAGCCGCCATAGCTCACGAGCGGCAGCGTCAGGCCCTTGGTCGGCAGCAGGCCGAGGTTCACGCCCATGTTGATGAACGTCTGCGCGCCGAACCAGATACCGATGCCCTTCGCCGTCAGGCCCGCGAACGTGCGATCGAGCGCGAGCGCCTGGCGGCCGATCTCGAACGCGCGGCGCACGATCCAGTAGAACAGCAGGATCACGACCATCACGCCGACAAAGCCGAGTTCCTCGCCGATCACCGCGAGGATGAAGTCGGTATGCGCTTCGGGCAGGTAGTTCAGCTTCTCGACGCTGCCGCCGAGGCCGACGCCGAACCACTCGCCGCGGCCGAACGCGATCAGCGAATGCGTGAGCTGGTACGCCTTGCCCTGCGCATACCGTTCGTCCCACGGATCGAGATACGCGAAGATCCGCTCGCGGCGCCACGGCGACAGCCATACGAGCATCGTGAAGGTGCCGACCGCCGTCGCGACCAGGCCGCCGAACAGCTTGCCGTTCACGCCGCCGAGGAACAGCACGCCCATCGCGATCGCGGCGACCACCATGAACGCGCCCATGTCCGGCTCGAGCAGCAGCAGCGCGCCGACGAGACCGACCGCGAACGCCATCGGCAGGAAGCCTTTCGCGAAGCTCTGCATGTACTCCTGCTTGCGCACCGTGTAGTTCGCCGCGTAGATCGTCACCGCGAGCTTCATGATTTCCGACGGCTGCATGTTCGTGATGCCGAGCGGAATCCAGCGGCGCGCGCCGTTCACGCCCTTGCCGACGTGCGGGATCAGCACGATCACGAGGCCGACCAGCGCGATCAGGAAGAGATGCGGCGCGTATTTGTCCCAGGTCGACACCGGCACGCGGAACGCGATCACCGCCGCGATGAACGCGACGACGAGCGACACGCAGTGGCGCATCAGGAACGCGTAATCGTGATACGACGCGTATTTCGGCGAATCGGGCATCGCGATCGACGCCGAATACACCATCACGACGCCGAGCCCGAGCAGCGCGATCGCGACCCACAGCAGCGAGTAGTCGAAGTCGAGCATCCGCGAGCGGCTCGGCCGCACGCCGTTGACGACGCTCGCGAGGCCGCCGGTCGCAGCGCGCGTGGCGGACGCGACGCGGCCGCCGGCGGCATTGCCGCCGGTGTCGCGCCGGTCGTTGAAACGGGAGACGAGGCGATCGGACCAGCTCATGGCGTCGCTCCTTTGTCGATGGCGACTTCATCCACCGCCGCGCGGAACACCTCCGCGCGATGGGCGTAGTTCCTGAACATGTCGAGGCTCGCGCACGCGGGCGACAGCAGCACCGCATCGCCCGGCTCGGCGAGCTCGGCGGCGGCACGCACCGCGCCTTCGAGCGTCGCGTGGTCCGCGAGCGGCACGCCGGTTTCGGCGAGCGTGTCGCGAATCGCCGGCGCGTCGCGGCCGATCAGCATCACCGCACGACACCAGCGCGCGACCGGCGCGACCAGCGGCGCGAAATCCTGCCCCTTGCCGTCGCCGCCGGCGATCAGCACGATCTTCTGCGCGAGCCCGTCGAGCGCGGCCACCGTCGCGCCGACGTTCGTTCCCTTGCTGTCGTCGACGTAGTCCACGTCGTCGATCGTCGCGATCACTTCGACGCGATGCGCCTCGCCGCGGTATTCGCGCAGCGCGTGCAGCAGCGGCGCTGCGGCCAAGTCGATCGCACGCGCGAGCGCGAACGCGGCCAGCGCGTTCGCCGCGTTGTGCAGCCCGCGGATGCGCAGCGCGTCGACCGGCATCAGGCGCTTCTGCGCGATGTCGGGCGTATGCGCGCCGTCGCGCTTGCGCCGGCGGGTCGTCGTCGTTTCGTCCGGCGCGTCGCGGTCGACCGCTTCGACCAGCCACGCGATACCGTTATCGCGCGACAGCCCGTAGTCGCCGTCCTGCACCGGTTCGTTCAGCCCGAACGTGACCGTGCGCGCCGCATCGGCCGCGCCGGCGGCCGGCGCGAACTTCATCACGGCCGCGTCGTCGCGGTTGAGCACGCGCGTCGTCGTCGCGCCGAAGATCCGGCCCTTCGCGGCCGCATACGCGTCGAAGCTGCCGTGCCAGTCGAGGTGATCCTGCGTGATGTTGAGAATCGCGGCCGCGTCGGGCGCGAACGTGCGCGCCGTCTCGAGCTGGAAGCTCGACAGTTCGAGCACCCACACGTCGGGCAGCGCCGTCTCGTCGATCGCGCCCGCGAGCCGGTCGAGCATCGCCGGGCTGATGTTGCCGGCGACGGCGACCTTCTTGCCCGAACGCCGGCACAGCAGGCCCGTCAGGCTCGTCGTCGTGGTCTTGCCGTTGGTGCCGGTGATCGCGAGCACCTTCGGCTGGTAGCCGCTCGTGCCGAGCGCGCGCAGCGCCTGCGCGAAGAATTCCAGTTCGCCCCATACCGCGATCGCGCGCTCGTTCGCGGCCGCGATCAGCGATGCCAGCGCCGGTTCGAGCGGCGACAGGCCGGGGCTCAGCCCGACGATCTCGACGCCGCCGTCGAGCAGCGCGGGCGTGAACGGCCCGCCGACGAACTCCGCATCGATGCCTTCGGCCTGCAGCGCGGCAAGGTTCGGCGGCGCCTCGCGGGTATCGGCAATACGCAGCCGGCACCCGTGCCTCGCGCACCACCGCGCGATCGCGAGACCCGATTCACCGAGCCCCAGTACGAGCACCATCGGCCGCTGCCGATCTCCAAACATCTCGCCAGACATCCTTGTTACCTTTCCTTTACCGCAGCTTGAGGGTGGACAGACCGAACAGGCACAGCATCAGCGTGATGATCCAGAAACGCACCACCACCTGCGTTTCCTTCCAGCCGGACAATTCGAAATGGTGATGCAGCGGCGCCATCTTCAGCAGGCGCCGCCCTTCGCCGTAACGCTTCTTCGTGTACTTGAACCACGACACCTGCAGCATCACCGACAGCGTTTCCGCGACGAAGATGCCGCCCATGATGAACAGCACGATTTCCTGGCGCACGATCACCGCGACCGTGCCGAGCGCGCCGCCGAGCGCCAGCGCGCCGACGTCGCCCATGAACACCTGCGCGGGGTGCGTGTTGTACCAGAGGAACGCGAGCCCTGCCCCGCCCATCGCGGAACAGAAGATCAGCAGTTCACCGGCGCCCGGGATGTGCGGGAACAGCAGGTATTTCGAATAGACCGAGCTGCCCATCACGTACGCGAACACGCCGAGCGACCCGCCGACCAGCACGACCGGCATGATCACGAGCCCGTCGAGGCCGTCGGTCAGGTTCACCGCGTTGCTCGCGCCGACGATCACGAAATACGTCAGCACGATGAAGCCCCACACGCCCAGCGGATAGCTGATCGACTTCAGGAACGGCAGCATCAGGTCGGCCCGCGCCGGCAGCCCCATCGACAGGCCGCTCCTCACCCACGCCATGAACAGGTCGAACACGCGCACGTTGTTCGCCTCGGACACGCTGAATGCGAGGTAGACCGCCGCGAACAGCCCGATCACCGACTGCCAGAAATACTTTTCGCGCGACGACATCCCGCGCGGGTCCTTGTAGACGACCTTGCGGTAGTCGTCGACCCAGCCGATCACGCCGAAGCCGAACGTGACGAGCATGACGATCCAGATGAAACGGTTCGTCAGGTCGCCCCACAGCAGCGTCGCGACCGCGATGCCGATCAGGATCAGCACGCCGCCCATCGTCGGCGTGCCGGACTTGACGAGATGGCTTTGCGGGCCGTCCTTGCGCACGGCCTGCCCGACCTTCATTTGCGTCAGCTTGCGGATCACCCACGGTCCGCACACGAGCCCGATACCGAGCGCGGTGATGGTAGCCATCACCGCACGGAACGTCAGGTACGTGAACAAGCGCAAAAAGCTTGCGTCTCCCTGCAGCCATTGCGCCAGCGCCAGCAGCATGCTTCCTTCCTTCTACTCAGTGTGCGGCGGGCACCGTGCCCGCCGCGGGTTGGTTCGTCAGCGCGTCGACCACGCGCTCCATCTTCATGTACCGCGAGCCCTTCACGAGCACCGTCGCCCGCGCGCCATAGCCCGCCGCGAGCAGCGCCGTCACCAGCGCGCCGACGTCGCCGAAGTGGCGGGCCGTCTCGCCGTACGCCGTGCACGCATCGCGCGACGCATCGCCGAGCGCGAACAGCGCATCGATGCCGCGCTCGCGCGCATACGCACCGATCTCCCGGTGAAACGCCGGGCCTTCGTCGCCGACTTCACCCATGTCGCCGATCACCAGCACGCGCGGCGCCGGATGGGCAGCAAGCACGTCGATCGCCGCACGCATCGAATCGGGGTTCGCGTTGTACGTATCGTCGACGACCGTCGCGCCCGCGAGGCTGCCGGCGATCGCCTGCTTCACCTGGAGCCGGCCCTTGACCGGTTCGAACGACTCGAGGCCCTGCTTGATCGCCGAGAGTTCGACACCCGCGCCCAGCGCCGCGGCCGTCGCGGCCAGCGCGTTGCGCGCGTTGTGCTCGCCGAGCGCACGCAACCGCACCGTGACGGCGCCCGCCGGCGTGTCGATCGCGAGTTCGCCGCCGTGAAGGCGACCGACGACCTGCGCATCGTTCTGCCGTTCGGCGTCGTGCAGTGCGAAATCGAGGATCCGGTTGCCGGTCGCCGCGACGCGCCAGATGCCCGCGTACGCATCGTCGGCCGGGAACACCGCGACGCCGTCCGGCGGCAGCGCATGGATCACGGCCGCGTGTTCGAGCGCGACGGCTTCGACCGTCGCCATGAATTCCTGGTGTTCGCGCTGCGCGTTGTTGACGAGCGCGACCGTGGGCGCGGTGAGGCGCGCCAGAACTTCGGTCTCGCTCGGGTGGTTCATGCCGATCTCGATCACCGCGAGGCGATGCGCGGTCGACAGGCGCAGCAACGTCAGCGGCAGCCCGACGTCGTTGTTCAGGTTGCCGGCCGTCGCGAGCCGCGCGTCGGTACCGACCGCCGCGGCGAAGATCGACGCGATCATTTCCTTGACGGTCGTCTTGCCGTTGCTGCCCGTCACCGCGACGAGCGGCAGCGCGAATCGTTTGCGCCAGCCGTGCGCGAGCGCGCCGAGCGCGGCACGCGTTTCGCCGCCTTCGATCGCCGGCATCGCGAGGCCCGCCGGCACGTGTGCGACGAGCGCCGCCGACGCGCCGCGCACGGCCACGTCGCCGAGGAAGTCGTGCGCGTCGAAGCGCTCGCCCTTCAGCGCGACGAACAGGTCGCCGGGGCCGACCGTGCGGCTGTCCGTCGACACGCGCTCGAACGTGGTGTCCGGATCGCCGTGGACGGTGGCGCCGGGAATCAGGCGGGCGGCTTCGCCCAGAGTGAGCATCGTCATTCGCCGCCTCCCTTGCCGTGCGTCGCGCGTGCCGCGAGTGCGAGCCGCGCGTGATCCTGATCGGAGAACGTGCGCTTCTTGCCCATGATTTCCTGCGTTGCCTCGTGCCCCTTGCCGGCCAGCACGACGACATCCTCGCGGGCGGCGCCGCGCACGGCCTGCAGGATCGCGCTCGCGCGATCCTCGATGCGGCGTGCGCGATCGGGCGCGGTCATGCCCGCGATGACCTGGTCGATGATGCGCTGCGGATCCTCGCTGCGCGGGTTGTCGCTCGTGACGACGACTTCGTCGGCGAGCCGCTCGGCGATCGCGCCCATCAGCGGACGCTTGGTCGCATCGCGATCGCCGCCGCAGCCGAACATGCAGACGAGCCGGCCGCCGCGCGCCGCCGCGATCGGGCGCAACGCGTCGAGCGTCTTCTCGAGCGCGTCGGGCGTATGTGCATAGTCGATCACGACCAACGGTTCGTCGTTCGCCAGCCGGCCGCCGAGGCGCTGCATGCGACCGTTGACGGACTCGAGCCGCGCAATCTCCGCGACCGCCGCGTCGAACGGCAGGTCGGCCGCGAGCAGCGAGCCGAGCACCGCGAGCAGGTTGCTGACGTTGAACGTGCCGAGCGTGCCGACCTCGATGTCCGCGTCGCCCCACGACGAGCACAGGCGGAATGCCGTGCCGGTGGCGGTCGCGCGCACGTCGAGCGCGACCAGTTCGCGATCGGCGTCGGCCGCGTGCACGTCGCCGATTCCGTAGGCGATCGTGCGCACGCGGCCGGCCAGCTTCTCGAGCAGGCGGCGGCCGGCTGCGTCGTCGCGATTGACGACCGCCGCGCGCAGGCCGCGCCATGCGAACAGTTTCGACTTCGCGGCTTCGTACGCATCGAACGTGCCGTGATAGTCGAGGTGATCCTGCGTGAGGTTCGTGAACACGGCGATGTCGAATGCCGTGCCGTTCACGCGGCCCTGGTGCAGCGCGTGCGACGACACTTCCATCGCGACGGCCTTTGCGCCCGCGTCGTGCAGTTGCGCGAGGCTGCGCTGCAGCTGCGGCGCGTCCGGCGTCGTGAAGCCGGTCGGCACCAGCTGCCCCGGCATGCCGCTGCCGAGCGTGCCGATCAGCGCGCACGGCTGGTGCAGCGCCGTCAGCGCGGCCGCGATCCAGTGCGTGCACGACGTCTTGCCGTTGGTGCCGGTCACGCCGATGGCGAGCAGGCTGTCGCTCGGGTCGCCGTACCAGCCGCTGGCGATCTCGCCGGCCAGCTGGTCGAGCGCCGGCACCGCGAGTGCGACGGGTGCGGCCGGCGCGGCTGCGAGGCCTTCCGGCTGATACAGCACGGCGGCCGCACCGCGGGAGACGGCCTCGGCAATGAAGGCGCGATTGTCTGCCCCGTCGACCGCATAGCCGAGAAACACGTCGCCTGCCTGCAGGCTGCGCGTGTCGGCATGCAGTTGCGCCGCGGGGGCCACATGCTGGCGCAGCCACGCAAGCGCGGCCGCGATCTGCTGATGCGCCGGATGGGAACTGCGAGCGGCGCTCATCGAACAACTCCTGGTGAATTACGTGTCGTGCTGGATACGATCATATGCTTCGCACCGCCGCCGGCGGCGAGCTTTTGCGGGCCCGTCTTGGCGGGCGCGCCCGGCGTGTCGTCGGACACGACCAGTTGCTTGATCGGCATGTTCGGCGGCACGTTCAGCGCACGCATCGTATCGCCCGCGATCGCCGAGAATACGGGGCCCGACACCTGGCCGCCGAAGTGGCTGCCGGCGGTCGGCTCGTCGACCGACACCGCGATCACGACGCGCGGATTCGGCATCGGTGCCATCCCGACGAACGACGCGCGGTACTTGCGCGTGTAGCCGTGACCTTCATGCTTGTACGCGGTACCGCTCTTGCCGCCGACCCGATAACCCGGCACGGCCGCATCCGGCGACGTGCCGCCCGGCGCGACCACCGTCTCGAGCATCGCGCGCACTTCGCGCGCGGTGGTCGGGTTGAACACCTGCGTGCCCACGATCGGCTGATTGGGGTCGGTCTTGAAAATGGTCACGGGCATCAGCTCGCCGTCGTGCGCGATCGCCGTGTAGGCGCGCGCGAGCTGGAACAGCGACACCGACAGGCCGTAGCCGTACGACATCGTCGCCTGCTCGATGCGCCGCCAGTTCTTCCACGGACGCAGGCGGCCGGCCACCGCGCCCGGGAACCCGACCTTCGGCGCCTGACCGAGGCCGATGCTCGTATACATATTCCACATTTCCTCGGGCCGCATCGTCATCGCGATCTTCGTCGCGCCGATGTTGCTCGACTTCTGGATCACCCCGCCGACCGTCAGCGTGCCGAAACCCGCGTCGTCGGTGATCGGCGCGCCGTCGAGCACGAAATGCCCGTTGCCCGTTTCGACGAGCGTGTTCGGCGTCACGCGGTGCAGGTCGAGCGCGAGCGACACCGTAAACGGCTTCATGATCGAGCCCGGCTCGAACACGTCGGTCATGATCCGGTTGCGCAACTGCTCGCCCGTCATGCGCGAACGGTCGTTCGGGTTGTACGTCGGATAGTTGACGAGCGCGAGCACCTCGCCGGTACGCACGTCGACCACCATCGCCGCGCCGGCCTTCGCCTTGAACTTCTCGACGGCGGCCTTCAGGTTCGCATACGCGATGTACTGGATCTTGCTGTCGATCGACAGGTCGACGTCCGTCCCGTTGTGCGGCGGAATCTGCTCGGCGACGTCCTCGACGATGTGCCCCATCCGGTCCTTGATCACGCGGCGCACGCCGGACGTGCCGGACAGCATCTTCTGGTCACCGAGCTCGACGCCTTCCTGCCCTTCATCCTCGACGTTCGTGAAGCCGATCAGGTGAGCGGTGATCTCGCCTTCCGGATAGAAGCGCTTGTATTCGTTGCGCTGATAGACGCCGGGGATGTCGAGCGCGGCGACCTTGTCCGCGATGTCGATCGGCACCTGGCGCTTCACGTAGACGAAACCCTTGTCTTCCGACAGCTTCACGCGCAGTTCCTTCGGCGTCATGCCGAGGAGCTTGCCGAGCTGATTGACCTTGTCCGCGCCGAGATCGTCCGGCACCGCATCCGGAATCGCCCAGATCGCGCGCACGGGCAGGCTCGTCGCGAGCACGAGCCCGTTACGGTCGAGGATCTTGCCGCGCGTGGCCGGCAGCTCGATCGTGCGCTGGTAGCGGCTTTCGCCCTGCTTCTGATAGAACGCGTTGCCGGGCCCCTGGATCCAGAACGCCCGCGCGGCCAGCGCGACGAACGCCATGAACAGCAGGAACACGACGAATTTCGAGCGCCACATCGGCAGGTGCACGCCGAGCACGGGGCTCGACGAGAACTTCACGTCCTGGCGCTTTTGTGACGGCTTCATCGCGCGCCTCCCCCGCCCTTGGCGGCCGTCTCGGCCGAAGCCGGAATCGGTGCGTCGATCGCCTTCACGGCGCCCGGTGGCAGCGTCAGGTATTGGGTGCGGCCCGTCGTGATCGCCTGCATCTTCAGCGAATCGTTCGCGAGTTGCTCGATACGCGACGTCTTCGACAGCGCGCTCTGCTGATATTGAAGCTGCGCGTAGTCCTGCTGGAGCTGACGCTCCTGCGACTGCGCGCGCTGCAGCTGGATGAAGATCTGGCGCTGCTGGTTCGTCGAGTTGACGACCGACAGCGCGCAGCCCATCACGATGATCAGCAGGAAGATATTGAAGCGGCTCATGGCGTGACGCGCTCCGCGATGCGCATCACGGCCGACCGGGCGCGCGGATTCGCGGCAACTTCCGCTTCGCTCGGAAACTGACGGCTGATGATCTTGAGCGGCGGGCTCGGGAGGTCGACGGCACGGATCGGCAGGCGACGATCGACCGCAGGCGCGCTCGCGTGCGCCTGCATGAATCGCTTGACGATCCGGTCCTCGAGTGAATGAAAGCTGATGACCACCAGCCGCCCCCCTTGCTCCAGCAACGACAATGCCGCGTCTAGTACGACTTGCAGGTCCGCAAGCTCTTGATTGACGTGAATCCGTATAGCCTGAAAGGTGCGGGTTGCCGGATCCTTGCCCTTCTCACGGGTTTTGACGACGTTACCCACGATTTGGGCAAGCTCGCCCGTGGTGTCGAGAGGCCCAAGACGGTCGGACTCTGCCCGGCGAGCAACAAGCGCCTTTGCAATCTGAAAAGCAAACCGTTCTTCCCCATAATCCCGTATCACCTCCGTCAATTCCTGCACCGAAGCCCGCGCGAGCCACTCGGCCGCCGACTCGCCGCGCGTCGGATCCATTCGCATGTCCAGCGGGCCATCCGCGCGAAAGCTGAAGCCGCGCGCCGGATCGTCCACCTGCGGCGAGGACACGCCCAGGTCCAGCAACACACCCGACACCTTCTCGACGCCGCGCGCCGCAAGCGCGTCGCGCATCGATGCAAAGCTGTCATGCACGATCGAGAAGCGCGCATCCTCGATGCGCTGCGCCGTCTCGATCGCCCTCGGATCCTTGTCGAACGCGATCAGCCGGCCGGCCGCCGCCAGCCGCGCGAGCACCGCGCGGCTGTGACCGCCGCGCCCGAACGTACCGTCGACATAAATGCCGTCCGGCCGCGTCACGAGCGAATCGACCGCTTCGTCCAGAAGCACGGTCCGATGCTGCAATTCGTTTCCCATCGCGGGCGTCTCCGTCACCGCAATCAGAACGTGAAATTCTTCAGCGCGTCGGGCATGCCCTGCGCCATCGCTGCCTGCTCCTTCGCGATGTAGGTCTGCGAATCCCACAGCTCGAAGTGACTACCCATTCCCAACAACATGACTTCCTTTTCCAGTCCGGCCGCCATCCGCAGCTCGGGCGATACGAGAATCCGGCCCGCGCTGTCGAGATCGACATCCATTGCATTGCCGAGAAAGATCCGCCGCCACCAATGTGCATCCATCGGCAGCGCGGCGATCTTGGCGCGGAATACCTCCCATTCGGGGCGCGGAAACAGCAACAGGCAGCCGTCCGGGTGCTTGGTCACAGTCACCCGTCCTTCTGCCTGTCCTTGCAGCGCTTCGCGATAGCGAGCCGGCACCGACATCCGCCCTTTCGCATCGAGCGTCAGCGCCGACGCCCCTTGGAACACTTTCCGCTCTCCCGTTCAGGGCACCGAAGCACCCGCTCAACGCTCAAGAATTTAGCCCGAATAGCCCGCCAAATCACACAAAAATACACTTTCTCACACTGTCTCCCACTTTAGAGGAAGGGTTTGGCACGGTCAAGGGAGCGGCCCGGTTTTTTGACGAATTTTGTTAGTTAGAACAAGGACTTACGCGCACATGCTCATGCGGCCCCTCATACCAAAAACCGTTATAAATGAATGAGCTAGTGCAACTTGTGAAGGTGATACGTGAGAAAGGCGGGCCAGACTGGCGTGCGGACGGGGCTTTCGGGGGCGGGAAAACGCGGAAAAAACGGGCGGTATCGATGGGTGACGGAGGTGGGCGGCGTCATGCGCCGCCCACCTCCGAATGTCACAGATAGTATGCAGTCCGCGTCATGACTTTCGACGCGGCGCGCATCAGCATCCGCGCGGGCAGCGGCAGTTCGATCCCGCCGGCATCGGTCGCGGCCTTGCCGTGCTTCACCTCGTCGAGCCGCATCTGCTCGACGATCGCGCGCGACGCCGTGTCGGTCGGCGGCAGCTCGGACAGGTGCCCGTCGAGGTGGCTCTCGACCTGACGCTCCGTCTCCGCCATGAAGCCGAGGCTGACCTTGTCGCCCAGCGTGCCGGCGACGACGCCGATCGCGAGCGCGCCGGCGTACCACAGCGGGTTGAGCAGGCTCGGACGCGAATCGAGCTCCTTCAGCCGATGCGCGGTCCACGCGAGATGATCCTCCTCCTCGCGCGCGGCTTCCTCGAACATCGCCTTCGACGACGACGAGCGCGCGGTCAGCTTCTGCGCCTGATAAAGCGCCTGCGCACAAACCTCGCCGACGTGGTTCACGCGCATCAGCCCGGCGGCATGCGTGCGCTCCGCGGGCGTCAGTTCGCCGGCCGGCGGCTCCGCCGGCGCGGGCACCGGGCGGCTCATCCGGCTAATGCCGGTCAGCGATCGCAGGCCGCGATCGAATTCGCTGATCAGTTCGTCCAACACCATCCTGTTCTCCTGGCTGCGTGCGCTGCCGCGAGCGGCAACGGCACGTGCTCCGCTACGTAACCGACTTGATTATTCAGCGGAAATTGCGGTTAACCCGTGATTTTAACCATTGTTGCATAAAGGAAACATGGCAACCTTGAGCCACGGCATTTCGCTTTGTCGGAAAAATCGGCTTTGCTACATTACGTGCGACTTCTTGCGAAGTTGATGGGGCCCGTCAACACACCATAACTATCCGCCCCGCCAAAAAAATTCAGTGATTCTTGGAGATCCGTTAATGAAAAAGTCGCTTCTCGCGCTCGTCGCGCTGGGCGCGTTTGCTGGCGCTGCACATGCGCAAAGCAGCGTGACGCTTTACGGCATCATCGATGAAGGCTTCATCTTCAACAACAACGCCAAGGGCGGCCACCTGTACGGCCTGGCAAGCGGCGTGATGCAAGGCAGCCGCTTCGGCCTGCGCGGCACCGAAGATCTGGGCAGCGGCCTGAAGGCGATCTTCGTGCTCGAGAACGGTTTTGACGTCAACTCCGGCAAGCTCGGCCAGGGCGGCCTGATGTTCGGCCGCCAGGCTTACGTCGGCCTGTCGAGCCAGTACGGTACGGTCACGCTGGGTCGCCAGTACGACTCCGTCGTCGACTTCGTCGGCCCGCTCGAGGCAGGCGACCAGTGGGGCGGCTACATCGCCGCTCACCCGGGCGACCTCGACAACTTCAACAACGCTTACCGTGTGAACAACGCGGTCAAGTACACGAGCCCGACCTACGGCGGCTTCTCGTTCGGCGGCCTGTACAGCTTCGGCGGTCAAGCCGGCCAGTTCTCGAAGAACCAGGTCTGGTCGCTCGGCGCCGGTTACAACAACGGCCCGCTGGTGTTGGGTGTCGGCTACTTGAACGCACGTACGCCGGCGAACTTCGGCGGCATGTTCAATACGGGCGCGTCGGCTGCGGCGACGGCCGTGTCGTCGCCGGTCTACGGCGCGTATGCGAACAGCGCGAACACGTACCAGGTCATCGGTGCGGGCGGCGCATACACGTTCGGCGCAGCGACGATCGGCGCGACGTACTCGAACACGAAGTTCAAGGGCTTCTCGGTCGGTCCGTTCGTGAACCAGACCGCGACCTTCAACAACGGCGAAATCAACTTCAAGTATCAGCTGACCCCGGCATTGATCGTCGGCGCGGCGTACGACTACACGCAAGGCAGCAAGATCGACGGCAACTCGGCAGCCAAGTACCACCAGGGCTCGCTGGGCGTCGACTACTTCCTGTCGAAGCGCACGGACGTCTACGTGATCGGCGTGTACCAGCATGCATCGGGCAACACGCTCGACTCGGCAGGCAACGTCGTTCAGGCACATGCTTCGATCAACGGTCTCGATCCGTCGACGACCAGCAACCAAGTCGCAGCGCGTGTCGGTATCCGTCACAAGTTCTAATCAGCTTGCCTGACAAGCCGCAGCATCTTGAAGGCGCCTTCGGGCGCCTTTTCTTTTGGGGCTGCGAAGCGGTGTGCGGTGTGCGGTGTGCGGTGTGCGGTGTGCGGTGTGCGGTGT